>JBGSMI010000008.1:0-161933 GCA_041740215.1 Ferruginibacter sp.
GGTGTTCACCTCTTCCCATACCGAACAGAGAAGTTAAGCCCCTTATGGCCGATGGTACTGGTATTCCAACCGGGAGAGTAGGTAGCTGCCATATTCATTTAATCAAGCCTTTACATCTTTTGTAAAGGCTTTTTTTATGCCTTAGAAGAAAGCACTTTTGTGCTGGGAATGGTTTTTTAAACTTCCTTTTGTTAATTTTTAACGGTTATTTTTTATATCCGCATCTGTGTTTCAAGTTTAGAACCTCCCTTTCTTTTCTCTATTGGTAAGTTTTTATGGTAATGTTTTGACCATTACATATTCGTTGGTTTTTTTTCGTTTTTCAACCATTTTGCGAAATTTAATTCCTCTATATTTTTGATTTGGAACAAAGAAACATACTACGAATTTGATTTGGGCTGTTTCTCCGGTTTACTTTATTAGCTTTGCACCCAAAGTAAAAAAAGGCAATCCTCGTTTTCAATATTAACATCAACAATACCACTTCATGAATTCCAAAATCTGGCTCTCTTCACCGCATATGGGCGGCAATGAACAAGTTTATGTAAAAGAAGCATTTGATACCAACTGGATCGCTCCGTTGGGGCCACATGTAGATGGTTTTGAAAAGGACTTATACACTTTTACCGGTACCCAGGCTGCTGCAGCATTGAGCAGCGGAACTTCAGCTATTCATTTAGCCTTAGTACTACTGGGAGTAAAAGCCGGGGATGAAGTGATTTGCCAGAGTTTTACTTTCTCCGCATCGGCTAATCCTATTGTTTACCAGGGTGCTACCCCAATATTTGTAGATAGTGAAACCGATACCTGGAATATGTGTCCGCAGCATTTGCGGCTAGCCATTGTGGACCGCATGGCAAAAGGTAAGAAGCCAAAAGCAATCATCCCGGTACACTTGTATGGAATGCCTGCAAAAATGCAGGAGATTCTTGCCATTGCCCACGAATTTGAAATTCCGGTGATTGAGGATGCTGCTGAAGCAATCGGTTCTTCCATAGATGGGAAATCCTGTGGCTCTTTTGGTGAGCTGGGAATTCTATCTTTCAATGGTAATAAAATTATTACGACTTCCGGAGGTGGCGCTTTGGTATCTGACAAACCGGATTATATCGTAAAGGCCAGGTTTTTGGCTACACAGGCACGAGATGCAGCGCCGCATTACCAGCATTCACATATTGGTTACAATTACCGGATGAGCAATGTTTGTGCAGCCATTGGCCGTGGGCAAATGGAAGTATTGAACGAGCGGATCAAACAAAGAAGAAGCAATTTTGAGTATTACGTACATCAATTGGGAACTATAGCAGGAATTAGCTTTTTAAACGAACCGTCCGGCTATTTTAGTAACCGCTGGTTAACTGCCATTCTGGTAGATCCATCTATAACCACTGGTATAACAAGGGAGGATCTGCGACTGGCAATGGAAAAGGAAAACATAGAAAGCAGACCCTTGTGGAAACCCATGCATATGCAACCCATATTTGCAGATGCGCCTTTTTATGGAAATGATACGGCAGAAAATTTGTTTGAGTTTGGTTTGTGTCTTCCGTCGGGGTCGAACCTTACTAAGGCAGATTTGGACAGAGTGGTGACGATGATAAAAAGTACTCTTCGTTCTTAAATAATTTAAATTTGACCTTGTTCAGATTGGGTTTATACCCACCCCTTTAAAAGTTTTTTTCAATAATTTCGGGAGGTTCCCCATCCGTTAGCGCAGCAGCGGTTACTTTAGACCGTCGCATAACGGGAACTCGTATCAGGGAGTTATCTCCCGGATCAAATGCCATCACCCTCCAGTAAAGATTTGGAGCAGGTTCATTTGGCCATTGGCGCCTTCACGCAGAAATCATTGTTATAAGCGGGGAAGTCTGTAAACCCTCCTGGAAAATATAGAATTGGTTTCTTCCATGCAACCCTTTCTTTCATTTGGTTGTCAATTAGCCATAGCGCTCAAAATGGATTATCAGTCACTCGTAAAAGATTGTATCAAAAAGAAGCCAGCGGCCCAACGGCTGCTGTACGAACAGTTTGCCCCGGCAATGCTGGGTTTATGTTATCGCTATACCAAATCAATACATGATGCAGAGGACGTTTTGCAGGAAGGTTTCATAAAAGTTTACCAAAATATTGAAAATTTTAAAGCAACTGGTGAACTGGGGGGTTGGATCAGGCGAATTATGGTAACCACAGCCCTTAACTATTTAAAAAAGAATAAGCGTTACCGGGAAGAACTCGTATACGCAGAAATGCCACTGCATCCGGTATCCGATAATAACCCTGAGTTTCAGCTTGAAGCGAAGGAGCTGGCTGAATTAGTCAGGCAACTACCGACTGGCTTTCAAACCATATTTAATCTATATGCCATTGAAGGATATTCACATATTGAAATAGGCGCCATGTTGGGTATCAGCGATGGTACATCCAAATCGCAATATGCCAGAGCCCGGTATTTACTTATAGAATGGATTGAAAAATTTTCATCAATTTCTAAACAGGAACAGTATGCAGGAAAATAATTTCGAAAAACAGGTGCAGCAAAAAATGGATGAGCTATCATTGAGCCCATCTGCTGAAGTGTGGCAAAAACTTTCTGTAAGCATTGCAAAAGATAAAAAAGACCGGCGGTTTTTCATAATCATTATTTTATTACTATTAATGATTAGTTCAACTGTTTATTTGGTTTTTGATAATCGGCCCGACAAAGAATATCAAATCGCTTCATCAAACGAAAATATTTCCGATAAAATAAAAAGTAGCAGTAACAAGGTAAATCAAAACAAAGCGAATGAAACAGCGGTTGAAACAAAAGGTGCTAAAAATTCTGGTAGAAAGTTGGCAGCAACTGGCACTCAACTACAAGCAGTTTCAACCAACCAAAACAAGAATGCTGATGTATTAACAAAAGCTTCGGTTGAGGAGAAATCAGTTTCTTTTTCACAGAGAAGTAGTCAAAGTAACAGAAACGATCTAATTGCAGTTGCAGTTAACAACGCAAAAAAAGTCGTGTATAAAAGAAGGCAGCAATTAAATGCAACAGTGAGTGAAAATGTTCCTGGTAATTTTGAAGGTGAAAATACTGGTAACATTGAATACGAAACTGTTAATCCAAATGCTGACAGGGAATCGAAAAAAGTGGTTCATTCGATAAATGATCTTGTAGCAAATCCGGCTCATTTTGATATCGCAGAAAGGGCTGCAACTATCTCAATCGTTCAACTCAGCGATTCATTTGTAAAAATGGTAACGACCGTAAATAAAAAGGAGTTAGTCATTGAAAAGAGAAATGAATTGAGTCAACGCAACGGCTGGAAATTTGGACTTAATTTTTCTCTGGGAGCGTCCACCACACAGGCTGGGTTATTGAGTATTATTGGGGCAGGTAAAAGCAATGCGTCAGAGGTGGTTGCAGATCTTATTCAAAATAACCCAGGTGCTTCGCCTACTGGCACCCCTGTTGTTTATTATCCTTCTCCCGTAAAAACCAGTGTAGGTATCTTAATTGGCGGCTTTGCACAAAAAAGTATTAGTACCCGATCCTCTATTCTTTTAGGACTAAATTTTAAAATGCTTACCTCCTCAATGATGACCGGGACAAGGGTAGATAGCACTAGGTTTTTTAACAGCAATAATTTTGCATCCCGTGAATTTTTTTATCGAAATGGAAACCAGCAAAAGTTTAAAAATCATTTTTACTTTATTGAATTGCCAGTTTCCATAAAACTGCGGTTGAATCAGCAAAAGAAGGCGCCGGTTTACCTTACTACAGGAGTCAATGTTGCCCGACTCATCAACTCCAATGCATTACAATTTGATGTAACAACTGGTAACTATTATCGGGACAATTCCTTGTTGAATAAAACGCAGTTGAGTGGCTCACTGGGAGTATTGTTTTCATTGAGTTCAAATGCTAAAAATCCGTTAGTAGCCGGCCCCGAAATACAATATAGTTTTAGCAAGATGGCAGACGCTGGTCTTTATAAAAACCGGCGCTATAGTTTTATTGGAATAACACTACAGAAAACGATCGGTAAAAAATAATGCCTTCATGTGATGCAACCCTCTTAAAACAACGCTTGTCAATTTAACAGTTCATTCACCCAAAATTAACCAATATGAAAAAGTTATTAGTCTTTGCTTTAGCGTTATTTATTGTAATGAGTTTTAATAGTTGTGTGAAAGATACCTGCGGGCATACTTATTCTTACACATGGTTTGAACCGCTTTATAAAACCACTGAGGAAGTGAGCGCCAACATAAAAAATAATCCCCCAAAGGAAGTAAAGACACCCGGAAAACTATTTATAATTGGAAATTATATTTTCTTAAATGAAATCAATAAAGGGGTGCATATCATCAATAACAGCAATCCTGCAGCCCCTGTGAATATCGGGTTTATTGATATACCGGGCAATATCGACATCGCAGTAAAAGGAAATATAATGTACGCTGATTTATACACCGATCTTGTGGCATTGGATATCAGTGATCCATTAAACGTGGTGAAGTCAAAAATTGTGAATAATGTATTTCCCCATCGTTACTACGGCTTTAATGCAGATAGCTCAAAAATAATTTATGATTGGGTGAAGCATGATACCACTTTAACAGTTGATTGTTCTCCAAACGAATGGATGGAATTCGCACAAAACGGCGGCGTATTTATGTTGTCGTCGGATGCAGCCACCAATAAAAGTTTTGCCGGCGGATCGCCCACTGGGATAGCGGGTTCGATGGCAAGGTTTGCTTTGATGAACAACTACCTCTACACCGTAGGCCAATCGCAATTAAAAGTGATTGATATCGCAACCGCAGCAAATCCGGTGGTGGCAAACACGGTCAATTTAGGCTGGGGTATCGAAACCATTTATCCGTTTAAAGGAAATTTATTTATTGGTTCAAACACCGGTATGTATATTTTCAATACAACAAATCCTGCAGCGCCTGTGCAACTAAGCGCCTTCTCACACGCAAGAGTATGCGATCCTGTGATTGCTGATGATAAATATGCCTACGTAACGCTCCGGAATGGTACCCAGTGCCAGGGCTTTATCAATGAATTGAACATCCTGGATATTTCAACGCTTACTGCACCTGTTTTAATAAAAAAATTTGACATGACCAATCCACACGGACTTTCAAAAGATGGCAACCTGCTGTTTATTTGTGATGGAAGGGATGGGCTGAAAATTTATGATGCATCTGTAGTAACAAACCTTCAGTTGAAAAAGCAAATTAGCAATTTTGATACTTATGATGTAATTGCATACAATGGTATTGCCATCGTAGTAGCAAAGGATGGCTTGTATCAGTTTAGTTACAGAGATATTAATAATATTAAACAGCTTAGTAAAATATCCATCACTCAATAATAATTAATATGAAAAAATATATGGTTGTTTTTGCAATACTGGCCGGTTGTTTTTTATCTGCTGGAGGGCAAACAAAAAAGAAGGCGGCCAATCAGAATAAGTTTACGTCTATGCTGCAAATGGGTATATTGGAAGGACAGTCTGACAAGAGCTTTGCGCAATTTCAATTGGTGAACGGAATACAAAGAAATGCCTGGTTTTATGGGCTTGGTTTGGGGATCGATTACTATGCATCCAAACGAAGTGTGCCAGTTTTTATTGATATCAGACGGGATTTGAAGAAAGGAAGAAGAACCCCATTTGTGTATGTTGATGGTGGCTATAATTTTAGCTGGTTAAGGGATAAAGAAAAAATAAATTTTTGGGGCGGTGATTATAAACAAGAAGGCGGTATGTACTATGAGGCAGGACTTGGATATAAATTTATTTTAAAAAACAAGATGTCAATTGGCTTTAGTGGCGGGTATTCGTTGAAGCAGCAAAGGGAAACAGGAACGAGATTTTTCTTCAATGATTTTCCGGTGTTTCCTCAACCATCCACTAACTTTCAGCCTGATAGGTATGAATACACATTCAGGCGAATTTGTTTTAAATTGAATTGTTCGTTTTAATAAAAGTAAGATTCCTTTTTATACCGGTAAACTTACTCCGCTTAAGCGGCGAATTCTTAAAAATTAGTTTAAAATTTTCTTCTGTTAACTCATCCCAATCGTTGGTAGTAAAATTTAATATCGCCGGTATCGGGGTGAAATTTATTTCGTTGTTTGGTTTTGAAAATCGGTTCCATGGGCAAATATCCTGGCAAACATCACAACCAAACATCCAGTTGTCAAACTGTCCTTTCATTTCGGTCGGTATCAAGGCATCTTTCAATTCAATGGTGAAATAAGAAATACATTTGCTGCCATCAACTACCTTATCCGGTAGTATTGCCTCTGTTGGACAGTTATCAATGCACTTAGTGCAACTGCCACAATAGTCTTTCGTATATGCGTTGTCAATTTCCAATTCGACATCAACTATAAGTGTTGCAATAAAAAAAAAGCTGCCGCTTTGTTTATTGATCAGGTTGCCATTTTTTCCAATCCAACCAAGGCCCGTCCGTTGTGCCCAGCTTCGCTCCAATACAGGCGCACTATCTACAAATCCCCTACCATTCACTTCACCAATGGTTGATTTAATTTCTGCTAAAAATATTTTCAACTTTTCTCTGATCACCTCATGATAATCTTTGCCATAAGCATATTTGGCAATTTTTGGAACATCCTTATTTTGCTGTTGTTCAGGATAATAGTTGAGCAGCAACGTGATAACAGATTTAGCACAGGGTACCAATTTGGATGGATCAATACGCATGTCAAAATGATTTTCCATGTATTGCATGCTACCGTGCATTCCTTTGTTCAGCCAGCTTTCCAATCGCCTTGCATCTTCGTTGAGTACTGCTGCTTTTGCTATGCCGCAATGATCAAATCCTAACTGTTGAGCAGTTTGTTTGATCATTTGAGAATAGCGGCTCTTATTAGAATTCAATTGTATTATTTTTATTTTGTATGGGTGCATTTAAAATTTTCGGAAGTGTTGCAACCTTAAGCAGGTTCTTTTCTGCTAAAAACACTTTAAAAAAGATTGGCAACCCTCTATAGAGCTCCGACAATTTTAAATACGCCCTTTTGTATTACAATAATGAGTACCTTACGATAAATTTTTTATCCATATTAAGATTATCCTTATGGCTACCCTAAAAAAAATCTGTTTATTAATAACAGTAGTATTGCTATCAAACTACCTTCCTGCACAGGACAAGTTAAATATTAAATTTGGAAAAGTAACTCCCGGAGATTTTGATGTAAAGTCTGCACTTATAGATACCAGCACGAATGCGGTTGTAGTGGCAGAAGTTGGCAAATCATTTTTTATTGCCAATACAACCGAGCTTACTTTCTCCCTTGTTTTTAAAGTTAAAAAACGAATTAAAATTCTGCAAAAAAATGGGTTTGATGCTGCTACCATTAGCATACCGCTGTATATGTACAATAATAAATCCGAATCTCTGGAAGATCTGGATGCATCTACCTACAATCTGGAAGGTGGAAAAGTAATAGAAACGAAGGTGGCCAGATCGGCAGTGTTTACCGAAAAATATAGTAAAAACATTGAGTTGAAAAAATTTACATTTCCTGCGTTAAAAGAAGGGAGTATTATTGAGTATTCGTATGAAGTAAAATCTGATTTCTACTTTAACCTCCAGTCATGGACCTTTCAAGGCAATTACCCGGTATTGTGGAGCCAATATGAAGCTGCAATACCTGAATTTTATAAGTATGTTACTTTGTCACAAGGATATCATCCGTTTTATATCAATAAAGTTAGTTCTTCCCAAACCAGCTTTTCGTTTACACAACATGTAGAAAGGGAATCCAGATCGCTTACTTCTATAGGTTCAAGTAACAATCGTTTTAATATTGAAGGCAAAATAGATTACCATAACTGGGTGATGAAAGATGTGCCCGCTTTGAAAGAAGAACCTTTTACCACTACCATCAATAATTCTATTTCGAAGGTGGAGTTTCAGTTGAACCAGGTTGTTTTTCCTAACTCTATCCCCAGAAATTATTTAGATACATGGGAAAAGGTAGCTACTGATTTGATGGCAGATGAAGATTTTGGAGCTCACATATCACGCCCTAATAACTGGCTGGACAAGGACGTAGAAGCCATTGTAAAAAATGCAGCTAGTGAAATGGAAAAGGCCGAAAAAATATATGAATATGTCAGGGATCATTTTACCTGGAATGATGATAATGGAATGTATGTTTCCAAAGCGTTAAAAGATGTATTTAAAAATAAAAGTGGCTCAGCGGCGGATATCAATATGTTGTTGATCGCCATGTTAAGAACGCAGAAAATTGAGGCGAACCCGGTTATACTCAGTACAAGAAGTCATGGCTTTGCGCATGAGTTTTATCCACTGCTCAACCGCTACAATTATGTGATTGCAAAAATCATCATTGATAATAAAGATATTTTGCTGGATGCATCTGCTTTGCAACTTGATTTTGGAAAGCTACCAGCAAAAGTGTACAATGGACAGGCACGGGAAATCAAAAGAAATATTGCATTTCCTGTTTATCTGGTGGCAGATTCGCTTATGGAGGTTGGTACCACAATGGTATATATTTCTTGCAGGGAAAAAGGAGTTGTTGAAGGCACGTTTACTCATAATTATGGTTTATATGAATCCCAGCGGCTTAGAAATAAGATGACAAAATCTTCACCCGACGAGATTAAAAAATCGTTGCAGCAGGAGTATCCGGAAGAAATTGTTATTGATAATGTGCATTACGACTCGTTGAAATTATTGAAAGAACCCGTTGCATTGAAGTATGATTTGTCATTAACATCATTCAATGAGGAGGATATTGTTTATTTCAATCCACTGTTAACCGAGTCGCTTAAAAGTAACCCGTTTAAGGCAGCTCAAAGATTTTATCCGGTAGAAATGCCTTACACCTTTGACGATATCTATTCATTTACAATGGAAATACCAAAAGGATATAAAGTAGATGAAATCCCAAAATCAGTAAGATTGAATTTTAATGAAGATGAGGGTATGTTTGAATATATAATTACAACAGACAATCAATACATTCAAATGCGTGTGAGGCTGGTTATGAAGAGAGCTACCTATATAAATGAAGATTATCAATACCTCCGTGATTTCTACACCTATATTGTCAACAAGGAAGCAGAGCAAATCGTGTTTAAAAAAATAAAGTAATGACAAAAATCCCCTTGTTGTTTGTTGCCCTTTTAATTGTAGTCTTTACAAAAGCGCAAGAGTACAATGTGCTGTTGATTCCCGATTCGCTGCGAAAAGGCGCCAGCGTAGTTAAGCGGAGTGAGGAATACATTTTAACGATAAAATCGCCGGCTAAGTATACGTTGTATAAAAAGCATGCTTACACCATCTTAAATGCTTCTTCCAGATATTATGCAAAATATGTAACTGGCTACGACAAATTCAGTAGCATCATTTCTGTTTCCGGAAGGATGTTCAATAGCATGGGCAAGCAAATAAAACATACTAAAAAAAGCGAGTGGACTGATAACAGTGCTTACGATGGATTTAGCTTATTGTCGGATGCGAGGTATAAAGAGAACGAGTTTTACTCTGCCGAATACCCTTTTACGGTTGAGTATGAGGAAGAGGATGAACACAACGGCACACAGGGATTTCCGGTATGGATGCCACAAAGCAATCCTTTAATGTCGGTTCAAAATAGTAAGTTCACTATCATAGCACCGGCGGATTATGTTGTGCGATTTAAGCAGATGAATTTTAAAGATGCGCCGGTCATTAGTCAAAAAGGAGATATTAAAACATATACCTGGGAAATAAACAATATCAAGGCAAAAAAATACGAGTCTGGTGCGCCCCCAATATCAGAGATTGTACCCATGGTGTTTTTTGCGCCCTCTAAATTTGAAGTGCAGGGGTTTAGTGGTGATATGTCTTCCTGGTTAGCGTATGGTAAATTTATGTACCAGCTCATCAAAGACAGGGATGTTTTGCCAGAAGCCATCAAAAAGAAAGTACATGAACTCACGGACCACATCAAAGGCGATAAGGAAAAAATATTTATACTGTACGATTTTATGCAGAAGAATACAAGGTATATCAGCATCCAGCTTGGTATTGGCGGCTGGCAGCCTTTTGAAGCAAGCTATGTGGCAGAAAATAAATACGGCGACTGTAAAGCATTATCAAATTATATGATTGCTTTACTAAAGGAGGCCGGTATTAAGGGCAAGTATGTTGAAATATATGGCGGCAAAACCCCGCCACCCTTCATTGAAGATTTTACATTTTCACAATCCAATCATGTTATTTCCTGCGTGCCTTTGGATAAGGATACTATTTGGCTGGAATGTACTTCTCAAACCGGCGCACCAGGCTATATGGGAAGTTTTACCGGTAACCGGAAAGCGATTTTGATTGACGAAACAGGCGGCCATATTGTGCAAACACCTGTATATAGCGTGGCGGATAATATTCAAGTAAGGGTAGTAAAAGCGGTGGCGGATGATCAGGGGAATCTGATTGCCGAAATTAATACTTCCTACAGCGGTCTTCAACAGGATTTTGCCCATTCTTTAATGCATCAGGCGTCTAAAGAAGAGCGGGAGCAATATTTGAATAAGATGTTTAATCTGCCAACCTACCAGGTTGTGAAAAGTAATTATACAGAACACAGAGACGTTGTACCCTCGCTGGATGAATACCTGCAGATTTTATTGAACAGCTATGTTACAATAACAGGCAAACGTTTATTTATAGCGCCCAATTTGTTTGGAGGTGGTATAGAGAAACTTTTGCCCGATACAGCCCGGCAATATGATTATGTGGTAAATGATCCCTACAGGGACATTGATTCTGTTGAAATAAAAATACCTGCCGGATATAAAACAGAAAGCGTACCAAGGGATATTTCGCTTCAGAATAAATTTGGTAAATATTCATCTACCACAAAAATACTGGATGATAAAATTATTTACTTCCGCCTCATGGAACAGTATAGCGGACGTTTTGAAGCAAGGGAGTATAACGACCTTGTGCTATTCTATCAGCAAATTTCCAAAGCAGATAGATCACGAGTGGTGTTGGTTAAAAGTGATTAGTTTTCTGTTAAGCGTAAGGTGACTAAAAGTGATACCACGAATTTTAGGCACCAGTTACACGAATTGAGCAATCAATTAATTATTATCAATGTGGGTTTTATAACTGGTATAGTAATATAAATAGTACACCAATTTAAAGTTGAGACAGCACTAGTTTTCCCGGAAAGCTATTTTATTGATTGTCTTCTAAATGAAGCCTGTGAAAAAAACGATGGGCTATTGGAGCAATTAAAATACCAATGGTACTTATAAAAGCAACGCCGCTGAACAAAGCATACAGCGAGGCAAAGACTTTCGCACTATTAGACAACACAATTTTCGCATCTATCACTGGTCCCATTCCGCTTAATATCATTGAAGCATTTAATAAACTATCGTACCAGTCAAATTCCGGAATAGTTAATTTATAGCCTATGATTCCAATTAAAAGGCATACCGTCATTATAGTTGAACCAAAAACAGCGTTGTACCAAAGCCTTTTGTAAAAGACTTTTTTGGGTGCCATCATATTTGTTTTTTTTGTTGTCATAAGACTGACTTAACCCCTCATGATGTTGAAACCCACTATCCCATAACGCTATTAAGAATAGTGGATGATATGATTTTTTTTTGATTGCTTACTTTCCTATCAACTTGTGCTCATAAAACAAACTCAACTTGAATAGTTTTTAAGATGTTGTAAAAGATGAGCCATCCCATACCCTTCTCAATCACAAGTTCCTGCAATTTGTTTGTCAATCGCTTGTTTTAACGCCAGGTGAATGTCCATTTGTTCGTCGCCAATATCACGTTTTACAAAAATGATGCATGCATAATTTCTACATTTATCTATGAAAGGCCAGGTGCCAAATAAGTCCGGACTTGAGATAACGATACTATTTCCTTTGTTGTCAGTTTCTTCTATCCACTCACCCAATCCATATTCGTAGCTTTCTGCAATTTTTGGAGTATATTTTTTTACAATGTTTTTGGTTTGGATGGTTTGCATTTGGGTAATGGATGATTCACTCAAAATTCGTTTCCCCATAAAAGTGCCTTTGTCTAAAATCATCGAAAGGAAATTCATGTAGTCGCCGGCGGTTGATACAGCGCCACCCGACGGATTCACCGACTTGTTGTAATCCTCGGGAGTAAAACTGCTGTACTTCATATTTAGTGGGGTAAAAATCCTTTGTTTCATCAGCGCATCAAACTTTTTCTTTGCCACAACTTCCAGCACCCGACCGGCAATATTTAAACCGATGGTACCGTAAAAGAAACTGGTACCGGGGTTAGCGGCAATTTCTTTTTTAGCAAAAGCATTTACTTCTTCTTCCAGGGATTCAAACTTGCGGCGCTCTAATATTTTCGCAACAATTTTCTGGTTATCTGCAATGCCTGTTTGATGCGATAGGCATTGACGTATGGTGATATAGGATTTGCCATAGGTTTCAAATATGGGCAAATAAGTACTCACTTTGTCATCCAGCGAAATTTTACCCTCTTCTACAAAAGTCATTACCAACGCAGCAGTTAACCACTTGCTGCAACCCGCAATGGGAGCTTTTGTTTTGATGTTGAATTCCCCGGTTGCTTTCTGGTAAATTAATTTACCATCTTTATAAATCAATGTCATCAAATTGTTGCCCAGAGCCTTTTGGTTGTCGGTAAGTACTTTATCTACTGCTGCAAAATTGTATTGACTCTTACCAACGAGACAGAGTAGCGCAAAACTAAGTACCAGTGTGAATTTACGGCAGTAAGCATTGATTTTATGTGACATAATTTCCTGCATTTTTATTTTGGATAAAGATTTGACTCTTAAAAGAAAAAATTAAAGTTATCTGAAATTTGGTAATCAAATTAGTCATTTGGAAAAGAGAGGGAGAATGAACTTTAGTTTTAACATTTATTAATTTAAAATCACCCGATATGAATTTAAATAATTTCACCATTAAAGCCCAGGAAGCTATTGCGCAGGCGCAACAAGAAGCCTTTAATAATCAAAATCCGAACATTGAAACGGAGCATTTATTAAAAGCCCTGCTGAGTAATGAAGATTCACCCATTGAGTTTTTGTTAAAGAAAAATAATGTAAATGTTGCTTTTGTAGAAAGTAAGGTTGGTGAAAGCCTTCAAAAACTACCAAAGGTAAAAAGTGGGGAACCTGCACAAGCCGTAAGTCGCGACATGAACAGTGTGGTATTGCGTGCAACCGGGGCATTGAAAACTTTTGGGGATGAATTTGTAAGTGTAGAATATCTCTTATTAGCGATTTTGCAGGGTGCAGATAACAGCGCTAAATTACTAAAAGATGCAGGACTTACAGATAAGGGATTGATTGCAGCCATTAAGGATTTGCGAAAAGGATCTACTATTTCTTCTCAAACACAGGAAACTCAATTCAATGCATTGAATAAGTATGCAAAGAATTTGATTGAGATGGCAAGGAATGGAAAACTGGATCCGGTGATAGGGAGGGATGAAGAAATTCGCAGAACGTTGCATATTTTATCAAGAAGAAGTAAGAACAACCCAATTTTGGTGGGTGAACCGGGGGTTGGTAAAACGGCGATTGCAGAAGGATTGGCCATGCGTATTGTGAACGGCGATGTGCCCGATAACCTGAAATCTAAAATCATTTTCGCATTGGATATGGGGCAACTGATTGCGGGTGCGAAGTATAAGGGAGAGTTTGAGGAAAGGTTGAAATCGGTGGTGAAAGAAGTGGCTGATAGTGATGGTGAAATCATATTGTTTATTGATGAGATTCACACCCTGGTGGGTGCTGGTGGTGGCGATGGTGCGATGGATGCAGCCAATATTTTAAAACCAGCTTTGGCCCGGGGCGAACTAAGGGCCATTGGTGCAACTACCCTGAGCGAATATCAGAAATTTTTTGAAAAGGATAAAGCACTCGAACGACGTTTTCAAAAAGTAATGATAGAAGAACCGAGCGTAGAAGATGCGGTATCTATTCTGCGTGGATTGAAGGATCGGTATGAAACCTATCACCATGTACGGATTAAAGATGAAGCCATTATCGCCGCGGTCGAATTATCTCACCGGTATATTACAGATCGTTTTTTACCCGACAAAGCAATTGATTTAATTGATGAAAGTGCAGCCAAGCTGCGTTTAGAAATGAACTCTATGCCCGAAGAGCTGGATAAGCTGGAAAGGCAAATTCGCCAATTGGAGATAGAACGGGAAGCCATTAAGCGGGAAAATGATGAAACAAAGCTAAGAGAACTAAATACTGAAATATCCAATCTTTCTGTTCAAAGAGACACATTTAAGGCCAAATGGCAACAGGAAAAGGAAGTGGTAGATAAAATACAGAATGCCAAGGCCGAAATTGAGAATTTAAAAGCTGCTGCTGAAAAAGCAGAACGTGAGGGTGATTACGGAAAAGTAGCAGAAATACGGTACGGAAAGGTGCAGGAACAAGAGAAAATAATAGAAGAGCAAACCAGTTTACTTGATGATATTAGTGAGAAGCGTTTGTTGAAAGAAGAAGTTGATGCCGAAGATATTGCGGCCAATGTAGCTAAAGCCACTGGAATACCGGTGATGAAAATGCTGCAAAGTGAACGGGAAAAATTGCTACAACTCGAAGATGAATTACACAAACGAGTGGTAGGTCAGGATGAGGCCATTGAAGCGGTGAGTGATGCAATCCGCCGAAGCAGGGCTGGTTTGCAGGATCCTAAAAAGCCAATTGGTTCATTTATTTTTTTAGGTACAACGGGTGTGGGTAAAACAGAACTTGCCAAAGCATTGGCAGAATATTTATTTGATGATGATAGTATGATGACCCGGATTGATATGAGTGAATATCAGGAAAAGCATTCGGTGAGCAGATTGATTGGGGCACCCCCAGGGTATGTGGGATACGATGAGGGCGGACAATTGACTGAGGCTGTCAGGCGTAAGCCTTATAGCGTGGTATTACTGGATGAAATTGAAAAAGCGCATCCAGATGTATTCAATATTCTTTTACAGGTATTGGATGATGGAAGATTGACGGATAATAAAGGTAGGGTAGTCAATTTTAAAAATACCATTGTTATTATGACTAGTAATATGGGAAGCCATATCATTCAGGAAAATTTTGAAAAAGTATCAGATCAGAATAAGGAAGAAGTGGTAGAAAGTACAAAAGCTGAAGTAATGGTGTTGCTACGCCAAACCATCCGTCCTGAATTTTTGAACAGGATTGATGAAGTGATCATGTTCCAGCCGTTGATGAAGAAGGAAATAAAAGGCATCATTGATATACAATTGCAGGGGTTAAAGCAATTGGTAGCTCAAAGTGGAATTCAACTTGAGTTTAGTGAATATGTGCTGGATTTCTTATCTGAAAACGGGTATGATCCCCAACTGGGGGCCCGGCCTTTGAAAAGACTGATTCAAAAAGAAATTGTAAATCAGCTTAGTAAGCGAATTCTGGCAGGGGATATTGATAAATCAAATCCCGTTTTGGTAGATGTTTTTGACGGCAATGTGGTTTTTAGAAATGAGGTGCCCAGCGGTAAAAAGTTCGAAAAATCCATTCCCTAACCGTTAATAGAAACCTAAATAAAATACTATCCGAGATATAATGAATTGATTATCAAATATGTGGATAAGCTGTGAAGGAAATAAAATATATGAGCTATGGATAAAACATTAAAAAAAGCTATCTTTCGCACTTTCAGAACTATTTTGCCAGGCAGGAGTGTATTGAATTTTATTTACAACTAATGCTAGCACAAATTGTTAGGAATAAGGAGTTCGGCAATAATGCTCTACTTCATGAATACACTTTAAAATAAATATAATTATTATGGCATTTAAGAAAGAGGTTGTTGAGATTATTGAACCAAGAGACGTTTTTGTAGGCAATATCGATGCACCAGTTACATTAGAAGAATTCGGAGAATATGAAAGCGAAGTTTGCGCAAAAGCAAATGAAGTAGTGAAGCAAATATTGGAAGAATATGACGGAAAAGTAAGATTTAATTTTCGTCATTTTCCAATGACAAACATTCACCAGCGAAGTTTGAAAGCAGGAGAGGCAGCAGTAGCTACCGCCCAGGATGGTAAGTTTTGGGAAATGCACAATATTTTATTTGCTAATCGTCGCAATCTTGGTACTACCAGTTTAAAGTTGCACAGCAGGGAAGCTGGTGTTCAAAACAAACGTTTTCTCGACGAGCTGGTAAATGCTACCTATGGCTGGCAGGTACAGGGCGATATGAGAGAAGGAATCAATCGTGGTGTTAAGGACGTACCTACTTTTTTTGTAAATGGCGAGCGTTTCAACGGAAATGTAACCTATGAGGAATTAAGCAAAGCAATTGAATCCGCTTTGAAAAAAGTAAAGAAAAAAGCACCTGCAAAAGTAAGAGCATAAAAAAAAGCCCCAACGTTGTGTTGGGGTTTTTTTATTAAAGGTAAGGAGATTAGCTGTGTACTTTTAAAATCAGATAGATCGAATCTAGCTCCTGATTATATTGTTGCTATGTTTTTTTACGCCAACTACAAGGTGTTCCAGGTTTTGTTCTTTAAAATAGATTTTCGAAATGGTTCCCGCTTTTTCCAGCAAAAGATCTAGTTTGGGCTGACTGGTTCCAAGCAACTGGTATGTTTTTTTAAATGCGGCCTCATCGGTAATGGAAGGGGTAGTTTGCTGCAAGGCTTCTTTAATGGCGATCACATGCAATCCGCTATCTTTTATATTACCAAGTTCTGCAATCATCCAACTCAATGCAAAAAAGTACTGCTGTTCCAAAATAAGCGTATACTGAGCCATACCTTGTTCGGGCATTTTGTTAAAAAGCGATGTTGTAATTTCTTTAGTGCAGTATTTTTTCAGGTGTTTCGGAATGGTATTGTTGTTCCCTAACTGAATAGAGCCCCTCAATGCCTGAGGGTAAATGCTTAGCCAGCGAAGTTTCCGACGCAATTCATGTACGTCATCTTCCATATTGTCAAAATGATGACTGGTATTTTCTGTAAACTCAACAATTTCGTAGATGGATTCGCCATAGAAATCTACAATTGCTTTTATCTCATCTTCTTCATTAAGCCAATCTGCTTCACTCAGCTTTTTTTTAATTCTTGCAATGCGGCTTTTATCGGGTAGTAACCAATCATTTTCGGTCAATAATTCATTAAGGCTTTGAATCTTTTCCCGGCTTTGTGCGTGTAGGTAATTGATTATTTCAACTGGTATTTTTTTATTGCTTACCAGGTCATTGGCAATCATATCATAATAATCAATTGCTCCAATGGTATCTTCTAATGATTTAAAATGGTCGTATATTTTTCCAAACTTTTTCTTATTGTGAAATTCAGCATACATTTTTGCCAATCCTTCCAACATAAACAGGGGTGTACGGGCATTATTGCGGTACAGCCACAACGCAGGATTTTTTTGTTTTGCAGCCGTAATTAAAATTGGTTGCAGTTGATTTAGAAAGTATTCAAATCTGCCAGGTCCTGGTTTCATGGTGCGTTATTTTATGAGTGAATGAATGAAGAATGATGCGTGAATGGATGAATGAGTGATGAATGATTAGTGATGAGTGATAAGTAATGACTAATGAGTGATGAGTAATTAGTGATGAGTAATTAGTGATGAGTAATGAATGATGAGTAATGAATGATGAGTTAATGAATGATGACAGATGCATAAGCAATGCGTGAAACTTCCGGTATTTTTTTGCCTCCTCATTTATTCACCATGCACAATTGACCATTCACAATTCACCATTCACAATTGACCATTCACAATTGACCACTCACCATTGCCCTTTCACCATTCATCGCCTTATTGTTCAAAAAAAGCTACTGTGCCGCCTACCCAGGTTTTATCTTTGTTATAGCGGGTACCAATCATCTTCCCTTTGCTTAGTCTTGATAAATTGTGTACTGCTTTCGGTCTTGCCCAGCCTTCTTTCCAAAAATAGAATAACCTGATCTCGGCCTTGGCAGGTTCGTCCGGTGTTTTAATTACATCTGCATATTTAACCTTACGCTGCAAAATCCAGTTTTTTGGATCTTGCACATTATCAATATCAGCCTGTGTTACATCAATTACCACTCCCATGCCTGCAAAGGAAAACAGCGGCTTCAATACATAATTATGCAGATCAGCCGGTATTTCTTTTATTTCATCCAGGTAAAAAGTAGCAGGAACATAAGCATTCCTGATCAGTGGCAGGGTGAACTTACTAATGCGGTAAAACCAATTTGGATGTGGCACCCATTCTACATTCCACGGGTGATTCACGTCAATGATGTGGCCGAGGTTTTCCTGTTGATACAAGTCATCAAAAATCAGGCGGTTATAAATTCTTTTTACCAGTATTTTTTTGCCATCGGCTTCATAAAACAATTGGTTTCCTTCCCCAATTAATTTGGTGAGGCAAACAGTTTTAATACCGAGTAAGTCTTCAGTACAATAGAAATCAATCCTGGTTTTTTGTTGTTCGGGGTAAATTTCCAGCAATATTACATTTGCCGGGTCAAGATTACCAACTACAATATCTTTTAATAATTTCAAATAGCTTTCTTCTGTATAGCCGTTTAAATAGGCGCTATAGTTATCAGGTACTTCAGCATACGAACGGGTAATGGCAGTATGAAATGCCTGGAAGGCAAACAGGGTAGGGAATCCCTGCATCTCAATTAACTGTGGTTCAAGTTCTCCATCTGCATTTTCACAAATCCCAAAATCAAATGCAATAAAATCTGAATAGTGCTTTTCATTGGCGATGTTTATATCTGCCGGGATGGCTCGTTCGGTAAGTGACTTAAAACGGGGATCAACAATTACGTCAATTATATCATCACAGGCATCCAGCATTTTTTTTGTAAAGCCCTTCGGGATATAAATGGGGGTTTCTGCATTTCTAAAATCCAATGCGCCGGGATGCAGGTTATTCAATTGAGACATGTAAGCTTTATATTTCGCCTCGCTGAAATTAGCATTAAATCGCTGACGTAATTCCTTTTGCATGAATGATGGTAGATTTATATGAAAGTCTGCTTTATGCAGGTTAAAAATAAGCATAATAATCACACTTCACACTGCTGGTGCATTCGCATTTGCAAAAAGCTAATTAAAACTTCCCGAAAATTTAACAACTAACCTGGTAGCAAAAGTTTGTCAGGTGCTTGCTTTGACAAACAAAAGTAGCAGCCCTATTTATAATTTCCGCTTGACCCTGCAATTAAACTTAAACTGCTTGCAGGCTTTTGTGGGAAATAGAAAGAAAATTAGGGAGTATATGTGCGTAAGTGTACATGATTTTATCAGGATCGTTCAGGTGTTCGATCATGCTTGACCATTTTTTATAGCCGTAATTTTCTATCACCGTTTTCTTTTTCTCTTCTGTCTGTAAATGCATACTCATGCCTACTGCATCTGCTTCGGGATGAAACTGGGTGCCGATCATGTATGGATTAAACCGAACGGCCATGATGGCTCTTTCCAGCATAATATGGGGCCTTTCTTTTTCTATGGCCAATACTTTAGCTCCGATGGTATTTAGTTGATGGTGGTTAGGTTCAATTACCTGATAATCCCTGCTATCCACCGCATAAAAAGGGTCCTTCATTCCGTTGTACACCAATTCGTGCTTACCATCTTTTAATAAATGAATCGGAAATACACCAAAGGCTGTACTTTTTCTTTTACAAAGGTTACCCACCTGATAATGTCTGCAAGCGAGTTGAAAAGAATGGCAAATAAAAAAAACAAATTTCTTTTGACCATTTGCTTCATTGCTATTCCATGTTTCTACCTGGTTGAGCCAACTGAAATAAGCATTTTCCCATTCGGTACCAATGCTTTCCAACGGACTTCCCGGCCCTCCGCTTGATATGAAAATATCATAAGAAAGATCGGGAACTTCATTTTTTTGACGAACATCAAACTCATCCCAGCTAATGTCAATATTGGTATAATCGCTATACTGGTTTAAAATTTCCCGAATACAACGCATGCCCTGGTTGGCAACTCCGTCGTATAAATCTAAAATTGCTATCCGCATTGGCTGCTTCTCACTTTCATTCATGCTGCAAATTTAATAATTTTTAATAGAACGTTTTTTTAGGCAGCAAGCATCATCGTTTTTAGGTTAGAATGTGAAGTGTAATCGTTAAAAATTTAATCCTCCTTTTTATCGAAATACCTTACCTTTTTTATAAACCAGAGAGGAAACTTTCCTGGATATAATCTACTACTTCAACAAGGCTGCCGGTATCCTGATACACTTTCAGTTGCCTGTCTGCACCTGTGCCATTCTCTAAAATTTTGTGTACATGATTGATGGCATGCCTGCTACCTAAATGCGGAACTACGTCGTCTACAAAATCAAGTAATTCATAAATAAGTACCCTGGTGTTTACTTCGGTTTCTTTTCCAAAATCGATCATACTGCCATCAATACCGTAGCGGCTCGCACGCCATTTATTTTCGTTTAACAATGCACGGGAGTACATCATGAAATTTAAATTCTGACTTTTTAATTTATACAGTTTGGCACAAATAGCCTGAAAGAGTGCAGCAATGGCAATGCTTTCATGCACGGTAAGCGGAATATCGCAAATGCGAAATTCAACAGTATTAAAAAATGGATGTACCCGAAGATCCCACCATATTTTTTTTGCATTATCAATACAGTTGGTTTTTACCAGTAGTTTAATATAGCTTTCGTACGCCTCAATACTTTCAAAATAATCGGGTATACCGGTTCTGGGGAATTTGTCAAATATTTTGGTTCTAAATGATTTGTAACCCGTAATTCTGCCTTCCCAAAAAGGGGAGTTGGTACTCAGCGCATAAACGTGTGGTAAAAAATAGCGGGCAGAATTGGCAATGTGAATGGCCATCTCCCTGTTTTCCATACCTACATGCACATGCAGCCCAAAAATAAGGTTGCTGCGGGCAGCTTCCTGTAGTTCATTTACAATTTCATTGTAGCGGGCATGATCCGTAATTAGCTGGCTTTCCCAATGGCTAAAAGGATGAGTGCCGGCAGCGGCGATTTTTAAATCAAGGCTGTCTCCAATACTGCTGATTGTTTTACGAAGCGTTGATACATCCATAAATGCTTCATCTACATCCTGACAAATATCTGTACCAACTTCCACGACCGCCTGGTGCATTTCGGCTTTTACCTTATCCTTGATTATTTTCTGCCCCTCCTGCACAATCTTTTGTTCATGGCTTTTCAACTCTCTTGATACTGGATCAAGAACCATATACTCTTCTTCTACACCTACCGTGAAATTTTTGAACGAAATGCTGGCCATGGTTAAATGATTATTTAATGTGTTTGATAATGGGATAAATTACATGTTTCCTGTTGGTACCTGATTCAACAATGTTATTCTTTTGCTTTAAGTATTCCACTTTGCCTGATTACAATTTAAAAAGTTCCTTCATCCGAATCTTAAATCCTTTTACTACTTTGGACGAAATGTTTTCACTGGCTTCATACAATGTGGGTTTTCCATATTCATCCTGTTCGTTTAGCAGGTACACATAAATTTGCTCATACTCCGGGTACACCACCCAGTATTCCTGCACACCATTTTCTTCGTACAAATCAAATTTGTATTTGATCTCTGTATGGGTGTTGCCCGGACTTAATATTTCAACGATCAGTTCCGGTGCTCCATCCACACTCCGGTTATCCCTCAACTTTTCTTCATCGCATACTACAATAATGTCGGGTTGCACCACAGTGGTAATTTGGTCATCCCTTCTTTTCTTTTTCCTGAAAGGTTTGCCTTTTAACCTCACATCAATCGGGGAGAGAAAACATTTACAATCTTTGCCATCCAGGAAAATCTGAAATTTCGTGGCAATATTCAAAGCTATCCGCTGGTGTGTAATGGACGGTGCCGGACTCATCTTAAATATCCTACCCCTGATCAGCTCAATCCGCTCTTTAAAATTCCAGGTTAAATAATCGGCATAAGTAAATCCATAAGGGCTTTCAGGTTCCGCTACGATTATTTCGCTGAAATCATCTTTCAGGAGGGTTAAATATTTTTCATGCTTTTTTACCATGTTCTGCAATTGACAAACGAGGAATGTAATTCTGTTAACTCTGTATTATTTTGGCGTTCCAAAAAATTGCCAACATTTTAAATTTAAACAATTATCCATTAATCATTCAATGTGGTTGAATTAAGCTGGTCAAGTGGCGGTCATCCCCAGCCTCCAATGGTTAATTCTTTTCATGCATGCTATTTTATAACACAACAACTTTACTTTGTATGAACAACCAAACCTGTTGAATTACAATTTAAAAAGCTCCTTCATCGGAATCTTTAATCCTTTTATTACTTTGGATGAAATGTTTTCTCCTGCTTCATAAAGCGTTGGTTTTCCAAACTCATCTTGTTTGTTTAACAAGTACACATAAATTTGCTCATATTCAGGGTAAACAACCCAATATTCCAATACCCCGTTTTCTTCGTATAATTCAAATTTGTATTTAATTTCAGTATGAGTGTTACCAGGACTTAGTATTTCTACTACCAGCTCCGGTGCTCCATCTACACTTCGGTTATCTCTTAATTTTTCTTCATCGCACACTACAATAATATCAGGTTGCACAACAGTGGTAATCTGGTCATCCCTTCTTTTTTTCTTTCTGAAAGATTTGCCTTTAAGTTTAACATCAATTGGTGATGCAAATACTTTGCAAGGTTTATTTTTTAATAAGATAAAAAATTCGCCCAGGATATTCGTTTGAATTTTTTGATGATTGACTGTTGGCGCCGGGCACATCTTAAATATCTTACCTCTGATCAGCTCAATTCTTTCTTTAAAAGTCCAGGTTAAATAATCGGCATAGGTAAAGCCATAGGGGCTTTCAGGTTCCGCTACAATTATTTCGCTGAAATCATCTTTCAGGATGGTTAAATATTTTTCATGCTTTTTTACCATGTTCTGCAATTGACAAAAATGGATGATGTTATTTTCAATTAGACTGCCGTTTTTTATACCTACAGTCAAAATAACCGCCAGCCTAAATTTACGCAATTATACATTCACCAAAAGGCATCAATATAATGTTTCCTTGTTTGCACTTCTGGTAATATATTTTCCCCAGGTAAGATTATCCTGGTTATCAGTTTGGGCCAATGCTTTTTCAATCGCATAGTTGGCCGATGTTTCTACCACCCACTCAAAATTTTCATCTCCCACACTGGTTTTTTCCGCATCTGGTGCCGGATTACAAAAGTCAATGGCGAAGGGAACGCCATCTCTCAATGCCAGTTCTACGGTATTAAAATCATACCCTAAATAGTGATTGATCTTTAGTACAATATCAGTCATCATTTGTAGCTTTTCGGCAGAGGGTTTAAAGTCTGCAACATATCGAAGATGATGTGGATTACGTGGTTCGTAACTCATGATGCGAACATATTTACCGCCAATGCAATAGCAACGATAATATTCTTCAAAAACAATTTCCTCCTGCAACATCATTACCAGTTCGCCGGTCTCACCATGCTTGTCAAAAAAGTCATCCATGTCAGCAACTTTGTAAACGCTCTTCCAGCCTCCGCCGGCAAAGGGTTTCATGTAGGCAGGAAATCCGATGTATTTAAAAATACCTTCCCAGTCTAAGGGATACGATAAGTTGCTGAATGACTCATCGGTGGTATCTGCCGGCAATTCCCTGGAGGGTAAAAGAACGGTTTTGGGAACCGGTACATCAATTTTGGTAGATAAGCAATTGTTGAAGAATTTCTCATCAGCGCTCCACCAAAAAGGATTGTTGATGACCGCCGTTCCACACAAGGCAGCGTTTTTTAAGAAGGCCCGGTAAAACGGAACATCCTGCGATATGCGATCAATGATAACCGCATAGCCACTGCTTTCCCCCTGTATTACTTTATCAATCTTTACAGGCTCAGCCATGATGCCTTCTACGTTTTTACCATTTACTCTGGCTACAAAAGCTTCCGGAAAGCTTCTTTCTTTACCGTGCAGGATGCCTATTTTTTTCATAAAAAGACTTTTAAAAATGAAATGATTGATTGTGGTTGTGAGTGGAAAGAGAATTGTACTCAAATATATTTTTTACAAAGTAATTAACCAAATAATAGTTGGGAGAAGGTGGAAGGCTGAAGGCGAAAGGCAATGGGCAATGGGCAATGGGCAATAGGTAATGGGTAATGGGCAATGGGCAATCAATTAGAAATTGCCGGCAGATCTTTCTTCGCTAAAATATGGTGGGCCGGCACACCGCCATGATAATGATCCCAGGCTAACAATGTCCAAATTGCAATGGTTATAAATCCTGTTGCATAAAGTCTGAGTTTAGCAAATTGCTGTTTATTCATTGAACTGATTTTAGATGGTCGAAAACGTTTAGTTGTTTTTTCTTCGGAACCGCCAACTCTTACTGCGAGACCCCCCTGAAAAATTGGTACGCTTTTCAGAATCGGGGTTTTCACAGAAGACGGTTTTAGAATTTGTGGTCAATGCTGTGAAAACCCGAAGGAACAGATGAGTTTCACCGGGGATACCTCCTGCTTAATCTAGCGGCGACTGGTTTTATTTTTAGTAAAACAACTCAGCTACAGTATTCATGGAGATAAACATTTTACCACTATCGGGCAATTGAATAAAGCCATATTTTTTATAAAACTTTACTGCATCCTCATCTATTGGATCAACTACTCTAGCCATTGAACCAATACTATTTAAGGAGGTATCGTAACTTCTTTTTAAAGCATCCATTAAAATTAACTCACCTAAGCCTTTGCCTTTAAAAGAATTATTAATCGTTAATCTGCCCAGCAGGGTGGCAGGTAAATGAATATAAGAAGGCGGAAGCTTTTTGATAATATTTTCAGGTAATAATTCCCTTTTTACTGCGGTACTGGAAAGCGTATAATATCCCTTCACAATATGATCGTTATCTGCAAGAATAAAACAGGCTGAAAGCCTCCGTTTAACATCTTGCTTAGCGTGTGTAGCCAGGTAATCGTCCAGCAGTTTTACGCCACAGCTAAAGTTTTGCTTATCGTGTGAGGCATTCAGGACTTCAGTTAAATAACTCATTTTTTTGCAACTACTTTATTAAATCGTATGGCAGCTTTTTTAAGTTTGTCGTTGGGTTTTGGAGGATTAATAATTGCATTGAAGAAAATTTCCTGGTCTTTTCTTGATGCCAGAATGGTGTTGTATTTTCCGATGATACTACTGGCCTGCTGCTGCGCAGAAAATATTACAAATTCGCTAAGGGTTCTAAAGCCTCCCAAATTAGCAGCATATTCAAATAATTCTTTCTGCTCCTTCGGTAGCCTTGTATCAAACCTGGATTTTTCTATCGTTTTCATGTTAAATTTAAATTGGTGTAACCACAAATGTACGGTGATTGGCCGTACCGTTGACGAGTAACAGGTGACTATATTTGAAGTCTTCGAAATGCACAAATTGAAATTCTTCCTATTTTTTTTGTAGTCAAACATTATGCAACTCTCCACCTCCTTCGGGTTGATTATTTTTTATAAACTATGCATCAGCAACTCATTAAAATTTTGCAGCGATGATAGCTTTAAATCGGCTGCATTGAATTTTACGTTTTGGTGATCTTCGGCAGAAGGCACTACCACGCATTTCATGCGGGCGGCTTTGGCGGCAATCATGCCGTTGAAAGAATCTTCAAAACAGATGCACGCTGTTGGATGACTGTTGAGTTTTTCCGCACAATTTAAATAAACCTGTGGATGCGGTTTGCCAAATGGCAGGTCGGCAGCGGATTCAATGGCATGCAGGTGCTTGCGAATGCCTAATTTGTCAACTACCACGTCAATGAGCGGTGTGCCGGAAGAGGTTGCTAATCCGATCTTGAAATTTCGGCTGATGAAAAAATTAAAGATATGTTCAATTCCCTGCATGGGCTTGCCTTTGGTGGCTACTTTGTGTACTACCGAATCCAGTATATCTTTGATTGCTATGTCCAGAAAACGGTTGTCAATTTTATAGTGATGGAACCATACTTCAACAAACTCTTTTGTTCGCATACCCGTAGTAGTGGCATATTGAGCCGGGGTTAACTTAAAACCGTAGGGCTTAAATGTTTCCTCGGCAGCTTCACCCCACAAAGGCTCTGAATCAATCAGCAGGCCATCCATATCAAAAATTACTGTTGTCGGTTTCATATGCCGTAAAGATATCAACTAATTCTATTGGCTCGGCCGCTGGCTTATTTAAAATTGTCGCAGCTCGGTACAGGGTTGCCAACCTTTTTTAAGTGGTTTTTAGTAAAAAAGAATCTGAACAAGGTTGGGTACCCTTCCGACAATTTTAAATGCACCCCGGTCGCTTGGTGCTTTAAAGTTGTAGCACGGTGCCGTTGGATTATCAACCATTTTTGAATTTGATGTGTAAAAAAACTTGACGCTGGTTGACAAAATTTAACTATCCTTTTTTACGCATAAACAAAATAAATATAGCCTCCCGAAAAATTGATTATTGTGTATATTGCAAAGGGAATATTGCATAAAATAATTAAATGGGAAATTTCTTAAGAAAACTCAAGCATACGAGTCTGGTGAAAGGTTTGGTATATTCAGTTGTTGGCGCTATTACTTATCCCGGATTGAACATCTTCAATAAACTGCAGATCAATGGTATGGAGAACCTGCACAAGCTTCCAAAAAAAAATGTGCTTTTTGTTAGTAACCATCAAACTTATTTTTTAGATGTAATAACGTTCATTCATATTTTTTGTGCTGTTAGCTGGCGAAAGAAACACAAGCTTGGCGTGCCTTATTATTTGTTATGGCCTTTTACCAGGATTTATTATGTAGCAGCAGCAGAGACGATGAAGAGCAATTGGATTAGTCGTTTATTAAGTTTGGGGGGTGCCATCACGGTTAAGCGTACGTGGCGTGAAGATGGACAGGAAGTTAGAAAAAATCTGGATCCGAGTGATACAAGAAAAATAGAAAGGGCATTGGAGAATAATTGGATAATTACTTTTCCGCAGGGAACCACCAAGCCTTTTGCACCTGGTAGAAAGGGAACTGCCTTTATCATCAAGCATCACCGCCCAACAGTAGTACCGGTAGTAATTAGCGGCTTTTGGCGTGCCTTTAATAAAAAGGGATTGGGGTTTAAAAAGCGTGGAACTAATTTATCTGTAACGTTTAAAGAACCGATGGTGATTGATTATGATGAATCAACAGAAATGATACTCGAAAAAGTGATGGATGCCATTGAACAGAGTAAAAAATTTATGCCAAAAGGAAAACATCATTCAAATATAAAGACAGACAACTAACAATGGTATCCGTACAATCAAAACGGTGGTACTGTTGCTTTATAGCGCTTCTGCTCTTCTGGTTTACAACTTCTGCTCAATCAGATATTTTAGGTAGGGTGGTGGACGAATCGAATAAATTACCGTTATCAAATGCAAGTGTTTATTTCAATAATACTACCATTGGTACCTACACCAACGAGTAGGGCGAATTTTATTTTGAAAAAATTCGCCTGCTAAATACTGAATTGGTTATTTACTGCCCTGGCTATGAAATAATGTTGTATAAACCCAATGCGCAACAGGTAGCAGGAAAAAAATTGGTGTTTAATTTAAGGTTAAAAGAAATGGGGGCTGTAAAAAAGCCGGCGCTTTCATCTGAATTAAAAAAGAGGTTTTCGACTATTTTTTTTCAAAATGTGGTGGGTATTTTCGAAGAAGCGGGCAAAAACAAAATCAGGAATAACTCGGTTATTTTCTTTGGTGGAGGGGAAACAAAAAGCAGCTTCAGGGCTTATGCTGATACTCCGTTGGTGATTATCAATAACATGCCTGGCTACAAAATTATTTTTAACCTCGTAGATTTTTCGTACGACAATGCAACGGAACAGAATAATCTTTTTTTTTGGGTACGCCCGATAGGAGGAATTGGGGTCAGATAAAAAGTTTTTAAAAAATAGGCGGAATTGTTATTATAGAAGCACACTTTATTTTTGTCGTTCGTTGGTTGCTCACCCGTTATACATTGAAGGGTTAGGAACTTTTTTGGTAAAAACAGATAGTACAAAAATGAACGGCTTAAATATTGGAGGAATGGTTATTCCGGAATAACACGGGATTAGAACCGATATCAGACGGGGATATTATCTATATTGACAGTGCTAATAATTTCTTTATGAAAGTTAATGGACAATTGCTGGTGCAATACATCAAAACACGGCTGCAAAAAATTATTTAGTTGAAAAGGATCTTTTTATGTCTGGCTTTCTGCCGGAAGGTGTTGAATCCTACATACAATTTAAAGGACCGCTAACCGGAATAAATTATGCGGGTGTATTAAATGATTACAACAGTGTGACCTATTCAGGTTATTGGATTTATGAACGGCTGGCTAATACTTTGCCTGTTAATTACAAACCTGATAAGTGATGGGAAAATTGTCTTGAATTGACTTTTTAAAACAGAGGAGTATTTCACGAAAATGAATAACCATTTGGTTTAAAAAAACAGGTGTTATTTGTTTTAAAAAAAATATTAATAAAGACGAAGCGTTAAGCCAGGTGTGGCCTGATAAGTCGGGTGGTCAATTTCACCATTGACCTTTAGCAATCAGCACTGAACCTAACGCAATTGATTCGTGTAACTAGTGCCTTCAATTCGTTTAACAACTTTGCTTTATTTTATTCGGTATGGTATTTTTAAAAAACGTAATGACCTTTTCGGTTACTATATTATTGCTACTGTTGCCAGATACAATAATGGCCCAGCAATTTGTAAATGGTACCATAATAAGTGAAAATACAGGATTGCCGGTGGAGGGCGCCAGTGTTTATTTCAATAATACGTCTATTGGCACCAGTGCCAATGCTGCCGGAAAATTTTTGTTACAACTCCCCAACATGTTAAATGCAGAACTCATTATTTCCGGTGTTGGTTATGAACGCCTGGTGTATATCCTTCCTGCACCAATCGATCAGAAGAAAACCTATGTATTTAAACTGGAGCAAAAGGAACAACAGTTAAGAGATGTGCTAATTTTACCGGATGTACTACGAAGAAAATACCTGGGCATCTTTGAACAAAATTTTTTAGGTGTTACAGAAGAGGCGTCCCGCAGCAGAATTGAAAATAGAAGGGATATTTATTTTACCAGTGGCGAAAATAATAATACCATTCGGGCTTACAGCGATACTCCGCTAGTGATCATCAATAAAATGCTGGGTTATAAAATAAAGTTTGAACTGGTTGATTTTTCGTTTAATAAAGAGAATGGCCGCACCTTCTATTACGGCTACACCCGCTTTGAGGAAATGGGTGATAAAAGCAGGTGGCGAAAAAACAGGAAGCGGTGTTACTATGGCAGCACCGTGCATTTTTTTCGGTCAATGATTGCCAACCGCTTGAAAGAAGATGCATTTAAAATTTATTTGATAAAACCGGTCAATTTATCCGGTGATACCAACCATGTAGTAAATGGTGTTTTGGAAAAAGTTAATGGCAACCGGGATATGGCCATTGCGGTTGCTGTAGTTCCAGATCAGATTATTAAGCCTGATACCAGTAATGTGAATAACTATTTACTCACTTTAAAAGGGAAGCTCATGGTTCAATATGATAAGGAACCAGCATCTAAAGCTTATTTAAAAAAGAACACGTTTGTACAGGGAAATATGCCGGTTGGTTTCCGTGCTTACGTATCCATTAAATCTGATTCTTTACAAATAGCCAGCAACGGCATTGTCAATAATCCAATGGATGCGGAGTACAGTGGATATTGGATTTACGAAAAGGCCGCCAATATGCTGCCCCTCAATTATGAGCCAGATTGAGCGGCTCCATTGAACAAGGCTTTCAGTTCTTGTGCGTCTTCGGGTTTCATTTTGCCACCCAGTACCAACCTCAGTTGTCTTCTTCTTAAAGCACCTTCATACAGATCTTTTTCACTGTCAGTTTCAGGAATTATCTGATTAACAGGTTTGGGATTGCTATTTGGATCAAGCGCTACAAAAGTAAAATAGGCTTCATTACTTCTATATTTATATTGATGCAATACATCTTCGCCCCACACTTTTAAATGCACTTCCATACTGGTAGAAAACGCCCTGGTAACCTTTGCCTCAATGTGTACAACATTGCCCAGTTTAATAGGCGTTTTAAAAGAAATATTATCCACGGATGCTGTCACAACCGGCGATCCACTATGCTTCATTGCAGCCAATGCTGATGCAATATCCATCCAGTACATCAGGCGTCCACCCATGAGATTACCAAAGGTGTTGGTATCGTTGGGCAATACGAGTTCTGTCATTATAATCACCGATTCACTTACTTTCTTATCCATATCAAAATTTGAGCAAAGATAATGTTTGAGAATTATGTGAAATGTGGGATTTTTAGATGGGTAATTACCAGGAATAACAACCCGTTCAAACAAATTAGGAAATGGGAAAAAAGATGATTTTCCGTAGGAACAGGCCGTGGCCTGTTCTTGCCCATAATATTGAATTGATTTATGAATGCGATATTAAATGGCGTTTTTTTTGGCGATCCATTTTGTTCCGGAATAGAACAGGCCACGGCCTGTTCCTACAATTTGCCTGTTCCTACAATTCGCCTGTTCCTACAATCTGACTGTTTCTGCAAAACATGCTCTTTACAAATACACTAAAAAAATTACCCCAAATATTTCACGCATTTTTTCCAATACGAAAAAAAGGAAGGAAAATAACCCGTTACCTGTGGAAATAAATCATCAGGTTGCTCAGCAACACCTTCATAATGTACACAGGTTGGATGTGCTTTGTAAATGATTTCACGATTGCCCGCCAGGGTTTTTAATTCCTTAAAATTGCCGGTAAAAATTTGAATGCCTTCAATGTTTTTCGATAAGTTGAGGATGAATTGAATTACCTTTTCGCTTACCGGATATTTTTTAAAATGTTCAGGTTCCAATAATAATACACAGTTGCCAGATTCCCCTGAATGCCATTTTGGGTCAAGGTTGTAGGAATTGTAAATAATAACCGGTAAGTCATCTTTTAGAATCGGAACTACTTTTTCAGGTAACTCGGTTACCGGAAAAAAATTACTTTTTTCTTGCAATATCTCTGGTATCTGCATAGCAGTAATGGCCTCATAAGAATGGTCTAAAAAAGTATTTTGCTGGTTGGTATGTGTATAGCGGTTGATGTTTTCCTGGTTGCAATAATACTTTTTTGAAGAGAAAGACCCAGCGCTCCATTGCCAGCTTAAATGGTTGCTGGCAAGGTCGCCATCCAGTAAATGATAATACATCCATTGGGCTGGTTGCAGCCAATGTGCTTTTGCATTATTGCAGGCAATGGCACTGGTGTACATTCGCACATGATTGTGCATGTAGCCGGTGGCGTATAACAATTCAATATGTTCATCAATCGCTTCAATACCAGTATCTCCATTTTCAATAGCGGCTACCATTTTACGGTGAACCACATTTTGCTGCGGCTGTTTAATGTCGGTAAAAAGCTTATCGCCGATCGATTGCCAGGTTCTTTGCCAGTATTCCCGCCAGGCCAGTTCCTGAATAAATTTTTCAATCTGGTGGGGCTGATATGTTTTTAACACCTGCTGCAACGCTTGTTGTAAACTGATCACCCCCCTCGAAATATACGGCGATAAATAAGTGACTGCCCCATCCACAAAGTTTCTTGAATAGGCGTATTTTATAGGGTCAATATTTTCCAATCTTTCAAGAATGGATGTATAATCGGTAGGGAAAGTGGGAATGTTTTTGTTACGTTCCATATTTTTTACTGAGCTAATTTAACAGCGGGGTTACCGTTTGCTCATTTTGTTGTTGCTAATAGTTCGTTGACTTTTACATTTAAACCGGTTTATTTCATCTGCTCTCAATGCAGCATGTTTGGTGCTTCTTCCGTTGGTACGTTTCCGCCACATCCGGAAGCTGGAATCTTTCATCTGCTTTCGCATCAATTCGATTACTTCTTTTTCTTTCAGGCCAAACTGCACTTCAATGGCTTCAAAAGTAGTACGATCTTCCCAGGCCATTTCTATGATGCGGTCAATGTCTTTCTCTGTAAATTGTATCTTTTCCATTTATATTCTGATTAATTTATGGGCTCTTAAAGTATCAAGGGTAAGCACTTCGCCATTGTTCAAATTCTTATAAGCAATTACATCGCATAAAAATCCGTAGTGGTCGCCGCCATCAAATTGGCTGACTACTTTTAGCTGCATCACTGCCAGACAGTTTTTCAATATCGGGTAGCCATTCCATTCTGTTAGTTCATCTCTCTTTTTTAAGCGGCCTATTTTATCGATTTGTTTACCGCTTTTCTTTCCTAACAAATCTACCAGACGGTATTGTGTAGCTGATAATAATTGTAAAATAAACTCACCGTGTTGCGTTACATTTTCCAGCGTTTGTGTGCCTTCATAAATGCCACAAATAAAACGCTTGGGCTTCATACTAATTTGAGAAGCATAGGTAATGATTTGCATGTTCGCATTATTCTCTCCTTTACTGCTAATGCTGTACACCGGAAGGTTTACTCGATTCCAAGGACGGCGGTTGGAGAGGGTTGGGGAAGCCCCTAAATCTCCTGAAGGGGACTTTTGAAGAGTTTGCGAGTACCGGATATTTTTAACCTGCGTTGTTGTTTTCATTGTCTAATTTGTCTAAATATTTTTCGGCGATATGGATATGCTTGTTTCTTTTTTCTTCCGGCATTTTATCAAATGTTTTAATGAGCATTCCCAGCCTTGGATTTTTTAAAAAGAAATCACGGTTCACATGCATAAAGCGCCAGAATAGGCCATCCCATATTTCGGTCCAGGGCCCTTTTTCGTAGTCGCTCATTTTTAATAAATAATTGCTTCCACTGATATAGGGCTTGGTCGTCATCAGTCCGCCATCGGCAAATTGCGTCATGCCATAAACATTTGGCACCATCACCCAATCATAGGCATCAACATACATTTCCATAAACCATCGATATACTTCATCGGGATCAAATTCGCAGAGCAACATAAAATTACCCATCACCATCAGTCTTTCAATATGATGACTGTAGCCGGTTTGCAACGCCTTTTTTATTACATTGTCAACGGGTATAATTCCGGTTTCGCCGGTCCAGAATGCCGCCGGTATTTTCCGGTTGAATCCCCAATAGTTTTTTGTTCTTTGATTGCTGCCTTCCCGCTCATACACGATACGGATAAATTCCCGCCAGCCGAGTATTTGTCGGATAAAGCCTTCCAGTGAATTGAGCGGAATATTGTACGCTGCAGCAGCTTCGATTGCTTTGTCAATGATTTGCTGTGGTGATAGCAATCCAATATTCAGCATTGGGCTTAAAACGGAATGGTGTAAAAAATGTTCTTTAGCAACCAGTGCATCTTCGTACACACCAAACTTTGCAAAGCGTTCTTTTAAAAATTCATCTAACCATTTTTCTGCGCCAGCAAAATCGGTGGGGTAAATAAATTGTTCGATGGTACCATAGTTTGTTCCAAAGCTTTTGGCAACGTATGCTTTGGCTTCTTTTACGGTATCATTCTCTTTGACAATAGTTATGATAGGGGCTTTCTCCGATTTGGGAAACTTCTGGCGATTGTCTGCATCAAAGGTCCATTGACCACCTGTAGGCTCACCGGCTGCATCCAGTAATATATTTCTTTCTTTACGTTGTGTTGTATAAAATCCTGTTTGAAAATAAGTTTTCTTTTTATCAAAATAGGGTGCCACTCCGTCCATTGTGTTCAAAAAATTCGGTGTTGCATATTGCACAATGTTTATCGAATTTTTCGAGCAGGTTTCCTCCATTCTTTTTTGCAGCCAGTTATCTGCAACTTCTGCAATATGAATGGTAGTAATGTTTTTGCTCTGCAGGTGAGTCAATAATTTCCTGATATCGGCTTTTTCATTGGTGGCATCAATGTATTCAACAACTAATTTTTTTTTAGTTAAATAAGTTGCATAAGCCTTCATACTGGCACGGTGCAATACTATTTTTTGTTGATGAAAATGGTACTTATTAAAGAAGAGGGTCTCTTCTACCAGGTAAACCGTACGACCTGTTTCAAGCCCAGGATGTTCCTTAAAAAGCTGGTGCGGAAATATAATGGTGATTTCATTCATGCGTAAGTTTTATTAAACAAAATGATTTCAGCTTTGTTTAATGAGCAAACACTTTATTATGGAGACTTTAAATGGGAAAAATGTATTGGTAATAGGAGCAACTGGTGGGATCGGATCAAAGACGGTTAAGCTATTGGCAGGTAGTGGTGCAAAACTTTTTCTGGCTGGCCGCAATGTAGAAAAATTACAACAGGTAGCAAATGATAATGCAATTCCTGTAGAGAGAACCTTTGCGCTGGACATTTCCCAACCTGAAGCAGTGAAAGAATTGAAAGAAAAATATTTTCAACAATTAGCCTCGATTGATATATTGGTAAATGCTGCTGGCATCGGTATTATCAAATCAATGGATACGCTTTCCGAAGACGATTTTTTAAAATCCCTTCATTACAATTTGTATGCGCCTTTTCTTTTAGTAAAAGCATTTTTACCCGCCATGAAGGAAGTAAAGAAAGGACTCATCATAAATATACCGGGTGTATTGGCTAAAGTACCGATGGCAGGAGCAGCAGCATATAGCGCCAGCAAGTATGGTTTGGTAGGAATGATGCAAAGTATTCGGGAAGAACTAAAACGTACGGATATACGCATCACCAATTTATTCCTTGGCGGTGTTGATTCACCTTTTTGGGACACGATTGATTTGAAAGTGCAACGTGAAAAAATGGTGCAGACCGACGAAGCGGCTAAAGCAATCTGGTTTCTCTGTCAACAGCCTCGTAGTGGGGTGGTAAGTGAGATGGTGTTGCAGCCATTTAATCACCAGGCGATTTAATCTATTGGGTTGTTAAAGACGTAAGTAATCACACATTAAATAAATGAGGGGCAACTTATGTTTTGATTTGAGGGATATCAAATCAAAACATAAATCACCTAAATATAAAAGTACAGATCATTCTTGTTTCCGTTAGAGGGCTAGGCTAAATTTTAAGCACTACAACCTAATACAGCAATTCATATTCAATTAATCCCCCAAACATTGCAAATATTCAACTAAAAGACCTTTTATTTTAAACAAACGATTGCGTATTTAATTGTTCATGAAAAATGCTTTTAATTGTTTGAGTTTGAAGTGGGAGGTATGAAAGAGAAGCCTTTTCATTCCATATCTTTGATTTCAAATTCCATCTTTATATGTATACTAAATCTGTTATTTCCTTTGACAATACCGAATCTGCATTTGCCTACAAAAAAACTACCGACCTAAAAACTGCCCATTTTCTTTTTGCTGTAATTGGTACTGAATGGATGGTGAAACTTGGTTTAAAATTAACACCTGTTGCAATCAAATGGAATCTCCCTTTTACAAAATCAATCATACGTAAAACAATCTTTCAGCAATTTGTTGGGGGCGAAACGTTGGAAGAAACTTCTCCGGTTGCAAAAAAATTGGGTGAATACAATGTGCAGGTCATTTTAGATTATGGGGTAGAAGGTGGCAATGATGGGGAAAAAGGTTTTGATCATTCCATGGATGAATTTATCCGGGTAATTGATTATGCTGCAACTCAATCCAACATTCCTTTTATGAGTGTGAAGGTAACCGGATTTTCAAGATTTGCCTTGCTGGAGAAAATTGATGAACTCATGAACAAAGAGGAAGGATCTTTGATGAAAAGATACCTGAAAGCATTGGACCTTTTAACAGACATTGAAAAGGAAGAATGGCATCGGGTAAGAACCCGCATGTTGCGTTTGTGTGAAACAGCTTACGCAAAAAATGTAGGTATATTGATTGATGCAGAAGAAACATGGATACAAGATCCGGTAGATGCGCTGACCATTTTAATGATGGATACTTTTAATAAGGATAAAGTAACAGTGTACAATACTTTGCAGTTGTACAGGTGGGACCGGTTACAGTTTTTAAAAGATTCTTACGAAGCTGCAGTGGAAAGAAATTTTGTGTTGGGTGCCAAGCTGGTTAGAGGTGCTTATATGGACAATGAAAGAAAAAGAGCTGTTGATATGAACTATCCTTCGCCCATACAACCTGATAAAGAAAGCACCGATCGGGATTACAATGCCGCAGTAAAATTTTGTATTGAGCACCTGGATAAAATCGCAGTAATTGTTGCGTCTCACAATGAATACAGCAGTTTATACACCACGGATTTATTAGATGAAAAAGGCTTGTCTCAAAATCATCCGCATGTACATTTTTCTCAGTTGTATGGCATGAGTGATAACATCACCTTCAATCTTGCCAAGGCTGGCAGTAGTGTTAGCAAGTATTTGCCTTTTGGCCCCATTAAAGATGTAATCCCTTATCTGATGAGAAGGGCAGAGGAGAACAGTTCTGTCAGTGGACAAACAGGCAGAGAGCTTGGACTGATTAAAAAGGAACTGGAACGGAGAAGGAAAACCAATGCCTGATTTTTATAGTTGAATTAGAGAGGTTTGATTTTCTTTTTTTACCCCTGGGCGAAGTCAAAGGAGATTGTCAGGAAAACGAAAATGAAAGCTATCTTATTCTAACCCAGCTTTGCGATTATGGTAACTAATCCATAAAAAAATTATAACCCGTAAATATCTTTTGCAACCCGAAATGTATTGCAATGCGCTTCTGTAATAATTTTAACATCGGCGCTATACCCGCCACCCATTGATACCGCACAAGGGATACTGTGTTTTTTTAACGTGTTAAAAACAAACTCATCTCTTTGCCTGCAGCCCGCCATTGATACTTTTAATTTTCCATATCGGTCAGTATTTAAAACATCTACTCCTGATAAAAAGAAGGCGAAATCCGGTTGTAATGTATCAATCAATTGGGTCAAATGTTCGTTTAATAAATTTAAATACGCAGCATCTTCAATGCCATCTTTTAGCGGAATATCCAGGTCGCTTTGCTCTTTGTGAAATGGATAATTGTGTTCGCCATGCATGCTGAAGGTAAAAACCCGCGGCTCATTTTCAAATATTTTAGCCGTGCCATTTCCCTGGTGTACATCCAGGTCGATGATCAGTATTTTTTTTGCAAGCTTTTGCTTTAATAAATAATTGGCCGCAACGGCCATGTCGTTCAGCATACAAAATCCTTCGCCCCTATCTTTAAAAGCATGGTGCGTTCCACCAGCCACATTCAATGCAACGCCGCTCTTTAAAGCAAAGTGGCAGCAATCAATGGTACCTTGCGCAATGATCAATTCTCTCTGGGTTAACTCCGGCGATTGAGGAAATCCAATGTGCCGTTGCTCCTTTTCGGTTAGCGTTTGGTTTTTAAGTTTATCCAGGTAGTCGGAATCATGTGTCCATAAAATAATTTCGTCTGCACATGGCTGTGGTGCAAAAATATTTTCGATGGTGATGTTGCCTTCGTGTAACAACTGTGCCGGAATCAGTTCATACTTCAGCATAGGAAAGCGGTGACCTTCCGGCAACGGGTGTGCATAAATGGGAGCGAATGCAATCTTCAGCATTTCATTCATAATAAAGTTTTTATTTCACGCAATTACTATCACGCAAAGACGATTTTCACGCAGAGGCGCAAAGATTTTTTTACGCAAAGACACAAAGGCGTAAAGTCGAAAAGTTGGTTTTGTATTTTCTTACTTACTTTTCTTTCTTTTCTTTCTTAGCTTCTTAGCTTCTTAGCTTCTTAGCTCCTTAGTGTCTTTGCGTGAAACTAATAAAATGCCACCTAATTCTCCGGTAGATGCATTAGGCGACAACAATGCATAAACAGATTCACCACGTTTTGGTTGAATGGCCTGTGTGCCGGTAAACCTGCTAAAGGCGGGCAATACTGCATATTGGTTTCCAAAGTAAAAACAGGGGAACCGCAGCGACTGTTTACCCAACCCACGGATACTGATACCCGGGTGAATATGTCCACTAAAAAAATATTTTGTCGGGTCTAATGCCGCCGGTTCTATATCATTGATATCATGCGTAAAAACAAAGTTGCCAATATTCAAAATTGCATTGGCTGATCCGGCTATTGGTTCGCACAATGTGATCCCCGCTTCCTGATACCATTGCTTTTTTAAAACATCATGGTTGCCTTTTACCAGCAGGATGCACAACTGTTCAAAATCCTTCCGCCACTTTATAAAAAAATCATGTTCCAGATTATCATAACTGTGAAACATATCTCCAATTACAACTACCTGTTCCGGTTTATACAATTGCAATTGCGTTACCAACCGTTGCATATCTTCTTTAAAAATAGCTTGTGGCACCGCAATACCCGATTTTCTAAAATGCCCGCTTTTGCCCAGGTGCAGGTCGCTCAGGATCAGTGTTTTTTCTTCTTGCCAAAAAATACTCCGATTTGGTGAAAGCAAAAATGTATTGTTTAGAAGAGTATGTGGAATCAGTTGTTGCATGATTGGCAAAGGTAAAATGCTTGTGTTATAATTTGATGATTGTTTGTTCTTGTTTTGAGTCACTAGCGTCATAACGTTTTCAAAATGCTTTTAAAAACTTAGTAAAATCAATACTTTCAGAGAGTCTAAAAAGTGAATTCTTTCTCAAATCATTTGAAATTTTAATTGCTTCAAATAGCGTGCACAAAAGGGTTTTATGCAAATTAGTTATTAAACGTTAGGATGCTATTGGTTTTGAGTGTATTTCAAATGGTCGGTTAAGATCTGGTATAGGGTTGCCAACCTTATTGAAGAGTGTTATCCATTGTCACTTTCTTTCAGAAAGGTTGGCAATCCTTGCCGTCCGTTTGAAATAAACCATTTGTTTTTGAAATAAAGTATTTAGTAGTTACTTTAGATAAAATTTTATACCATGACAAATACACCTTCTACTACAGATAAGCTTGAATTTTCAGAAGATGGTAAGGCCAACATTCCATCCGGGTTAAAAGTACTCACCATCCTAACATTTGTAGGTTGTGGTATCGGTATTTTATTCACATTGCTTACACCGGTAATCAACAAGTTCTTTTTGGGGATGATGGAAAAGGCACAAACTTCGGGAGCCGATCTTACAGCAAAGCAATTGAAAGATATGGAAGATGGCAAAGCCGTGATAGAACTAACGCAGGCCAACATGGTTCCGCTTATGGCAGTAGGCATCATAGGAATTTCGTTGTGCCTCGCTGGAGCCATTATGATGCGTAAACTTAAAAAAGATGGTTATTGGATTTACGTTGGTGGCGAGTTAATGCCGGTTATCGGCAGCTTTATCATATTGGGTACCGCACAATTCACCGGAGTAACCAGTATCATCATTGGAATTGGCCTGCCACTACTTTTTGTTGTTTTATATACATTGCAACGCAAACACCTGGTTCATTAAACCAGGCGTTTTTTAGTAACCGTGTAAGGTTGGCATTCTTTTACCTCACTTGCTTTTTAGTTTTTAAAGCATTTGTTTTTTATGAACCCGGCGAAAGTTCCCTGATGATACTTCGGTGGCGTCGCACTCTTGTACGTTGAATGTCTATTGAACTTTATCTACGTAATTTGTAAGCCGATTATTTATGAATATCTTTTTTTATATTATTGTTTTTATCTTAATATTGGCATCATTGGGTTGGCAATTTTATTGTCTAAAAAAAATGTCGGGTGGGAAATTTACTTCAGACTACTCTTTGGAAATTTCAGCCCATTCAACAGTTTGGAAGCGATTTGGTTTACCTACAGTCCTTTTAATAATTGGTCTCATACCTCCTGTGAATCATGTCCTGGTAGTAACTGCATTGTTTTTTTTCATTTCCAGAGTTGCTGATCAATGGTGTTTTTCGAAACATAAATATCAGTCTTTGATCCTTGAGGGTAGTAATTTAATTTGTAATCAAATTAAAGTCAAAATATTTAATCTTCAGGATTTGACTTCAATCGGATTTTCCCCTTTGAGTGACTCTTTTCGACTCAATTTTCAACTAGGTCAATCTCTTTCTATTCAAAGAGGTGAATTTGAAAATGATCCATTAAACGAATTTTTAAAAAAATCAATCAGTTTGAGTCAATTTAATGTTGTGATTCATGAGGATGCTAAATCCAAAATCGACCCCGACCAAAAGGAGGCTAAATAAATTTACTTGTCCTTTTTTATCATTTCATCCATTTTTACCTATCCAACTGCGCCTGCATCTTCTTTACCCTATCTTCAAATTTTTCAGACGATAAATTATTCCGGCTCAGTCCATCCACAATAATCGGAAAGCAAAAAGGTGTAAGCTTCTTCGGAAAGTTAATGATGATCTTGCTGTTGGCAATTCTTTGCAAGGCATTTCTTAAACGCACTTCCTCCATTTGCTGGTCCAGTACTTCCCGGTAGGCTTGTCTTAATAAAACATTGTTGGCATCGTATTCACTAAACACTTTAAACAGCAAACCAGCGCTGCTTTGCAGGTGTCTCGCCTTCACCTGCTCGCCCGGCATCCCCTGGAAAATAAGACCACCAATCACCGCAATATCTCTGAACTTTCGCTTGGCCATTTCGGTAGAGTTCACACTTTTTTGGATATCCGCCAGCAGATTTTCGGATGAAAAAAGTTCATACGCATTGGTGTCATCTATCGGTATGGGCTGGTCGCTCAATAATTCAAATCCATAATCATTCATGGCGATTGAAAAAGTAATGGGCGTAATCAGACTGATGCGATAAGCCAGTATCGCCGCCATGGCTTCATTTACCAACCTACCTTCAAATGGATACACAAATACATGAAAGCCTTCCTTTGTTTCCAAATGCTCAATCAACAATTCATTTTCTGTGGGAATAGAAGACAGTGAAATCTGTAAATCCAGCAAGGGCTTCAAGGCAATGATCTCTGCAAAAATCTCCCCCTTTGGGGAAGATTTAGAGGGGGCCGGGGCTAACACTTCTCTCAACTTCTGTCCCAGGTTAGCCGAGAGCGACATGCGTCCGCCCATCCAACTCGGTACAATCGATTTTTTATTGGTCGATTTTTTAACCACCACTGTCATGTCTTTGATCATCAAAAACTCAAGGTTTCTTCCTGCCAATGTAAAAACATCACCCGCCTGCAAACGGGAAATAAAATACTCTTCAATTACTCCAATATATCCGCCGCTTAAAAATTTCACCTTTAGCATCGCATCACTTACAATCGTACCAATATGCATTCGGTGGCGCATGGCCTGTCGTCGGTCTTCAATGCGGTAAACGCCATCCGTAACAATTATTTTTTTGTATTCATCATATTGCTGCAACGCTTTTCCACCCTGCGTTAAAAAAAACAAAACCTCCTGCCACTCATCCTCCGTAATGTCGCCAAAGCAGTACGTATTCTTAATTTCCTTAAGAATTTCATTCGGTTTAAATCCATCGGAAATAGCGATGGTACACAGGTATTGAATCAGCACATCAAAACAAAGCAGCATAGGTTCTTTGCTTTCAATATCGTTTTCTGCGATCCCCTTTTTCAGTGCGGCAGCTTCCACCAATTCTAAAGAATGCGTTGGCAAAAAGTAAACCTTACTGATGGCATCTGGCTGGTGTCCGCTTCGGCCTGCCCTTTGTAAAAACCGGGCAACACCTTTTGGTGACCCTACTTGTATAACAGTATCCACCGGCCGAAAATCAACACCAAGATCAAGACTTGCTGTGCATACTACGGCCTTTAATTTTCCGGTGTGTAGGTTGTCTTCTACCCACAATCTCATATCCTGTTCAATACTGCCATGGTGCAATGCTATGAGGCCGGCAAGATCGGGCGCCACGTCCAACAGGGTCTGATACCATCTTTCACTCATGCCCCTGGTATTGATAAAAATCAGGGTAGTCTTACTTGCATGAATGATTGGAATTACTTTTTCCACCAGTTTAATACCGAGGTGCCCCGCCCATGGATATTTTTCTATTTCATCCGGTATGATGGATTCAATGCGGATATCTTTTTTGATGTTTGCTCTTACGATTGTTCCAGCTTTACCGGTTGGTGTCAGCAATACTTCTTTTGCCTGTTCCAGGTTTCCGATGGTGGCTGAGATACCCCAAATGGATAGGTTAGTACTGGTTATTTTTTGTTGTTTGTTAACGGACTTTTTCTTGGGAACAACGCTGTTTTCTGCTAAAAGCTTATCAGCAATTTCTTCCATTTGAAGCAATGTTGCCGCATTGGAATGCTGCAATTTCCGGCAGCCAATTATTCTTGAAATGGCTAGCTCAACTTGTACACCTCTTTTGCCACCCATTAGTTCATGCCATTCATCCACCGCAATAATTTGCAGCGTTTTAAAAACTTCAGGATAGTTTTTTTGCGCCAGCAATAAATGCAAACTCTCCGGTGTAATGATGAGCACTTCGGGCATTTGTCTTTTTTGCTTTTGCCGGTCGCTGGTAGTAGTATCTCCATTTCGGATGGCTACTTTCCAACTCATGCCCAATTCGGCGATTACTTCCTGCATTGCACGGCCAATATCTTTTGCCAGTGCTCTTAATGGAGTAATCCATATTAGCTGTAAACCGTTCTTTGTGGCGGTTTGATAATTGTTGGGATGCTCGTTGATGAACTTAATAACAGCTCCTAAAAAAACCGAGAATGTTTTACCACAACCTGTAGGCGCATTCACTAGGCCACTTTCGCCCTCAATAATTTGTTGCCAGCTTTGTTCCTGAAACAGAAAAGGGTGCTGTCTTTTTGAAGCCAGCCACTGGTGAATGATTTTGTAACCTGCTGTTGATTTGAGTTTCAAATGGAGGTGGGGAGTTGATGTGTGTGACGTGATAGAAATAGCGAAAGAAATTCTTTTTAGAAGATGACTACTGGTTATTTTTATTTGTGACTAAAAAGCAACTTTTCTACGCCCAATACAGTACGGATGTTAAAGCTCTCAACAATGAACCTTGAACTATCAACCATGAACAACCAAGCAAATGCCTACAACGTTTTTAGGTACTCAATCACTGCCCGTCTTTCCGTATCTGATAATTTATCTCCAAAATAATGACCAGCATTGCTAAAACCTTTTAATGTGGTGTTGTATACTTCGTTATTTCCGGGTTCATTTTTTACTTCATAATTGTATCCTGGAATTTCGTAGTTGTAACTCGGTGTTGTGAAATTCCTTTGCCAGTATTTCGGTCGCTTTTTACTATTTAAAAGTGTTTCCAAATCCGGCACAGAACCATTGTGAAGGTATGGTGCTGTAATCCAGACGCCATCCAGCGGCGGCGCAATATATCCCCGGTATGGAACCAGCTTTGCAGGATGGTCGCCGGTGGTAAACCAACTTTTATTAAACCATTCAATAAACTGTGGATTGGAGTAATTGGCGGTGTACAACATCGAATCTGTTTTAATAATATTTGCCGGGATGAGCAGGTTAGGGTAAGTTTCTTCCTCACCATAAGTACCATGGCATTTTTTGCAGGAGGCCATAAAAATCCCTTTACCTTCTTCGGCCATTTTGATATCTATGGCTTTTGGAAATTTAGGTGGCGCAATAGAATTAATATAGGCCAGCACATCGTTGAAATGGCTGTCCACTTCTTTTGCTTCGTCGGTATTTGTTACAGTGAGTAAATTTGAAGCCATTAAAAATCTGCCAAAATCACCACGGCCAAAGCCATTGTAAAACATGGCATTCTTTTTCTTCAGTAACCACCAGGCAGGCACATCCGTCGGTATAATCTCATCTGGTAATTTCATTAAATTTTTGTCGCTCCATTTCAGCGTTTCCGGATCTCTGTGTGATACAAGCAAGTAAGCTAAATGATCGGCCAGGTTTACACCTTTGGTACCGGTAACCAGATTAGGGGCGATGGTTTTTATAGACTGGATGAAGTTCTTTGCTGCATTGTATTTTGCAGTGTCCTTCCCACCCATTTTCTTTAAAAAATTTTCTGCAAAAATTGCGGTATTTTCTCTATTGTCGGTGTAATCTGACAATGAGTTTCCAAGGCCAACCACCAGTTTATCATCAAATACCTGGGCATGGCATTGCAAACAGTTGGGCGCTACTACCAATTCTCCATTGGGTGCTTTTACCGCCGTAAATGAGTAAGTTATATTTGTATTATTTCCCGTTCTTTGTAAATAATTTTTCTCGTCTTTTGGTGCCCCAAAAATATATAAAGAGTAGGGGATGCCACTCTTGATATAATCGCCGGTAGTTAGATAATTATAACCAATTGCTGCATCGCCGGTTCTTTGCTTACTAGGCGCTACGAACTCCGGCTTTTCTCCTTCACCAAATTTTTCAGTGATGGTTGCAAATGCCAAACAGACGGAAGTAATGAAAATTAAAACGATTGTCTTTTTCATAAAATGAAAATTAACGATGAATTATTTGAATTGTATCAAACCAATACCAGTCTAATGATGAAATCGTTGAATCATCATTCATGCGAAACATGTTTTTTTTCCTGGTTAGTATTTTTGTTATTTCTGCAACGGTCACTACAGTATTTTACTTCCTCCCAGTTTTTCTCCCACTTTTTCCGCCAGTTAAATGGCAATTTACATACCACACAAATTTTAGCAGGCAAGTTTAATTTTTTATGCGCCATTCTTTTTAAAAATTATTTCAATCAATATTACAATCGAAGCAAATGAATGTTGTATAAAAGTGCATGAATGAACAATGCCCGCAACTGCGGGCATTGTAATGTAAATTATGTGCATGCTACCAGGCTTTTAGCGTGGAGCCATTCATTATTCTAACAAAGTAAACATGTTTGTTTTCGAAATAATCAGGTAGTTTATTTTCCTTTTTTAAGTATACCGGTCTGAAATTGTATTCAGAAAAAATTTTAAAATCCTTTTCATTGATATGGCTCATCAAATCGTTCGGGTAGCTAAGCAACAGCTTCGTGAAAAGATAGGTGGCTTCAAATCCTTTAAATACCATGTCGCTGGGTTTCCCTTTATACTTTTTTGCATAGCCCGCACTTAACATTTTACTATAGTCGTCCCATTTGTTGTTGTAATAGGGGGTTGTAAAATAAATCGGAAAATCTTCGAACTGGTCTTTTTTTGTAAGACTTTTAAATCCGTCCCAGTTGGGCATACCAAGTAATGTGATTGGATAAGAACTACTCAGATTATAGCAGGCACCAGAAATCGTATACGCAAAGTTTTCGTCCAGCGACGCACCTATGATGATGGTTTGACGGTTGCTATCCAGTTTCTTCTTAAAAGCTTCCGATGAAAAACTACTGTCTAAATTAATCGTCTGGATGTTTAGTAATGGCTTGCGGTCAGGCTCATTGATATGCTTAAAATAAGCAGCAACTTTATCCTCCTGTAACCCTTTTTTTCTAACCATAAAAATCTGGTCGGTTCCATGATTCTGTAGGATATAGCTATAAATGGCTTCGCAATGCGCTTTTAAAGTAGTATTTACCAATACTAAAAAGGGATTTGCCGTAATGCCACCGTCATTGGGATAAGTAGCCGAAATAAAAGGGATATTTTTTGCCAGTGCAAAATCAGCCAACTGTTTGTATTCAAAATCTTTAACAGACCCTATAATCAGATCAAGGCTATCAATTTTTTTGTTTTTAATTAAAATGGCAACCGGGCTTGTGTAAGATTTCGTATCGTAAATAAATGCTTTTACTTCCTGATTTTGCAGCTTCAGTGAGTCTAATGCCAATTGAGCTCCATTTACAAAATCAATCCCCGGAGTTATAAAACCGGGCATTCCCTGCGCATACTTAAATTTACCTTCGTTGCTAAACACAGAATCCAGGTAAAGCGGGGCAAAAATCCCTACACGAAAGGTGCGTAAAACAGGGGTAGAATCTTTTTGCGCAACTGTCTTTTGCAATGAAAAAAAAACTGCTATAAAACAGAAAATCTGTAATAAAATCTTGTTCATAATTTTTTTGATTCCGTTATTCATTGAACGCTTTTGCTTCACTGCGATACAACCTATTCCCACTCGATTGTAGCCGGGGGCTTACTGCTAATGTCGTACACGACCCTGTTGATACCACGTACATTGTTGATAATTTCATTGGATATGTCTGCTAAAAATTCATAGGGCAAATGAGCCCAGTCAGCAGTCATACCATCTACTGAAGTAACCGCTCTTAAGGCTACTGTAAATTCGTAGGTTCTTTCATCTCCCATTACACCAACACTTTTTACCGGTAATAAAATGGTACCAGCCTGCCATATAGAAGAATACAAATTCGCTTTCTTTAAACCATTTGTGTAAATCGCATCTGCCTCTTGCAATAATCGTACCTTTTCTTCGGTAACATCTCCTAAAATTCTAATGCCAAGGCCGGGTCCAGGGAATGGGTGCCTGAATAACATATCATGTGGTATACCGAGTTCCAACCCAACCTTTCTAACTTCATCTTTAAATAGGGACCGCAATGGTTCAACCAGCGAAAGTTTCATTGTAGCCGGCAATCCACCCACATTGTGGTGCGATTTGATGGTAGCAGATGGTCCGTGAACAGAGGCAGATTCAATTACATCGGGATAAATGGTACCTTGTCCTAAAAAATCAATGTTTTCTATGCGGTGTGCTTCCTGGTCAAATATTTCGATAAAGCCTTTTCCGATGATCTTTCTTTTTTCTTCTGGATCAGATTTTCCTGCAAGCATGGTATAAAAATGTTCTTTCGCATTGATGCCTTTTACATTTAAACCTAGTTCGCCGTACATTTCCAATACCTGTTCAAATTCACCTTTGCGGAGTACGCCGTTGTCTACAAAAATGCCAAATAAATTATCACCACATGCTTTGTGAATCAGCGTTGCAGCCACCGTGCTATCTACGCCACCGCTCAATGCCATGATCACTCTTTTGTCGCCAATCTTATCCTTTAGAGATGCTACGGTATCGCTAATAAAATGCGCAGGTGTCCAATCTTGTGAGCAATTACAAATATTTACCAGAAAGTTTTTGATCATCGTTTTCCCTTCTGAAGAATGGTACACTTCCGGGTGAAATTGCAAGCCATATAATGGTAACAAATCATTGCTGCTTCGTTTAAATGCCGCTACCGGTATGCTTTCTGTGGTGCCTAATATTTCAAATCCTTCCGGTAATTCTTTGATGGTATCACTGTGACTCATCCAAACCTGCGAATGTGGTGAAACGTCCTTTAATAAAACATCTTCCTTTGTTTTCTCCAGCTTTGCCCTGCCATATTCCCTTTTTTCACTTTTATCAACCCTTCCACCAAATAATTTGGCAGTTAATTGTGCGCCATAACAAACGCCCAACACCGGCACCTTTGAAGCAATATTGCCAATATCTACTATGGGGGCATTTTCTTCATTTACTGAAAAAGGAGAACCGGAAAGGATGATGCCTTTTAATTCCGGGCCAAATACGATGTCCTTGTAAAAAGGTATTATTTCGCAAAACACATTAGCCTCCCTCACCACACGGGCGATTAATTGAGTGTATTGAGATCCAAAATCAAGGATGAGCATTTTTTCCGTCATAATGCTGCGAAGGTAAATAATACCCATCAGAAAACCCGAACCCCAAAATTTCCGTTTGTGACCGTATTCCAAAAGCTAATTTTTCAGAGGACTCTTTTTCCATTTCTGTATGTGGTATCTAAAACCGGCACACAATCATTCATTAATATAAATGACCAATGGTTTGTTTACAAACTTTTTATTTCAAACCTTTACATAAAAATTAACCATGAAACAATTATTATTTTCCTTCATTACATTGCTGGCGTTTGCTTCCTGCGATCAAAGAACAGGAAGTGGTGACATAGTAACTGAAAAAAGACAAACCGGCAATTTTTCGGGAATATCAGTGGGGGGAGCTTTCGAAGTAGAAATCCGAATAGGGCCGGTAACTATTGTGGAAGTAGAGGCCGACGATAATCTTATTAAAGACATCGAAACAAGAGTGAGTGGGGATATTTTAAAAATAAGCGCAAAAAATAGTTTAGGTTTTAACAACGCTCGTCTTAAAATTTTTGTGACAGTTCCAGAAATCAGATCAATAAACACTTCGGGTGCAGGCGATGTAAAAGCGACAGATGTACTTAAAAGCTCTGGAAAAATTTCATTGGATGTGTCAGGGGCTGGTAGTATTAAAGCAGTGGTAGACGCACCGGAAATTTATGCCGAAGCAAGTGGGGCGGGCAATATCGAATTGAGTGGAAGAACCCGTGACTACAAATTGAAGTCTAGTGGAAGTAGCAATATTAAGTCTTTCGACTTGCAAAGCGAAAATACAGAGGTGCGTGCATCTGGCGCAGGGTCGGCCCATGTACATGCAAGTGTAAGCCTTAAAGCAGATGCCAGTGGAGCTGGTAATATCAGTTACAAAGGAGGCGCTTCTGTACAGCAAAAGACAAGTGGTGCTGGCAACGTGAGAAATGCAAATTAGCGGGTAGTCTGAAATTTGAAAACAGCAGTTGACCATTTTAGGGTGTAACTACGTCAGGTTGCACTTATTCATATGTAAATATTGCAGCAACAGCGTTTTTTTATGGTTAAAGTTATTGGGTTGAATGGAAGTAGGATGTATCGTAGGTGATTTTTTCTGGTGCTGGTATTGAATGACCTGCAAAAGGCAGAATGGAAGTGTCGCAACATAATAATTGTTGTGCTAAAAAACCTGAATTCCCGATAGGTGGCTCCTATAAGCCTTCTCCGGGTTTGGTTACAGGTATTTAAAATGAGCGATATCATTTTTAGTGTGGCGCTTTAAAGTAATTCAGGTAAAAGATTTGTCAGCCGCTTCAAAATATTGAGGTGGCTTTTTAATGGGGAGTTTGGCGGAGGGTAAAACAAGCAGGTGTCAAGCTGACAGCAAATCATTCTTGGTATTTTGTTTGCTTGGTACAGAAAAAAAGATTTTATGCAAAAAGGAAACATTCGGGTACAGACAGAAAATATCTTTCCGATCATCAAGAAATTTTTATACAGCGAACACGACATTTTTGTAAGAGAACTGGTAAGTAACGCCGTTGATGCCACGCAGAAGTTAAAAACATTGTCTTCTTTGGGTGAGGCAAAGGGAGAAATTGGCGAGATTGGTATTGAAATAAAGATAGACAAAGACAAAAAGACGGTTACTATTTCCGATAAAGGTATCGGAATGACGGAAGAAGAAGTGGACAAATATTTAAACCAGGTAGCCTTTAGTGGTGCTGAGGAGTTTTTGGATAAATACAAAGGTCAGAATGAGAACAATATAATTGGTCATTTTGGTTTAGGATTTTACTCTTCTTTTATGGTGAGTGAAAAAGTGGAGGTAATTACTAAATCTTTTAAAGAAGGTAGTAAAGCAGTAAGGTGGGAATGTGATGGTAGTCCGGAATTTATATTGGAAGATGTGGAGAAAGAGAGCAGAGGCACCGACATCGTTTTATACCTGAACGAAGAAAGCCAGGAGTTTTTAGAGCCGGAAAGAATTAAAACTGTTTTAGATAAGTTCTGCCGCTTTTTACCAGTTCCAATTCTATTCGAAGGAAAACAAATCAATAATCCGGAACCAGCCTGGACAAAGAAGCCATCTGACTTAACTCCGGAAGATTACCAGAATTTTTATAAAGAGTTATATCCTTTCAATGAAGCGCCCTTATTCTGGATTCATTTGAATGTGGATTATCCTTTCAACCTTACTGGTATATTGTATTTCCCAAAAATTAAGCAGTCGTATGAAATTCAAAAAGATAAAATACAGTTATATAGCAACCAGGTTTTTGTAACCGACGAAGTAAAGGATATTGTTCCTGAATTTTTGATGTTGCTACAGGGAGTAATTGATTCTCCGGATATACCGTTGAACGTTAGTCGCAGTTATTTACAAGGTGATCCGAATGTTCGTAAGATCAATTCGCATATCACCAAAAAGGTGGCCGATAAGCTGGAAGAGATCTTCAAAAGCGATCGTACTTCTTTTGAAGAAAAATGGGAAAGTCTTGGACTGTTTGTAAAATACGGTATGATGACGGATGATAAGTTTTTGGAAAAGGCGAACAAATTTTTGATATTACAGGATACACAAAACAAGTTTTATACCATTGAAGAATACAGGCTTGCTACTGAAGTTTTGCAAAAAAATAAGGAAGGCAAGCAGGTGATTCTTTACACCACCGATCCTGTTCAGCAAGATGCTTTTATACAGCAGGCAGTGGCTAAAAGCTACGTGGTAATAAAGATGGAAACCATTATTGACAATGGGTTTGTGAACCAAATGGAGATGAAGTGGGAGAACGTACAATTTGTAAGGGTTGATAGTGATATCGTTGATAATTTAATTGATAAGCAGGAAGGTGGTGAAAGTGTTCTAAGTAAAGAAGAAGAAACAAAATTAAAAGAATTGTTTGGCGTGAAGATTCCTGAATTGAATGTAACCATTGATGTTAAAGGACTAAGCGCTGATGCTCCGCCGGTGGTTGCTACACGTCCGGAGTTCATGCGCAGGATGAAAGATATGGCTTCGATGCAAGGTGGCATGGGCGCTTTTTATGCGAGCATGCCGGATGAAGTTACCCTGACTGTAAATGGTAATCATCCATTATTTAAAAATATTTTAGCAGAGTCTGCAACCGAAAAGCAGGAAAAAATTGTACACAACTTAGCGGACCTGGCCTTATTATCGCAGGGTTTGTTAAAAGGAAATACGCTTACAAATTTTATAAACAGAAGTGTTGAGTTGATGGGGTAGAGGAGATGTTAACTTTTTAAAAAGAAAGGATTGCCTGAAAGGGTGATCTTTTTTTATTTGCATTAATTTTCAAGATTTCGTTCCCGATTTTTTTAAAATTACGGCTTCCATATATTTCATTTTACAGGTGTAAAAAATCTCTTTAAACCCAATTGCTGTGAACTCCTTTTTATACAAAGGGTTTAGGTAAATGATATGAATTGTCCGGGGCTTTTTGCTGAAACTATGTTGTATGTTTTTGATAACTCTTTTCATAATAATTTCATCAAATGGATTGAATAAAAAAATACAATCTACATCGGTTTGTATTTCAACCTTAGCTGCGTCTTTAGTAATGGTAGAAAAAATTAAGGATGGGAATTTCCTTTTGGTAAGCAGAAGGTTTTTTTCTGATTCGGTGCAAAAATTTCTTGAGAAATCAATGCCGCTAACTTTACCAAATCCGTTATGGGCAGCAACACATAAAGCTCTTCCTTTACCGCAGCCTATGTCTAAAAAATGAGATCTTTGGTTTGCTGGAAGTTCGGTAAAAACTTCTTTAAGCAATAAATAGCTAGCCGGCATGTAAACGGTAGCATGGGAGATATCGATGCCGGAAGCTGCTATTGTTTTTAATTCATCAGCGCCTGTTGTGTGGATTCCGTATTGGCGCTCACCTTTTATTTCATGTATTAAGATATGGGAAGCGATTCTCCAATTCCAGTTTAATCCGAGGTAAAAAAAATACTGTATAAAAGCAAATATTTTCAATTAAAAATGGTTTTTACTCTACTTATCATTTTGTTCAGACAATTTTACGTCAATTACTTTTAGTTGAAGGTTTGTTTCTCCGTTCCATTCATTTTCATCAATTGTAAAAACCACATCCAACGGTAGCTTCGTTTCGATGAGGTTGAATTTTTCTGCCATGTTAAATCCAATACCAGTAAGTGTTTTTCCATCCTGCTTCAATACAAAGCGAATGTGTAAATCCTTTACAATTTTTGAATAACCGGTATCTGTAACATTGTTGGTAATAAAAACAGGCCGCATATTATCAGGTCCAAACGGTTCCATCTGGCAAAGGATTTTATAGAAGGCAGGATTGATAGCGGTAAATGAAATCGAGCTGTCAATTACAATCTCCGGTATTAATAAATGATCCGGTATTGTTGCAGCTACTTCTTCTTCAAACTTTTTTGAAAATGCTTCCACATTGGCAGGGAGCATAGACATGCCAGCGGCAGCAAAGTGCCCACCATATCCCAATAGGTGTTCCCGGCAGGCGTGTATTGCTTCATACAAATTAAAACCAACAACACTTCTTGCACTTCCCGAAACTATGTCACCGCTTCGGGTGAGTACTACAGTAGGGCGATAATATTTTTCCGTAAGTCGGCTTGCAACAATTCCAACGACCCCCTTATGCCAATGTTCTTTATACACAACGGTCGATTTTCTTTTTATCAATATTTCGTCTCCTTCAATTACAGCCAATGCTTCTTCAGTGATGCTGCTGTCTGCCGCTTTGCGATCGGTATTGTCACCATGAAGCATTTCTGCAATTTCAAAAGCTCTCGTAGTATCTTTTTCGATAAACAGTTGAACGGCTTTTTTTGCATCGTCCATTCTGCCTGCCGCATTCACCCGGGGTGCAATTACAAAAACTACATTGTTTATATTTAGTTTCTTTTGAATGCCGCCCAACTTTATCAGGGCTTTTATTCCTACAGAAGTGTTGCTATTAATTTGTAGTAACCCATGATATGCGAGTATCCTGTTTTCACCCGTCATTGGTACAATATCGGCAGCAATCGCTGTCGCAACAAGATCAAGGTAACAAAAATAAAAAGTATCGTCAATGTTGAAATGCTGTGCCAGCGCTGTAACTAATTTAAACCCTACACCACATCCGCAAAGTTCCTTGTAAGGGTAATTACAACCAGGCTGCTTTGGATTAAGAATAGCGATGGCCTCGGGTAATACTTCATCAGGAAGATGGTGGTCGCAAATAATAAAATCAATTCCAAGTGATTTTGCATATTCAACTAGCTCAACTGACTTAATTCCGCAATCAAGGGAGATGATTAGTTTGAAATTGTTTTCAGCAGCGAAGTCAATACCTATCTTACTTACACCATAGCCTTCTCTATAGCGGTGAGGGATATAATAATCCAGCATGGTGCTATCATAGATTTTGCACAGAAACTGGTACACACATGCTACGGATGTCGTTCCATCCACATCGTAATCTCCAAAAATTAAAATTTTTTCTTTTGAATCTAAGGCAGTTAAAATTCTATCAACTGCCATGTTCATATCCTTCATTAAAAAAGGATCATGCAATTCCGAAAGATGGGGCCGGAAGAAAGATTTTGCTTTTTCAAAATCATCAATTCCTCTTTGCACCAACATTTTGCAAAGCGTGCGGTTTACTTTAAGCACATCTTGTAATGCTGTTACTTTATCAGTATCGGCTGTTAATATTTTCCATCGTTTATTCATGATGTTTAAAATCAATGTACTACTATTTTATCATATCGCTGCTTAACCATCAACTAATAACTAATATTTCCTATCGGTAGTATATCTTACCAGTTCTTCTAAAGCATGCCTTACCTCATTATCAGGGAATTCGTGCAAAATGGCCAAGGCTGCGTTTCTGTAACTGTTCATTTTTTCTGCTGCGTAAATAATACCTCCGGCCTCAATAACAGTATCTATTACCAGTTTAACTTTTGCCGGATCTTTATTTTCATTTTTTATAATGTAGATAAGCTTTCTTCTTGTAGCTGAATCAATGTGATTAAGCGTATAAATTAGCGGAAGGGTTAATTTTTTTTCTTTGATATCATTACCGGTAGGTTTGCCGATATCTTCCTTGCCATAATCAAAAAGGTCGTCTTTTATTTGAAAAGCAATACCCACTTTTTCGCCAAATAGCTTCATTTTCTCAGTTGCCAAATCATCTTTGCTTGTACTCCAGGCACCAACTGCACAAGCGGACGATAACAATGATGCTGTTTTATTTCGGATTATTTCAAAGTAAATATCCTCTTTTAAGTTGAGGTTGCGGGCTTTTTCAATTTGCATCAATTCACCTTCGCTCATTTGCTTTACCGCCTCAGATAAAATACGCAGATGTTCAAAGTCATCATTGGAGGTAGATAATAAAAGACCTTTCGACAATAAATAGTCGCCTACTAAAACCGCAATTTTGTTTTTCCAGATAGCATTAATAGAGAAAAAACCTCTTCTTTCAAATGACTCATCAACCACATCGTCATGAACTAAAGTGGCAGTATGTAATATTTCTACAAGGGCAGCAGCACGATAGGTGCTTTCATTTATAGGCCCCTGCAACTTCGCACTTAAGAAAACAAACATAGGTCTAAGTTGTTTGCCTTTTCGTTTGATAATATATTTCATGATCCTGTCAAGAAGTGGAGTCTGGCTTTTGACAGCTTCTGTAAACTTTTTTTCAAAAGTTCTTAATTCTTCTCCAATAATATTATTTACAAATTCCATGAGCAAAAAAAAGCAATAAACTGCACTATTCAAGAGCTTATCAAGTAATAATTTCTAAAAACAGCAATTTGAATTGAAAATAATTAAAACTGGTCAAAAAAAAGTATTTTTTGTATTTGCAACTACTAGTGATCGTTACCTGTACTATATTTCACTTAATAATTGATATTCATAGTGGTGTTAACATAAATTATTCACAAAAAAAGTTTGGTATTTAATTACTAAACGATAAATTTGCATGTAAATCAACCCGTAAATTCAGAAATTTAATAATCATTAGTTATGGCAAGTAAAAAGTACAATTTAATTTTAGGGTTATTGACCCTAATGACAACTACAGCATTTGCCCAAATGGGTGGAAGCTATAGTATTTACGATTCCTCTGTAATATCTGCAAAGCAGATGCCTCAACAGAACGAGTTCTGGAATAACACCTATAATTTTCCGGCAAAGCCACGCAATATGTGGGAAATCGGTGCATCGATAGGATCGATTGCGATAAGTGGTGACATACCTGCAAGAATCCCTAGCTTAGGTTTTGAAGCACACGTTAGAAAAGCTTTGGGATATGTATTTTCATTAAGATTACAATATGTAAATGGGAATGCAAAAGGAATGAACTGGAATGCATCAAGAAATTATCAAAAAAATGATGCATGGTTGTCTGCCGCTCAAGGAGGAAATTTAGGGGCCGTTAGTTATAATCCTTTCGTTAGCACAAATGCAGGACTGAACACAATGAACGGAACTGGTGTACAATCTGTACAGCCCATCTTTCAGAATTACAAGACAAGGGTTCAGGATCTTTCACTGCAGGGAATAATTACGCTAAATAATGTTAGGTTCCATAAACAAAAGACTGGTTTTCTTTTCTACGGAGGTGCTGGTATCGGCTTCACTCTGTATGATACGAAAGTTAATGCTTTGGGAGCTAATAATGCTTCTTATTCGTCATTGTTTGCCAGCCAGGTATCTGCATCAGGTGTTTACAAGAACAGAAAAGATGTTTTGAAGGCATTAAAGGATGGCATGGATAACACATATGAAACTGCTGCTGAAAATGAGGGAACTCGTCGTCCAAAGATGGGGAACAATACTTTGAAGCCTTCTGGAACTGTGTTAGCGGGTATCGCATTTAAATTAAGCAATAGAATTAATCTTGCTTTGGAAGATCGTCACACAATTGTTAAGACTGATTTAATGGATGGTTCACAATGGCAGGAATCTCCTTCAGGGGATGCCGTACAAACACGTGATTTTGATTCCTGGAACTTTCTTTCTCTAGGCGTTAATTTCAATCTAGGTGCAAAATCTGTTCAGCCTTTATGGTGGGTAAATCCTTTGGATTATGCTTATAGCGAATTGAATAATCCAAAACATATGAAATTACCTAAGCCTATTTTCGATGATACAGATGGTGATGGTGTAACTGATCAATTGGATAGAGAGCCAAACACACCGGCAGGTGCTCCGGTTGATTCTCATGGTGTAACTAAGGATACTGATGGAGATGGTGTTCCTGATTTCAAGGATAAGCAATTGATTACTCCTACGGAATGTCAACCGGTTGATGCTGATGGAGTCGGTAAATGCCCTGAACCAGCTTGTTGTACTGAAATCAAGGATTTAATAGCAAAAGGCGGTCTTAATTCAAATTGTCCTGTTGACTATCCTAGCCTTTCAATGAGGTCTACGGGTTTGAGCAAGGATGCTAAGGCAATGCTAGCCAATGTTGCTTCTAAATTAAAAGAGAATCCTACTTGTACAATAACTATTACAGCTTACCCAGGAGCATCGAAGGCTCAACAATCATTAGCTGACAAAAAGTTAGATGCAGTTAAGAATTATATTGTTGAAACGCTTGGTGTTAGTGGAGATAGGATTATGACTGATAAAAATATCGGTGGGGGTGATGCAAACACTATTGACATTAAATCAAATTAAGGTTTAAATTTTCTTCTTTGAAAAGCCTCCCTATTGGGAGGTTTTTTTTTAGCAAAAGTCCAGGCAGAATGTTCCAAGATAGCATATTGAGATACTTCTGCAAATGATAATTAATCCAGCCCTTTTGAAGCGGAACTAAAAGTGTGGGTTGATTTAAGCAAGTCGATTTTACTATGGTGTCGGATTCGGGTAAATTCTGACAACCTTAACTGTTTCTTTTTGGATGTTCTATATTTTGACGAGATATTTGTACGAAATTCATTAATTTCGCAATCTTATATGAGATTTTTCAAACTGTTTTTAATAGCATTTACGTTCGTGTTAGGGTTATCTTCTTGCAATAAGTACAGCAAGATCATGAAAAGTAAAGACGTGGAGTACAAGTTGAGTATGGCTGATAAATTCTTTGAAGAAAAAAAGTATCGCCAGGCCCAACAATTATACGAGGAACTTTATCCCGTTTTTAAAGGAACCGATAAGTTTGAAGAGTTGTACTATAAGGATGGTTACTGTTTTTATTATTTAAAAAATTATAGAGATGCTGAGAACTTTTTCAAAGGGTTTTTAGAGGTATTCCCAAATAGCACTAAAGCTGAAGAGGTAGATTTCATGCACGCTCTATGTTTTTATCAACAGGTTCCGAAAGTAGACCTTGATCAAACAAATACGGCAAAGTCAATTGGTGTAATGCAATCCTTTATAAATACTCATCCAGGTTCTTCAAGAATAACAGAGGCTACGGTAATTATTGATAAGTGTAGAGAGCGATTGGAAGCTAAAGAATTAAGAGCTGCAAATCTTTATTATAAAGTAGGTCAATTTAGAGCAGCAGCGATAGCTTATGGGGGATTATTAAATAATTATCCTGAATCAAAAGTGGGTGATCGGTATAAACTAAATGCAATCAGGTCTTATTTTAATTTTGCTAAATTAAGCATTCTGGAAAAGCAGCCGGAAAGATTTGAAAAAGTTATCAGTGAATTTCAGGATTTTGTCGATCGGTTTCCTGAAAGTGTACTGCTTGATGAGGCCAGAGAATTAAGTAATTTAAGTCAAAATAATATTAAAGAAATACAAAATGAGCAAATTAAGACGACAACTAAGCTCTAGTACGAGCAGTGTAGTAGAACCAAAAAGTCTCTTCGATTTAAAAGAGAAAACAGGTAATTTGTATGAATCTATTGCAATTATAGCAAAAAGAGCAAATCAAATTAATATTACCATCAAAGAAGAGTTACATAATAAGCTGGAAGAATTTGCAAGTCATACAGATAGTTTAGAGGAAATTCATGAAAACAAAGAGCAGATTGAAATTTCAAAAGCGTATGAACGAATGCCAAATCCCGCATTATTGGCCTCCCAGGAGTTTATAGAAGATAAGATATATTTTCGTAAGAATGAAGAAGATCTTTTCAGTTAGTTTTCCGCGAATAATCATTTGATAATTTTACTTAGATGTAATTCTTTTAACGACGGTTTTATCCGTCGTTTTTTATGTTGACAGGCAAAAAAATATTATTAGGAGTAACCGGAAGTATTGCAGCATTTAAAGTTGCACTACTCATCAGACTATTGATTAAGTCAGGAGCGGAGGTGAAGGTCATTATGACGACTGCATCTAAAGAGTTCATTACTCCTTTAACCCTTGCAACCCTTTCTAAAAACCCTGTTTTGTCTGACCTCGCAAACAACGATTCGTGGTCCAATCACGTAATTTTAGGAAGATGGGCTGACCTGATGCTTATTGCACCCCTGAGTTGTAACACACTTGCGAAGATGGCCTTAGGTATTTGTGATAATCTGCTATTGGCAGTCTATCTTTCCTCCACCTGTAAAGTAGCAGTAGCTCCGGCAATGGATGAAGATATGTGGTTGCATCCTGCCACAAAAAATAATCTTTCTCAGATTGAGTCATATGGGAACCTGATCATACCAGTTGAATCAGGAGAATTGGCAAGTGGGTTAGTAGGGGAGGGAAGGATGGCAGAACCAGAGTCTATTCTGAGTTGGTTGGTTGATTTTTTTATAAATGATTTACCGTTAAAAGGCAAGCGGGCATTGGTAACCGCTGGTCCAACATATGAGCAAATAGATCCGGTTAGGTTTATAGGTAACCATTCATCCGGTAAGATGGGAATTGCAATTGCCAGGGAGTTGAAGCGTAAAGGAGCTGAGGTAACCTTGGTGATCGGGCCAACTTCATTGACAATACCTGAATTTTCAACAGTTATGAGGATAAAGACAGCAGCGCAAATGTTTGACTCTTGCGTACGTGTTTTTGAAGGAACCGATATTACTGTTATGAGTGCTGCAGTTGCTGACTATACTCCGGTTAACTTTGAAAGTGAGAAAATTAAAAAATCAGGTGAAGATATATCGATTGTTTTGAAAAAGACTACAGATATACTTAAACATTTAGGTGCAATCAAAAGCAGTAACCAGCTATTAATTGGATTCGCTTTGGAGACTAGTAACGAAGAGGCATACGCAAAAAGAAAGTTAATTGAAAAAAATGCAGATATGATTGTATTAAATTCCTTAAATGACGAAGGCGCAGGTTTTGGTTTTGACACCAATAAAATAACAATTTTCGATAGATCTGGTAAAATGCAATCTTTTGATACCAAATCAAAAGACGCTGTGGCAAAAGATATTGTTAATGCTATCATTCAATTGTATAATGAAAATTAGGATCATATTATTTACTTTTTGTGGGTTGGTGTTCCATTCTTTATTCGCACAGGAATTAAATGCCAGGGTAACAGTTAACAGCAGCCGTATCGGTCCAACTGTTAATAAGAATGTTTTCCAGACACTTCAAACAGCTTTAAACACATTTTTGAATAATAGAAAATGGACGAAAGATGTTTTTGTTTTAAATGAAAAAATTGACTGTAGCTTTTTCTTAAATTTGCAACCAACAAACGATGTCAATGTGTATCTGGCATCACTAACTATCCAGGCTGCACGCCCCGTATTAAATACTTCCTATTTATGCCCATTAATCAATTTTCAGGATGAGGATGTTAATTTTAAGTATATAGAGTTTCAGCAACTTGAGTTCAATGAAAACAGGGTTGCGGGTACCGATCCATTGGCTTCAAACCTTACTGCACTATTTGCTTATTATGCAAACATTATCATCGCTTTTAACTATGATTCCTTTTCACCTCGTGGCGGTGACACTTATTTTTTAAAGGCCCAAAATATTGTTAACAATGCACCAGAAGCAAGAGGTATCGCCGGCTGGAAGGCTTTCGATGGAAAACGGAACCGATACTGGCTCGTAGAAAATATGATGAATAGCAGGTATACAATTATGCATGATATTTATTACACCTATTATAGGCAAGCTATGGATAAAATGTACGAGGATGAAACATCGGCAAGAGTAGAAATGTTGAATGTTCTTAACTTGCTGAGTAATTTTAATGCCGATAATCAAAATACAATGATTATTCAGTTTTTCTTTCAAGGCAAGTCAAATGAGCTTATAAAAATTTTCTCGAAGGCACCTCAGCAAGATAAACTACGTGCCTCGGATCTTTTACAAAAACTTGATATAACCAATGCGGTCAGATATAAAGATGAACTAAAATAATGAAAGGAGTATTTTGTACGATATTATTGTTTTGTATACTAGGTTGTTCAAATAATAAAAGCAGAAGTTCAGGGGTTCTTCCCAGAGAAAAAATGCAGGAAGTTATGTGGGATATTATTGGTGCTGACGTTTTTACCGAACAGTTTATTAAGAAGGATTCTTTAAAAAATCTGTCATTCGAAAATATGCAATTGCAAAATAAAATTTTTGCAATTCACAAAATAACGAAAGTTGAATTTTACAGGAGCTATAAATACTATTTGGCTCATGCTGATCAAATGAAGATTATACTAGACAGTATTACTTCTAAAGCTGAAAGAGAGCGAACAAAAATGTTGGATAAACATTATAATACTAATTCCCAATAAGTCTAAAAGCATTGTAGTCAAATAATTTGTGAACGGAGTACTAATCTAATTTTTCCAGAAAATCAAGATATAGTTTTTTTACGTCGTCGATTAACCGTTGCTTTGAGTATCGGTTGATGACGGAATTGTAACCTTTATTTCCCATTACGTTTCGAAGATCTTTGTTTTCTATCAATATACTAAGGTATCTGGCAAATGCTGCCACATCATCAACAGCAGTTATAAAGCCATTTTCACCATGTGTTATTACATCTCTAACGCCTCCTACATCTGTCGAAACAACAGGCTTAAAGGCAGCTTGTGCTTCAATTAAGGAAACCGGTGTGCCCTCATTGTAAGAAGTCAACACAACAATATCCAGTCCGCCCAAAACCTGGTCAATTTCAGTTTCCCAGGATGTTACAACAATATCGGTTAAGCATTTAGGATTCGTTAAAAAATACGAATAGGTTAAACCCATTTCCAAAGATTTTTTTTCTATCAGCGAAACAGATTCCCCATCACCAATAACAGCAAATCTGATACCAGCACCATGCTTTTTTTTAATGATGGACGCTACTTCAACAAACATTTTATGGTTTTTAATTGGCACAACTCTTCCAATGATACCAATAACTATTTCATTGGAATCGAATCCGTACTTTTCTCTGAATAGTACTCGTTTTTTACTTTGGTTTTTTGAATACTTTTCGAGACTAAAACCTAAGGGTATTGTGAATATTTTTTCTGCCGGAGCTATTTTATAAACCTCTACCAGCTCCTTCTTCTGTAAATCACTAATTGCGATAATTGCATTTGTTTTCTTGGCCAGATACCTTTCAAACAACACAATGAGTGATGAAACTGCCTTATTAAAATAGGAGTGAAAAACATGCCCGTGAAAAGTATGTACAATTAATTTTACCTTACAGGCACTAGCGGCCAACCTGCCAATTGCACCTGATTTGGAAGCGTGGGTATGTACAATATCAGGATTGTACTCTTTTATTATTTTCTTAATTTTAAAGTAAGCCCGAATATCATTGATTGGTAGTATGCTTCGCCGCATTTCAGCAATTTCCACCTGGGTAATTCCAAGCCTTTCAGCTATATAGCCAGCGTCTTTTTCGTGCGGATCCTTCTTACCAACAATCAACTTGGTTTCAAATTCAGGCGTTAGGTTTGTTGACAGCAGCGTAACGTTTAGTGACGGACCTCCAACTATAAGCCTGTTATGAATTCTAAGTATTTTGTACATATCAGAAAGTAAATATAATCAGTGCAAAATAATATTTATTTAGGTCTCCATTTTATATTTTAATTCTTTTGGATAAATAGCCTGCTGAAAGCTATGTTCGAACGATGTATGGTTATTTTTATTGTTTTGTGATCGGTTATAAAGCATGGTTCAATTGTATACTTTTTATGTGTTTATGTAAAACTGTTTTTAATAAAAAAGCATTGCTAATTAATGTAATTTGCCTATTCAATTTTTAAAGTAAATTACTTTTATGAAAAAAATTTTCAATAATGCAATTGATGCAACAGCAGATATTGCAGATGGTGCAATTTTAATGTTGGGAGGGTTTGGCCTGTGTGGCATTCCGGAGAACTGCATCACCGCTCTTGTAAAGTCTGGAATTAAAAATCTTACTTGTATTTCCAATAATGCAGGTATAGATGATTTTGGTATCGGTTTATTACTACAACAGCGACAAGTAAGAAAAATGATTTCATCGTATGTTGGCGAGAATGCCGAGTTTGAACGTCAACTATTGAGTGGCGAGCTGGAAGTGGAATTGATACCACAAGGCACTTTGGCTACAAGGTGTATGGCAACTGGTTATGGTATGCCAGCAATATTTACACCTGCGGGTGTTGGAACTGAAGTTGCCATTGGAAAAGAGACCAGAGTATTTAATAATAAAAGCTATTTATTGGAACTTGCATTTGATTCCGATTTTGCCATCGTAAAGGCCTGGAAGGGAGATACAGATGGAAATCTGATATACAGGGAAACTGCCAGAAATTTCAATCCATTGATGGCCATGGCTGGTAAGATTACAATTGCAGAGGTAGAAGAACTAGTTCCGGTTGGACAGTTGGATCCTGATCACATTCATACTCCCGGAATTTACGTACACAGAATCTTTAAAGGAACCAATTACGAAAAAAGAATTGAACAGCGAACCGTCAGGAAAATAGTTGGTTTATAGATTGAAAATTAAGATTTTTTCTGCGAGTCAGATTGACTTGTAGGCGGTCTTAATGGATAAGTAAATTGAATATTTAAACATGTCTCTAAATTTTTATAATGTTAGATAAGCAACAGATAGCCCGACGCCTTGCAAAGGAATTAAAAGATGGATACTATGTAAATCTGGGAATCGGTATACCAACACTTGTAGCCAACTATATCCCCAAAGGATTAAATGTAGTGCTGCAAAGTGAAAATGGATTATTGGGCATGGGGCCTTTTCCTGTAGAGGGCAAAGAAGACGCGGATTTGATCAATGCCGGAAAGCAAACCATCACCACCATAGCAGGTTCCGCATTTTTTGACAGTGCCATGAGCTTTGGTATGATACGGGCTGGTAAAGTAGACTTAACCATATTGGGCGCAATGGAAGTGAGCGAGCAAGGTGATATTGCCAACTGGAAAATTCCTGGAAAAATGGTGAAAGGGATGGGTGGAGCAATGGATCTGGTAGCAAGTGCAAAAAATATTATTGTAGCAATGATGCATACTAACCCAAAAGGAGAATCAAAGTTATTACCTATTTGCAGGCTTCCTCTAACGGGTGTTGGTTGTGTAAAAAAAATAGTTACCGAGCTGGCCGTGCTGGATATTACAAAAGATGGATTTAAATTGTTGGAAAGAGCACCAGGAGTAAGTGTTGATGAGATTATTGCAAAAACTGCCGGTAAACTTATTGTTGAGGGCGATATTCCTGAAATGGAAATATAACTATATCAGGCTGAATCTTGATTTTTGCTCACACTACTGTATTGTATAAAATAAATTTCGATTGAAACAGCGGCATTCAACTTTATCATGATCCAACTTTTTTTTAGAAATCTATTTTAATTTAACAATACTATCTTGCAACTTATAAACCGAAATCAATGAAATATCTTCCGCTAAACGCTGATTTATTTATTCAAAACCGTAAACGCTTTATTGAAAAAATGGAGATAAAGTCCATTGCCATCTTTAATAGCAATGATGAGTTACCAACCAATGCTGATCAGTTGTATCGGTTTAAACAAAACTCCGATTTAATTTGGTTAACTGGTATTGAACAAGAAGATACCATGCTCGTTTTATTTCCCGATAACCCCGATCCTAAATTTAGAGAAGTGCTTGTATTGGTGCGGCCCAATGAATTAAAAGAAAAATGGGATGGACATCGTTTACGGGCAAATGAAGCAACCGCTATTTCCGGAATTAACACAATCGTATGGCTCGACACATTGGATAGTTTGCTTCAACCTTGGATTCATTGGGTGAATACAATTTATCTAAATACCAACGAAAATGATCGCAAGGCAAATTTGGTTCCAGTAAGGGATTATCGTTTTGCAGAAATGATGCGGATGCGTTATCCGTTGCACCACTATAACCGCAGTGCTAAAATTTTAAAAGAATTGCGTGCATTAAAAACCGGACTGGAAATGGAAGTAATGCAACATGCAATCGACATAACTGAAGGCACCTTCAGAAGATTATTACAGTTTATTAAACCTGGTGTAAACGAATATGAAATTGAGGCCGAGATATACCATTCGTTCCTAAGTCAACGGGCTACGGGGCCAGCATATAGCTCTATTATTGCGAGTGGCGATCGGGCAAGAACATTGCATTATGTGGAAAATAACCAGGAATGTAAGGATGGCGAATTGATATTGATGGATTTTGGTGCCGAGTATGGAAATTACTGCGCCGATCTCACCAGAACTGTTCCCGTAAATGGCAAGTTTAGCAAAAGACAAAAAGAAGTCTACAATGCCTGTCTGCATTTGCACCATTATGCCGCATCCATTTTAAAGCCAGGAATTAGCATTATAGACTATACCGAAAAAGTGGGAGATGAAGCGACCGCTCTTTTTCAAAAAATTGGGTTGCTACATAAAGCCGATATTAAGAATGAAGATGCTGAAAACAAGGCCTATCGAAAATATTTATACCATGGAATTTCGCACCATTTGGGTATTGATGTGCATGATTTGGGTACAAGAACTGCACCCGTTAAAGCTGGAATGGTATTTACTATTGAGCCCGGTATTTACATTGAAGAAGAAAAAATGGGTATCCGCATTGAAAACAATTTTTGGATAACACGCAATGGAAATAAAGATTTAATGAAAAATATCCCTATCACCGTTGAACAAATTGAGGCTTTGATGAAACGTTAAGCAATGGTTACTAATACACCGTTTAGTATGCATTATTAAAGAAACAGTTTAATGATACGGATCTATAATACAGCGCATTCACACTTCTGAATATTTTAAAGAATGTAAAATTTTAAATGCGGCTTGATTGTAATTAATCAAATTTTTCAATGTTAGCTGCAGCATCCGGCAACTATGTTTTTTAAGGTTCCAATTCCAAAAATAAAATGCCTGATTTTTTAAACGGAATGTTTTAAGATAAAAAAATTACAAAAATTAAACGGGTTTGGATTAAATAATAGACCTTGTATGCTAAAATTACAATAAACCTAATAACAGCCCTGCAACTGGTAGTTTGCTGCAATTTTGTTGGGCTTTTTCATTATGAAACAAATACCTAATATCTTCACTCTGCTCAATCTTTTTTTTGGATGTATTGCAATCGTATTTGCACTGCAAACTGAAAGTGTTATTCTTTATACCAATGATGATTTTACGAGTAGTTTCAATATCCCGGAAAAACTTTCCTACGCCGCTCTTTTCATATTTGCCTCCGCCATTGTGGATTTTTTTGATGGCTTTGTTGCAAGAATTTTCAAAGTATCTTCTGATATGGGTAAGCAACTGGATTCGCTCGCAGATGTTGTAAGTTTTGGAGTAGCTCCGGGTGTAATAATCTACCAACTGTTACGCATCAGTTTGATACGTGAAGGTAATGGATTGGATGCCTCGATGCTTTGGCTATTGCCGGCATTCATTTTAAGTTGTGCATCCGCATACCGGCTGGCTAAATTTAATCTTGATCCAACGCAATATTACGGGTTCAAAGGTGTTCCAACACCCGCAGTTGGTTTATTAGTAGCTTCCTTTCCTTTAATGCTGCATTATAGCGGTGGACTGGTTAACATCAATCAATGGCTGATTAACAAATGGGTATTGTATACATTAATCATTATACTGAGCTGGCTGATGGTAAGTAATTTGCCACTAATGGCAATGAAGTTTAAGGATTATTCCCTTAAAAATAATTTGCCCAAGGTTGTTTTACTTACAATTAGTGTGATCTCCATTCTGCTATTAAAGTGGCTTTCCATTCCTGTTATTTTCATTGCTTACATTATTTTATCTTTGCTCTTCAAAAATAAACCAACAACATGATCTTCACTGCACAGGTAAAAGTAATGCCATTAAAAGAACTGCTGGATCCACAAGGTAAAGCTGTCTTGGGCGGCTTTCAAAATTTAGGATTAAACACCATTGAGGATGTAAGAATCGGGAAAAACATCAGCCTGCAAATAGAAGCCGCTACAGCAGAAGCCGCTAAAGGAATTGCCGAAGAAGCCGCAAAAAAGTTACTGGCAAATCCGGTAATGGAAATGTTTGAGGTAAGTATTGGCTAATTAGAAAATTAGAAAATTGAGATAATGAGTTAATCTTGAATTCTGCTCATTTCAAATTTTCAACTTGTTGCATTTTCAAATTTTCAAATTATGCTTTATTTAGTGCCCACTCCCATTGGCAATCTGGCTGATATTACTTTCCGGGCAATCGAGATTTTGAAATCGGTCGATTTAATTCTGGCAGAAGATACCCGTACATCTTCCGTGCTGTTGCAACATTACCAAATTCAAAAGCCGATCACACCTTATCACCAGCACAATGAACATAAAATAATTCATCATTTGGCAGAGCAGATGCAGGGAGGTAAAACGATGGCATTGCTTACAGATGCCGGAACACCGGGCATAAGTGATCCCGCATTTTTATTGGTAAGGGAATGCGTAAAAAACGATATCAAGGTAGAGTGTCTTCCGGGTGCTACCGCATTTGTGCCGGCACTGGTCAATAGCGGATTACCAATGAACAACTTCTGCTTTGAAGGATTTCTTCCCTTAAAAAAAGGCCGGCAGACTTTTTTAAAGCGAATGGCGGCAGAAGGAAGAACAATGGTTTTTTATGAGAGCCCAATGCGCCTCTTAAAAACGCTCAACGATTTTATTGAATATTTTGGTGCAGAAAGACAATGCTGTGTCAGCAGGGAACTTACCAAAAAATTTGAAGAAAATAAAAGGGGCACCCTGAAAAATGTACATGATCATTTTAATGCAAAGCCAGTAAAAGGCGAAATAGTAATTGTAGTGGAGGGAAAAAGTGATTAACCACGAAATCGCAGCTTATTGCTAAACTCAATGGAGTATTGCAAAAGTTATAACTTGCGGACTACATTATAATAATATCAAATAAAATAAAATAAGCTTATACGTGGCATAGCATGTAGAATTTTTTATTAGCCTGATTCCGTATCAGGTTTTTTTATGATACATTGGCCAATTAACGTTTAATTTCAAATCTCTTTTCAGAATTTTACCCATCTTAATTTTATAAAATGAATAAAATATTTTTTCTATTGATTTCTTTAACAGTTTCTAATATTACATCGATCGCCCAGGCTAACCGTTGGCAGCAAAGGGTAAAATATACAATGAACATAGATGTGGATGCGCAAACAAACAGGTTTACCGGAAAGCAAAAATTGGAGTATACCAATAACTCACCGGATGCGCTGAAAAAAGTTTTTTATCATTTGTATTTTAATGCATTTCAACCTAACAGCAGTATGGATGTACGCAGTCGGGAGTTGGGTAAAACGCTTATAAACGGCAAGCCAGACTGGGACACCAGGGTGAAAGACAGAATCAGTAAATTAAAAGATGATGAGATCGGCTATCAGAAAATCATCTCTCTTAAAATGAATGGCGTTCCACAGCCATTTAATTACGCAGAAACGATTCTCGAAGTTAATCTCACTCAGGCAATTGCACCTAAAACTAAAGTTGTGTTTGATATGGAATTTGAGGCACAAATACCCTTGCAGGTTCGCCGCAGCGGCAGAGACAACCCGATTACAGGCGTAAGGTATAGTATGAGCCAATGGTATCCAAAGCTTTGTGAATATGATTATGAAGGATGGCATCCAACGCCTTATGTCGCCCGTGAATTTTACGGTGTATGGGGCGATTTTGATGTTACCATTGCCATCGATAAAACATACAAACTAGGAGGAACCGGCATTTTGGTAAATGCGGCCGAAATTGGCTGGGGATATGATAAACCGGGCACTGAATTGAAACCAACAACAAAGGCTAAACGCATTTGGCATTTTATTGGAAATAATGTACACGATTTTATGTGGGCGGCTGATCCTGATTATATCCATCTGGTAAGGAAAATGCCCAATGGCGGACCAACCTTAAACGTAATTTATAATTACCGGGAAAAGGAAGAAAAAAATGATGCGGCATGGAATACTGTAGCAGATGCAGCAGTATTGGTGTTACCTTTTATAGAGGAAAAATTTGGAAAATATCCTTATCCCCAATACTCGTTTATCCAGGGTGGAGATGGGGGAATGGAATACCCAATGGCAACCCTTTTAAGTGGCCCAGGTTTGGGAACAGTTTTTCATGAATGGATGCACAGTTGGTACCAGATGATGTTGGGCACCAATGAAAGTCTGTATGGCTGGATGGATGAAGGCTTTACCGAATTCGCAACGGACAAGGTAGAAGCCTATTACCGGGATAAGTTTACGAAAGTGAAATATAGTGATAACATAGCTTACATGAAAACACTGGATTCGCTTGCTGCGCTTTTGCCTTCTGAACACTTTGGCAGTTATCAATCGTATTATTTTATCGCAAAAAGTGGTTTAGAAGAACCACTTACCACACACGCCGATCATTTTGAAACAAACGCAGCATACAGCATTGCTTCTTACTCAAAAGGACTGGTATTTATGGAGCAGCTTGGGTACATTGTAGGCGCAAACATGCGGGATAAAATATTATTGGAGTATTACAAACAATGGCGGTTTAAACACCCCAATTCCAACGATTTTCTAAAGCTTGCGGAAGATATGAGTGGTATGAAGTTAGACTGGTATAAAGAATACTGGTGTAATACCACCAAAACAATTGACTACGGGATAGATAGTTTGTGGGAGGAAGGGGGTGTATCAAAGATACGATTGATTAGAAAGGGAAAAGTGCCTATGCCAATTGATTTACAACTTACATTCAAGAATGGATCTACAGAAATGCACTACGTTCCGCTCAACTTGATGTATGGTTCAAAAGCACCAGAAAATAAGGATGAAAAACAGGACGAACATGAAGCCTGGAGATGGACACATCCGACCTATATTATAGAAATGAAAAAGAAACTGACTGATTTAATAAAGGTAGAAATAGATCCTACCAAACGTATGGCAGATATTGACCAACGTAATAATTTATTACAAATTAACTGGTAAAGTATAAATCTTCGTGTTAAAAATTCATCTGGAAGCACAGTAATTTTTTTGATCAGGTAAGATAGCTAATTCATTCTTTAGGCAACTTGTTTCGTTATTTTTCAAAAGAAAGATAGGAAGGATAATTTATGCAAATCACAATAAGACGTGCAACACTGGCTGACGCAGATAGACTTTCAGCCATAGCAAGTAAGACTTTTTACGATACATTTACCGATACATGTACAGACAAGGATATGCAATTGTTTCTGGAAGAATATTTCAATTTAACGCAGGTAGAGTCTGAGTTATCCAACGAGCAGGATTTTTGCTACCTGGCAGAATCTGCCGGAGCGTTAGTAGGTTATATCCGTTTTATGGAAGATTATCGCAGTTTTCCTTTAATGAAAGAATGGAAAGCGCTAGAACTTAAAAGGATTTATATTTCAAAAGATTATCATGGTAAAGGTGTTGCACAGCATTTGATGAATTTGATCTTAAAGTTTGTTGTTGAAAATAACTACGAAGTCGTTTGGCTGGGCGTATGGGAATACAACTTTCGGGCGCAAAAATTTTATGAAAAATATGGTTTTGTGAACTCTGGTCATACTCACGATTTCCCTATAGGAAATACCCCCCAAACAGATTTTTGGATGTGGAAATTTTTATAATAAAAAAACCTTATGATAGGCGGAAGTTTTTTTATTCATTTTTTTAAAAGTCAATTACCTGCCAAAAAATTTATTAACGGCTTCGATTCGTGTGCCTACATGTAATTTTTCGTATATGTGGTAAACATGTTTTCTAACGGTTTCTGAACTAATGGACAACTGATTGGCAATCTCTTTGTATAATAAACCTTTTGAAAGCATTTCCAATATTTCTTTTTCCCTTCTTGATAGTACACCCAATGTATCATTTGGTGCAGAAGTGATTGTTTTATTTTGAAAAGTAGTCACCACTTTTCTTGCGATCTGGCTGCTCATCGGAGCACCTCCCTCATACAATTCTTTAATGGCATCCAGTAATTTATCCGGCGCCGTTTTCTTTAGTACATACCCACTTGCACCCGCATTTAAAGCCTCAAAAATTTTCTCATCTTCTTCATACACGGTACACATCATAAATAATATTTCAGGATGATTTTCTTTTAAAATCCTTACTACTTCAATACCATTGATGCCGCCTAAATTAATATCCATCAAAACTATCCGGGGGTTATACAGTGGGATATTAACCAAAGCATCCTCGCCATTCATACATGATCCGGCAAGAAAGTATCCATCCGCCATATCTATGATCTGCTCAAGTGCATTGCGTATATCATTATTATCTTCAACTATTGCAACAGAAATATCCATAGCGGTAAAGGTGATTAAAAAGTAATTAATACGCAATACCCTAAAGAGGGTATATGCCGAATTTTATTTTTTTAAATAGCAACCTGCAACATAAACTTTTCTTTAAAAAAAGGTTCTTCAAAAATATTTTCTATCTCCCAGATTCTGGGTTTACAGTTACTCTCAGAAATCTCTTTGGCTAAATCGCCTCCTTTAAGACAGATTAATCCATTAGGTTTACTCCCTTTTTTTAATAGAGGTTTACTCCACCACCAGAGGTCTTTTAATGGCGCAACTGCCCTTGAAACCACGACATCAAATTTCCTGTTCTTTATTTCTTCAGCCCTTGAATGTTGGGTGGTTACATTTTGTAAACCAATTGCTGCAGCCACTTCAATTACAACTTTCAGCTTTTTATTAATACTGTCTACAAGATGAAACTGTGTATCTGGGAAAAATATTGCCAGCGGAATACCGGGAAAACCGCCGCCACTGCCCAAATCCATTACCTGCATGCCAGGGGCAAATTCAAATTGCGTAGAAATAGCAAGGGAATGTAAGACATGATGTTCATAAAAATTATCCATATCCTTGCGGGAAATTACATTGATCTTTTCATTCCAATCCGTATACAATTCTTTTAAAGCTCCGAAGTGTTGAAGTTGGGTTTCAGTAAAATCGGTAAAATACTTTTGTAGTATTTCCATGGTTAAAATTTAGTGGGTTTAATAACAGCCTTCTCCAATTTAATTCATCATTTCCAAGCTTTGTTTGGCTTCCTTACTAAAGTGGCAGCAAAAATGAAATAATAAAAAAACATCCAAATGTCAAACAACAAAAAAGTGGGGAATAAATCTTCTTCGTCTAATTTTTTCATCGCAGGGTAAAGAACAAAAGCCTGTATTATGAACCGAAGTCCAAAAACCAATAAAGCCCATTGCCAACTAAAATAAATGGAGGCCGTAATTAATAGTGGAAAAAATAAGAAATGCGATAACGAATAAAGTCCGAGTAGGAACTTATGTAAAGGGCGATAGTATTTGGCGGTACTGTAATGTCTTCTTTTTTGTCGGATCCATTTCTTCCAGGTGTTGGGCGGTTCGCTCACCGTAAATGCTTCCGGGTCGATATTTATTTTTGTATTGTTTTTGGTAGCCGCCGTATTGATAAACAGGTCGTCATCGCCACTTGATACATGGTTAAATGCTGAAAACCCTTTGTGTCTGAAAAAAACTGTTTTTTTATAACTTAGGTTTCTGCCCACACCCATATAAGGTTTTCCAGCCAGCGCATAGGTAAAGTATTGTAAGGCAGTGTGAAAAGTTTCCCACCTAACCAGCTTATTGAGCAAGCCCGGCTTTTTATGATAACATCCGTATCCTAACACAATTTCGGTATCGGCTTCATAACTATTTTGCATTTTATCAATCCAATGTTCACTGGCTGGTACACAATCTGCATCTGTTAACAAAACGATTTCATGTTTAGCCGCTTTAATACCAATGCTTAAAGGGAATTTTTTACCAGGAATCAACATCGCTTCTTGTTTTAATTCTACCACCTTTAGGTGCCTGAACTCCGGTTCAAATTGTTCCAGTAAATATTTACTACCATCGTATGAATTGTCATTTACTACAATAACTTCATGCGCAGTTGGATATATCTGCACCAACGATTCCGGAAGATTTTTAGCAAGATTGGTAGCTTCATCCCGGGCACAAATAATAACAGAAACCGGGTTGGAAGCTGAGCTGGTTTTAATAGCAGGCTTATAAAATGCCAATCTTGAAAAGAAAAAAAGGTAAAAAAAGATTTGAATCAGTGCAACTGAACTTAACAAAATGAAAATGAAGTCAGGCCAAAGCAGTAGAAGGTTTGTTAGGTTCATGACTACAAAAATAAGGAATACAAAAAATTAATGTTCGTATAGTATGCGTTTTAAATAAAAACATGTACTTATTCTTTTGTTTTTTTTTATTTCAAGTCATAAAAAAGGGCATCTTGTTGCCTAAAATACTATGATTATGAAAAAAATTTTTTCCTTATTTATTGCAGCCTTGTTCCTGAATGTATGTATTGCAATTGTTCCATTTTCCGATGAGTTGAAACCCCTTAAGGCAAATGAAATAATGATTCCCATTGGCAAAACGGGTAAATCGATTTCATTGGCAGATTTTTCAAAATTAAGTGTTGCAGACTATCAAAAGCTAGCTAAGGTTAAACTCGGCTTTTTTGACAGGATAGCCTACAGAAAGGCTTTGAAAAAACTTAATAATGGAATTTCAGCAGATGGAACTGTAACCAATTCCAAAATAGCAAAGCTTATGAAACCTGTTGCGGATGGTTCTGAAGGTTTCCATTTGGGAGGTATGGCATTGGGGTTATTGGTTGGTTTGGTTGGTGTGTTGATAGCTTATCTGATAAATGACGATAAAAAATCCAACCGGGTAAAATGGGCATGGATTGGGTTTGGCGTTTGGGTTGCTATTCTTTTAATAGGATTATTAATATAATTTGCTGGTTTTACTGTTCCAAACGGAATAATTGCTTATTCAAATTTATATTTGCATCCCGTGCAGCAATATGCTGTACGGGATTTTTTTATGGCAGCACTACAATTTGAATTACAGCATACCGATACAAAAACAAAAGCGAGGGCAGGAAAAATAACGACTGATCACGGTGAAATTGCAACTCCCATCTTTATGCCTGTTGGTACGGTAGGCAGTGTGAAAGCGGTGTCACAGCAGCAACTGGTAAACGATGTAAAGGCACAGATCATTCTCGGAAATACCTATCACCTGTTTTTACGCCCCGGTCTCGAAACACTGGAAGCCGCTGGCGGACTGCACCAGTTTATGGGCTGGGACAAACCCGTTCTAACGGATAGTGGCGGGTACCAGGTTTTTTCGCTTGCCAACAATCGTAAGATAAATGAAGAGGGTGTTATCTTTCAATCGCATATTGATGGCAGCAAGCATTTGTTTACGCCGGAAAAAGTAATGGATATTCAGCGCATCATCGGCGGCGATATCATTATGGCTTTTGATGAATGTCCGCCATATCCCAGCGATTACAACTACGCAAAAAAAAGCATGGAGCTCACACATCGCTGGCTCGACCGGTGCTTTACCCGCTTTAATGAAACACCTGACAAATATGGCTACACGCAAAACCTGTTTCCCATTGTACAGGGCAGCACTTACAAAGACCTGAGAACCGAATCCGCCCAATTTGTAGCAAGTAAAAATGCCTTGGGAAATGCCATTGGCGGATTGAGCGTAGGGGAGCCCATTGAAATGATGTATGAATTTACTGACCACTGCTGCGATATACTACCGGTTCAAAAACCACGTTATCTAATGGGAGTTGGCACACCATGGAATATTTTGGAGTGTATCGCACTGGGAATTGATATGTTTGACTGTGTAATGCCTACCCGAAATGGGCGCAATGCAATGTTGTTTACAAGTAATGGAATCATCAATATTGATAATAAAAAATGGGAGAAAGATTTCTCTGTAATCGATGAAGGGATTGATTGTGAGGTGAGTAATTATTACAGCAAGGCCTATTTACGTCACCTGATGAAGAGCAAAGAGTTTCTTGGTCTTACCATTGCGAGCGTGCATAATCTGGCATTTTACCTTTGGTTGGTTAAACAGGCAAGGGAGCATATTTTAGCCGGTGATTTTGAAAGCTGGAAAGCTGAAATGGTGGTTCAGTTGCAACAGCGACTGTAATATTTTTGGGGAAAAGTAAAACTTTACAAAAGCTTTTTGTAAAGTATTCGGTTGGTTAATAGTATAGCGAAAGCAGTGAATGGGAAAGCAGGTTGTGGCCTAAAAATTGATCTCCGTCTAATTTATATATCTAATTTGTAATTAAATTAAACCGCTATGAAAAAGTTTTATTATTACTGTAGCATCATTTTTTTTCTGCCGCTATTTAGCCTTGCCCAGCAAACCGAGCCTATGAACCTACCAAAAGATGCCCCGGTGGATGTAACCATTGCTGATGCAAAGTCAGGTCAAATGCTCAATCATGAAATTGTTATTTTTAGAAGTAAATTAAATGGTCGGGAGTACCAGGGGCTGAGTGATTCGTCAGGTAGATTTTCGCTCCGACTGCCTGCCGGTGACCGATTTGAAATATTCATTCTTGGGTTCAATGATTCTACCAGTTATAATGTGTTAGATATTCCTGCTCTAAAAGGTAACCAGTTTTATAAAAACGGCTTTAAAGTAGATATACAGTTTGAAGCACCCAAATCATTTGTATTGGACAATTGTACTTTTGAGTCAGGAAAGGCTACATTAAAGCCCGAAGCCTATACCGTATTGGATGATTTGGTTGATTACCTAAAACGAAAGGAAGATGAACGAATTGAAGTAGGCGGACATACGGATAATGTAGGGAAGGCTGAAGCTAATATGATTTTATCCACCAATCGGGCAGAGACAGTAAGGCAATATTTGCTATCGAAAGGGATTGCTGTGGAAAGAGTTATGGCAAAAGGTTATGGCCTTACCGTACCAATTGCAGAAAATGACGACGAAGAAGGAAGACAGATGAATAGAAGGACAGAAGTGAAAATATTGGAATAAAGCTTTTGTCTTCTGCATGAATAGTGTGCATGTACGTAATACTGAAAGTTTTTAATAGCCAGCAGAAAACAAATTTCAATTTAATTTTCTTAACAGCTTTTTGTACACTGAAACCCTATCTCAATTTTTCAGACTCCTCGTTTTAAGTTAGTTTTGCCCTTACTATAATTCAATGAAGAAAATAGACAGCTATATACTAAATAAATTCCTTACTACTTTTTTCTTTTGCCTGTTGTTGTTTTCTGCTATAGTGGTTGTAATAGATATCAGTGAAAAAACGAATGATTTTGTAAGGTCAGGATTACCGGTAAGTAAAATTATTACTGATTATTATTTTGGTCTTGTTCCCCGCATTGATGCGATGCTGTTTCCGTTGTTTACATTTATTGCCGTGATTTTTTTTACCTCTAAAATGGCAGAACGGTCCGAAGTGATTGCGATACTGAGTAGTGGTGTTAGTTTCAGGCGGTTTTTATTTCCTTACTGGATTGGAAGCGTTTTATTAGCATTGATTCTTTGGGTTATTTACCAGTTTGTGTTACCACGGGCAAATGCTATCTGGGGAACCTTTGAAGCAAAATACATTGATCAATATTCGCCTTCAGATCCAAGATCGTTTCCTCAAAATTATTATTTTCGACTGGATTCCAATGACTACGCAGGCATCAAATATTATGATACTACCAGTAAAACAGGAGGTAATTTTTTTATTCAAAAAATCATTCACAATAAGCTAAAGTATAACCTGAGGGCAGAAAATATTGCCTGGGATACTGCTACTAAAAAGTGGAAAATGAATAGTGTGATGGAACGTTTTTTTACCGGAGACCGGGAAAGAGTAAAACATCATGCAACGCTTTTTATGAACTACAATTTTAAGCCGGTAGATTTGAAAAAAGATGAATATTTAAAAGATCGGCTTCCCACACCAGAATTGAAGCAATTGATACGGAAAGAAGAAATGAGGGGGTCCGAAGGAATCAATGCACTATTGGTGGAAAGATATAACCGGGATGCTATTCCCGTATCGGTTATTATTCTATCAATGATTGGCGCTACACTCGCTTCCCGTAAAGTAAGAGGCGGTAGTGGCGCACAGTTGGCCATTGGTGTTGTTTTAAGTGTACTCTACATTCTGTTTGGCCGGTTCTCACTGGTTTTTGCAACGAAAGGAAACTTTACCCCGTTTCTTGCAGCATGGATGCCCAATGTGATTTTTGGAGTATTGGCGTTCTATCTATACAGAAGAGCCGCAAGGTGAAGAATGAGAGATGAGAGATGTGTATTAGGGAAGCCGCAGGCACCCAATGTAACACCGCTTGCGATGATATTAACCACGCTAAATGAGCAAATCAGGTAATGAGCAATCAAAGAAAAAAAATAATACGCTTTACCAGCATCCAGCATCCAGCATCCAGCATCCAGCACCCAGCATCCAGCTCCCAGCATCCAGCACCCAGCACCCAGCATCCAGCATCCAGCTTCCAGCTTCCAGCATCCAGCACCCAGCATCCAGTATCCAGCATCCAGCACCCAGCATCCAGCACCCAGCATCCAGCACCTAGCATCCAGCATCCAGCATCCAGCTTCCAGCATCCAGCATCCAGCACCCAGCACCCAGCATCCAGTATCCAGTATCCAGTTTATCCCTTCACAATCTTATTGTAACTCGTAGCAATTCCTTTAATCAGCGAAGAGCTAAATCCCTGGTGCTCCATTTCATTCAATCCCACAATTGTGCAGCCTTTTGGGGTGGTCACTTTATCAATCTCCTGCTCGGGATGTGTGCCATTTTGTAATAATAATTCTGCGGCACCTTTTACTGTTTGTGCTGCAATTAAATTGGCAGTAGCAGAATCAAAACCGATTTCTATACCGCCCTGAATATTCGCACGTATATATCGCATGGCATAGGCAGTTCCGCAGGCACCGAGCACAGTGGCGGCATCCATCAGTTTTTCATCTATCAGCGTTACTTTTCCCAGGTTGGTAAATAATTCCTTTACAAAATTTACCTGGGCCACAGTTGAATTGGAGTAGCTAATGCACGTCATGCTTTCCTGTATGGCAATAGCAGTATTGGGCATTGCCCTGAAAACAGGAATTTTCTTTTTAATGGTTATCTCAATTTCTGCAATCAACACGCCGGTAACTACTGAAACCAACATGTGTTTGGGCGTAATGGCTTTTTTTAAACCATTCAGTACATCGCTTACCTGAAAAGGTTTAACGGCTAATATTACCAGCTCACAGTTACGAACAGCCGCTGCATTATCAGAGGTTACCTGTACGCCTTTATCTGCAAGATGTTTGATGGTGGCAATATTTCTTTTCGTTAAAGTGATTTCACCAGCCTTACAAAACTTGCTCTTTATCAACCCTTCTGCGATGGCAGTTCCTAAATTTCCCCCGCCAATGATGGCTATTTTTTTATTCATGTTTGCTTACGTTAAAAGTTGATTGTTGAAAGTAGATGCTTATATCAGGACCGTGAATTTATTTGACCATCAACCGTAGACTTTCAACCATTGTATTAAAGGGCTATTAACGCTTGTTCCGATTCGTGCCCTGCTAAAAGATTCCCTATTGCAGTATCATATTTATTTTTCCAATCGGAAATAGAATCCCAGTTTTCTTCATCAATAATGACTGAACCTTCTGTTACGCTACCCAATAACTGAAACGGGAAATTTGATGCCATAAAGATGGCTTCAAACGCAGCAACCTTAGCTACATCAACTGACACAAGTACCCGACTTTGTGATTCGCCAAACAAAAATGCATCCTTTCGAATGGTGTTGCTGGTTGAAATATGATAGCCCATATCTCTGTTAAACCCGCTTTCAGTAAGCGTTACAAACAATCCGCCCTCGCTGATATCATGCGCCGATTCTACCAATTGCTGTTTGATCAAAGCCTCAATGATGCCATGCAATTGATATTCTTCTTCAAGATCAAAATGAGGTGCAGGGCTAAATTCAATACCGTGTATTTTATGCAGATATTCAGATGAGTTGATATCATTATAGCTCTGTCCAACTAAATAAAGCTGATCTCCTGCCTTTTTGAAATCCATCGTCATTTTTTGATCTACATCATCCAGTAAACCAACCATTCCAATAGTAGGAGTGGGATAAACAGGGCCATCAGGCGACTGGTTGTAAAAACTTACATTACCACCAGTAACTGGAGTGTCAAATTTTATACAAGCTTCACCCATACCTTTAATAACATTTACAAACTGGTAATAAACTTCTGGGTTATAGGGATTACCAAAATTGAGACAATTGGTAACGCCCAATGGCTCACCTCCGCTGCAAACAATATTTCTTGCGGCTTCTGCTACTGCAATCATTGCACCCTTATATGGATCTGCAAATACATAGCGGCTGTTGCAATCCGTTGTTAATGCCAGTCCTTTACTAGTTGGCTTTGCTATTACAATTGCGGCATCGCTTGGTTCATTCGTACTGGCAGAACCAGCACCCACCATGCTGTCGTATTGGGTAAAGATCCAGCGCTTACTGGCGATATTTGGTATTTGAATCAATTGCTCCGCTACAGATTTTAAATCTTCCGGTGTTTTAATGCTATCCGCATCAAATGCTTCAATTTGATCAAGGTATTGTGGTCTGGCATAGTCTCTTTCATATTGTGGAGCACCACCGCCCAATACCAGTTCAACAGCAGGTAACGATGCTTCCAATACCCCATGCATGTAGAAATCCAACACGCCACCTTCTGTAACCACACCTATTTCACTGCAAGGCAAATCCCATTTTTCAAATATTTTTATCACGTCTGCTTCTCGCCCTTTTTCAACCACCATCAACATCCTCTCCTGGCTTTCGCTCAACAATAGTTCCCAGGCCTTCATGTTTTGTTGACGCATTGGCACTTTATCCAGATCAATCCTCATTCCTGATTTGCCTTTTGCACTCATTTCTGCGGTAGAGCAAATAATGCCTGCTGCACCCATATCCTGCATGCCAACAATGGCTCCGGTTTTAATCACTTCAAGGCATGCTTCCAACAATTTCTTTTCCTGAAACGGATCCCCTACCTGCACGGCTGGTAAATCTTCGGCGCTATCTGCAGTAATGTTTGCAGAAGCAAAAGAAGCCCCTCCGATACCGTCTTTACCTGTGGCACTTCCTACAAAGAAAACAGGATTGCCTGCTCCTTCCGCAGTTGCCGAGATTGTATCCCCATTTTTTAAGATGCCCACACTCATGGCATTCACCAAAGGGTTGGTATGGTAACAATTTTCAAAGTAAATTTCGCCACCTACAGTAGGCACGCCAAAACAGTTACCGTAATGACCAATGCCATGTACCACACCTCCTAATAAATGCTGGGTTTTAGCCTCCGTTAAGTTACCAAAGCGCAGCGAGTTTAGAGATGCAATTGGTCTTGCTCCCATTGTAAAAATATCACGGTGAATACCTCCAACGCCAGTTGCAGATCCCTGAAATGGTTCAATTGCACTGGGGTGATTGTGACTTTCAATTTTAAATACGACACCGTATCCGTCGCCGATATCCATCAAGCCGGCATTTTCCTCTCCTGCTTTTACAAGCATTTTCTTTCCATCTCGTGGCAACGTTTTAAGCCACTTGATGGAGTTCTTATAACTACAGTGCTCACTCCACATGGCGCTAAAGCAACATAGTTCAGTAAAGTTGGGGATGCGCCCAATCTTTTGCTGTATCAATTCAAATTCTTCAGCGGTAAGCCGAAGTTGTTCTGCAGTACTAACGGTTATTTCCATAATTATATAACAAAGTGCGAAAGTACAACCTGTATTCCTTTTTTAAGTCCATCTCAATATTTATTATTTTGATTTGCGAAGCTTTAAATCAAGTGCGCATAATACGCTCTGATAAAGGCATGAAAAACCAGGCCATTATAAAACTGATAATTCATTCATAAGCGATTTTTTTCTCTCAGATCTTAAGTAAATTCTTTTTGTATCAGGGCCGGATTCAACGACTGCCTCTTTTTTTGATTAAGGGTAATGGATTATTTAAGAGCTGTTATTATCTACTGTATTAAGTATTTCCAATTTGCAAAATCAAGGTATACAACTGAATTTTTTTAGTTGAAAAGACATGGCTTCCTTTTTTATCAATTCTTTTAAAAACATATACATTGTTCAAAAACGCAATTTCAAGACAAATACTTTAAAATTCTACTCAGGTTAGTCACAAGTGGTCAAATGATCTGGATTAAATGATTTGTCTAAAATCCATTTGAAAGGGTAGATGTTGGTGATGTTAATGTTGCATTTACACCTTGAATATGGGTGTACGCTTAACCGTTATTGGTTGGCATATTATTCTAATCAAATAAAATAAAACACCTGTTTATATGTGTTAAAAAAAATACTAATATTTAAAATATTCAACGATTTGCCTTAAAAAATAGAGATAATTTTGATATTGCATGATTTTATGAAAAAATTTACCGTATTTTGTGGGTCTAAAACACAAAAAGCAATGCAATCATTACGTTTCAAAGCAATTGAAAACTTACGGTCTAACCCGGAAGTCAATGTTAAAGCCTCTGTAAAAATTACCGCAATTTTTGGTGAAAATGTGTTTACCCTTAAGACTGCCCGACAGTTTTTAAGCGATGAGGCTTATAAAAGTTTAGTCTCCTCTATAAGGGGAGGTAAAAAAATAGACCGCAACATGGGTAACCAGATTGCAAATGGTTTAAGAGCCTGGGCTGAAAGTAAAGGTGTTACTCACTTTACACACTGGTTTCAACCATTAACTGACCAGTCTGCCGAAAAGCATGATTCATTCTTTACATTGAAAGGTGATGGTACTCCAATCGAAGAATTTGAGGGTGGAGCATTAATTCAGCAGGAACCAGACGCTTCTTCTTTTCCGTCAGGTGGTTTAAGAGCAACATTTGAAGCTCGTGGCTACACTGCATGGGACCCTTCTTCTCCGGCATTTATTATGGAAATCGGAAATGGTAAAACGCTTTGTGTGCCTACCATTTTTGTTTCTTACACCGGCGAATCACTGGATGCAAAAACTCCGTTGATTAAAGCATTGGTTGCTTTAGATAAAGCTGCAGTAGATGTAGCTCAGTATTTCGATAAAAATGTTACCAAAGTAACCGCAACTCTTGGATGGGAGCAGGAATATTTTGTAATTGATGCAGCAATGGCAAATGCCCGTCCGGATATTGTTATGACTGGTCGTACCGTATTTGGTCATGCACCTGCAAAAGGACAGCAATTAGAAGATCATTATTTTGGAGCAATTCCTGAAAGAATCTATGCTTTCATGAGAGATTACGAAGCGGAAGCGTATAAATTAGGTATTCCTTTGCGTACCCGTCACAACGAGGTTGCACCTTCTCAGTTTGAAAATGCGCCCATTTTTGAAGAAGCAAATCTTGCAGTAGATCACAATACTTTATTAATGGATGTGATGACAAGGGTAGCCAAGCGTCACGGACTTATTGTTTTGCTACACGAGAAACCATTTGCCGGCATCAACGGAAGTGGCAAGCACAACAACTGGAGTATAGCAACGGATACCGGCGTAAACTTATTGGCGCCTGGTAAAACACCAAAAACCAACCTGATGTTCTTAACCTTTTTTGTGAACACCATTAAGGCAGTTCATGATTATGCAGGGTTATTAAGAGCGTCTATCGCAAGTGCTGGTAACGACCACCGCTTAGGTGCAAACGAAGCGCCTCCGGCCATTATTTCAATCTTTATAGGTAAATATCTTACCGAGGTTCTGAACCAGGTAGAAACCCGGGTAGGTGGTAAGTTTGATGAGCAAGACGAAGCTATGTTGAAACTGGATATTCATAAAACCATTCCAGAATTGATGTTGGACAATACCGACAGAAACCGCACGTCTCCATTTGCATTTACCGGTAATAAATTTGAGTTCCGTGCTGTAGGCTCTGCGGCCAACTGTGCCATCAACATGACTGTGTTGAACACGATCGTTGCTCAAACTTTAAAGCAGTTTAAAAAAGATGTGGATGCACACATTGAAAAAGGTGACAAGAAAGAAATCGCTATTATGCAAGTGATACAGAAGTACATTGTAGAAAGTAAAACTGTTTTATTTGAAGGAGATGGTTACAGCGAGGAGTGGGCACAGGAAGCGGAAAAAAGAGGTCTTCCAAATGTAAAGACAACCCCTTTGGCATTGGATGCATATGTAACTGATCTTGCTAAAAAACTGTTTCAAAGCAACGATATTTATACACATGCAGAGCTGGAAGCCCGCCATGAAATTATGTTGGAAGCTTATATCAAAAAGGTACAGATTGAAGCAAGAATAATGGGAGAGTTGGCAACGTCTGTCATTTTACCATCTGCAATAAAGTACCAGAATATATTGATCGAAAACATCAATGGTTTAAAAACCGCTGGTTTAAAACCTGAAGCTTATACCAACCAAATGAGTATTTTGGAAGAAATCAGCAATCATATTAACTCAATGAGTACTGGTGTGCGGGAAATGATTGAGGCAAGAAAAAAAGCTAACAAAATTGAAGATACCAGGGAAAAGGCAATTGCTTATTGTGATGACATCAAAGGAAAGCACTTTGATGATATCCGTTATCACGTAGATAAGTTAGAATTGTTGGTAGATGATGCTTATTGGACGCTGCCAAAATACAGGGAAATGTTGTTCCTGAGATAACTCATTCATTACTGCTTTTATTTCTACCTTTTAAAGTGGCGGTAACAGTATTAAATAGCTGGCAAGCAATCGTAAAATTACCCGGTTCACTTTTGTGACCGGGTTTTTTATTGTACAAGATGTAAAGTAAGGTTATGCACAAAGAAACGTGAACTATCTTGAGTAAAAGCTGGTAAACAATAGTTGCAATGATGAAAAAATGTTTTTTAAGAATAATCAGATACTGGAACAGATAGTTGTAAATAACAGGGAATTTATCATCGGAAAGATCAGTAGACTTTTTTCGTTGGAGTATTTATAAAATCCTTTCCAGTTCATTAAAATTTGATATGATAATATTTGCTTTTGAAGTATCTTCCGGGTCATCTCCCCATCCCATTCCATTGAGCCAAATTGTATTGCAACCAGCCTGGTTACCCGGAGCAATATCCTTGCTGTAGGAGTCCCCAATTACAACACACTCTTCAGGCCGCAATTGCAAACATTCGACACCCAACGAAAAAATAGCTGGATTTGGTTTACGTACACCTACAACAGCAGATTCGACAATAGTTTTAAAAAAATGTATTATCCTAAAACTTTCCAGCACAGTTTGAATATTTCCATAAAAATTACTAACCAGCACAATTGGATACTTATTATACAGGTATGTTAGAACTTTTGACGTTTCCGTTATCGTATTAACAGCAACCTCGTTACAATCGGCTGCAATTTTTTTAATTAAAAAACTGTAATCAGCTTCAGGTAGAAAATGATGCAGCATTAAATATTCAAATTGCTTTCCTATTTTAATTTCAAGCACACCCAAAAAATTGTGAGCAGGATTTATAAGCGGCATGGTAGCCAGCGAATATTCACCAAATATATATGCATCTCTAAAAGCTTGTTCTGCCAACTGTACATTGTTTCGCTTGTAAGCGTTCAATAATACCGCACCCCAGTGCAGGCCGTTTGTATCTATGGTACCCCCGTAGTCTAATAAAATACCCTTTATCATTTGATAACTTGTAAAGTAAGAAAAGTAAGAATTGTTTGAAAATCATGATTTGAGCTACACACTAAAATTTGGTCGGCACCTTCATTAGCAAAAGTCCAAGTAATATCCAAAACAATTCACGAATGCGTGTTACTAAACCAATAAATATTCCTATGCCTCCACTCATACCTATGCTTTTTAATGCCAATAAAAAGCCGCCTTCCCTTGTACCTAATTGCATAGGCGAAAAAAACAGCAGGTTGGCAAACAAAGAAGATCCGGCGCTTATAATGATTGAATTGAATAAACTAATATCTGCATGGATTGCTAAACCAACAAAATAGATCTCTAGACAGCCTACTACTCGTGCAACAAACTCAAGGGCTAATGATATATAAAAGGTTGGTTTACGACTCGTAAATAATTCTTTAATATGTTTGTCTATTTCACTAATGTCATGCTGTCGTTTTTCTATAAAAAAAGCTGTACGGTTTTTTAAAAAAGGCAATTTACCAATCGATCGGAATGTGATAGCCAGCAGTCCAACTTTATATTTTTTATATACCCAGTATACCAATCCATAAAAGACCGCAAACGTAATACTACAAGTTATAAGCGCTTCTTTACCAGGGCTAAGGTAAACCACTATCAAAATAATGGATGCCATCCAAAAAATAATGTGCGAAAAAATATGCATGATACCATACAAAAGTACCGAGGACGTAGCCTTGTGAATACCTACCTTATTTTTTAACGCCAAGATACGGTATGGCTCGCCTCCTAAAGCAACAAATGGTGTAATGTAATTGATAGCATACCCGCTAACGGTCAGCTTAAGTATTGTTAGAAACCTTACAGACGTACCTGGTACTTTTTTCTCGTAAATAATTTCACGCCATGCAAAAGCATTGAGTGTGTAAATGATCAACCAGCTTGCTATTACGGGAATAAACCAAAAACCGGTTATTATTATGTTATCCCATACAACACCCAGTCCAATTTTATATACCATGTAGCACATTGTGAGCAACCCGGCTACAAAAAACAGCGTATTATAAGTTTTACCCTTCATCTTAAAAGTTAGAAAAGCAAGATAATGGATGCAATATTTTCAACATGACAATTTTATTAGAATTTAAAATGTGTTTTCGAAACGATTGTTGAACTATGCTATTGGTTTAGCAAGAAGTTTATTATAAAAATACATGCTTACTTTTTCCTGTTGTATAATCATGTATAAAAGAATAGAATTTAATACGACCAGGTCAAACAGGAAGTATAACCAGATCTCGTTAATAAATAAACATACGAACAGAAAAATAACCCTTGTATTGAACTGGATAATATTTGTATATTTCATCAATGGCTTATTCATCGCCCGGAATTCAGTTACCAGCCAAATTGGTAATTCTCCCCTGAAACGGCTCCGTATAATACCCATTAATTTTTGCAACTTTGGCGACATTTGCTCTTGTCGCCTGGTGTAATTTTTGTAGAAAGTCAATAGATTTTTTTTCCAAAAATCTCGGCTCCACGATAGTTTTTCCAACTCAGCCTTTAGGTCGGCGCTATTATCTTGCTCACTACCTGCTTCTCCTTTAATAAAATACAAATGTATATTCCGGTAATAATCTGCCTGCTGTGCCTGCACAAGATGCGACAGTCCTGATGCAATCGCAAAGATCCATATCCAGGCAGGCCACCCCTGGTTTTGCAAACGTAAAGTGAGTGCTACGTGAATTACTATAAACCAGAAGCTTCCAGCCAATCCGTCAAGAATTCTTCCTAAACGACTTTTCGTATTTGTCATACGTGCCAACTGTCCATCGGCACTGTCGAAAGAATTTGCCAGCATTAATAACAACATACCGATGATATTGATCCATAAGCTTTCGGGATAAAACAAAACACCACCAGCCATCCCAATAAAGATACTTGCAATCGTTACCGTGTTTGGCGTAATATTTAATTTACGAAACAGCAAAGCCAGTTGGTAACCTATAGGCCGGTAAAAATAAATATCTAATCGTTCTTCTGTATCGGCCGATTTAAGTGTTGATTCAAGTGTTATCGGTTCATTCTTCTGTTGCATCAAAATGGTATGTTAGTTTTCTTTAAGGAAAGACTTTTTTTAACGGCGCCTTCATAAATGCATTGTGCAATTGTAATTGCAGCTTTGTTGCGGCAGGGTGCAAAACTTGGCCAATCGTTTAAATCGATTATGTGTATATCACCAGACGGACTAATGATTGCATCTCCGCCATAGATATACACATCCAACGCACCGGCAGCACTTTCAGCATATTTTTTTAATTGGTTTAAATCAAAATTATAATAGGCAGCAGCATTATTGTTAACCTCATTGTGGAACTTACTATGGTTTAAATCAATTGGATAAAACCAATAGAAAAAATCAGCACCCCGAATGCCATAGAATTTCACAAGATCGCCGTACAAATGCCTGGAGATAACGGCTGTTTCTATACCCCTTCCGGCATACTCCTCTAATACTTCATTGCCATGGGCCGCATTTCTTACAAAGGTTACATCCTCTTTATGGATAGCGTGGAAATCGCCCCGCTTTATCCAGATGTTTTTACCACCCACTACTTCAAACGCCTCATCTGCAGGCACATTTGTCGGTATAATGACGCTCTGCGGATATGGTATATTGTGGTTGATGATACCGAGGGTCATATTTGTTCGATAACATTGTTCAATCCCAAATCCTGAGTTAATTACAAACCTTCCTTCTGCTTCCAGTTGTTGTAATATATGCACGGCTTTTTTGCTGCGTGCCATTGTAAAAATGTATTCCTCACTTACCTTGCCATCAAGCAAATCATCTTCTGAATATTCAGTAATATGGCAACCCAATTTTCTTAATTCATTTCCAGTTAGTGTAAAAATAGCACCATCATTGCCTGTATGATTGGGCGAGTATTCTGTTCTCCGTTTAATGCCTGCAAATTCGATCATCGTTACTGTTAATTTTTCCTGTTTTTCAATTATTTTTTCCTGCTTCATTTAAAAAGGCTTCTGCCTTTGCGATATCGGTTACATGATCTATATCAATTATTTTAGAAAAAGGGTATGCTTTTAAATGCATTCCTTCTGTTATCATCAGTCGTTGGAAATTGCGCATCTGGCTAGCCCCACTTTCTATTGCCTTTTTTACAACTGGATACACCTGCTTTGTTAAACAGTAAATACCTCCTGAAACCAACTTTGTTTTATACTGCTTACTATCATAAAATCCGGTAATGTTGAGCTCACGATCAGTGCCTATATACAAAGGTTTCTCATCATCAATAAAAGATGTAGCAGCCATTAAGCCATCTGTGCGATCGTTCATTTTAAAGTGTTCTATAAATTTTTTAAATTCTGCTTCATGAAAAACAGTATCGACTGTTGTCAGGCAAATCTTGGAAGATTCTATAAATGGTAATAACTCAAAAAAACTATGTAATGAACTGGGAGTCGATCTGGTAATAATATTTAAGGGTACGTTCGAAATCAGGCGATCAAGATGCTCGCTTAATTCTGGAGAGTACTCATTGATTATAATATGTATTTTATCAGCTTTATTATTAATAAATATCTTTATCAAGCGATCGATCAAGGTCTGGCTTTGCAAAACGACCATTGGTTTCGAATGCTTAAATCCTTCTTCTTTTAACCGGGAGCCTTCGCCAGCAGCAATTATTGCAAATTCCATAAGTTCATTTATATAGTGTGTTATCCTTTCAAAGTGAAAACTAAGTCACGTTTCACGCGGATTATTTGGTTAATTTTTTTTATGGAAACCGGAACGAAATAACTCATCCCATAATGAACTACTTACGCCAAAACCCTTACTGCCATCCTGATAATGGTGCATCATGTGATGCTGCTTAATTTTCTTTAAAATAGGGTTTTTAAAATTGTGGTGGTGCATGGCATAATGTAACATATCATATATGAGATAGCCCAATAGGAACCCTGCAAAAAAAGCAAACAAAAATGAGGATTGCAGTACTAAAGAGAATAAGAAATAAAATGCGGTAGCCAGGGGAATGCTGGCTGATGGGGGCATTACCAATCTTTTTTTATCTTTAGGATAATCGTGGTGTACACCATGAAAAATAAAATGAAGTTGTTTGCCAAATTCAGAAGTAGGATGGTAATGAAAAATGAAGCGGTGTAAAAAATACTCGGTGATGGTCCAGATTAGCAAACCACCTAAAAAGTAAAGGGCAAAATTGCCGATACCCAAGCCACTGCTAAATGCCAGGAAACAAAACAAGCCAATTATGGGTAAGAAAATATAAAGGGGTACCGAAAAATGTACTTTTGAAAGGCTATCAAGAATCCCATTTTTAAACAATCTGATCGACTCTTCAGAATTGGATACATAATTTTTTTTCATTTTGCTCAATTTTAATGCGTGTTCATTAAATCTTTAATCTTTCTTTTACTACCGAACGGGTATTTGGATCAATCCCGGAAATTTCAACATATTCCACATTGGGAGACCAAAACGAACCGCCATTAATTTTTATAAAAATACTGTTTAGGATAAAGGTTTTCTGGTTGACATTGGTATAGACGTAAAATTTATTATCCGAAGCCAGCTTTAAAATCATCTTGTATTTTTTATATGACACAAAACTTAATTCGTACAGGTTTTCTGCAATCTTTTTTGATTTTATACCATACGCAAATTTACGTTGTATGTAATTCAAATCTTCCCGTTGACCTTTTTCCTGGTAGCGAATCCAATATTCCTTTATAGGATTTTCTTTATTGATACTACCATTTTGCAGATTTAATTCATACACAATGGTATTCGTATTTGAAGTGCGTTGCAGATAAAATAACTGTTTGCTGTCTGCAGGGGGTACAGGAAAATTTTCTACCTGTGCAAATACTTGTAACACTAAACTAATTAAGCAGATAATGAATAAACTGATTTTTTTGGTATGCATATTAAAGTTGTTGTCTTTTGTTTCATTTGCCATCGTGTAATTATTCGTTGATTAAAAATCAAACTTTACTCTTGTACGCAGGCCCCAGGTAGTGATGCCTGGATTATCTACGTAGGTTAGTCTTTTCACTACGTCCACTCTTATTAATTTGAAAATATTTGCAATGCCGACACTCATTTCAATATAGGGTGTTTTGTTAAGTGCAAAGGTAGTTTGTTGACCTGTTATTACATCTGTCGGGAATTTCAGCACCTCTTCCGTTTTATCAGGATTATTTTCATTCCTCAATCCACCATATAATATTTTGAAACTACCCACTTCTCTTAATTTCAGCTTTTTTAAAAGGGGTATTTTGTTAAAGAAAAACCCATTAAAATAAAAGTCAAGGTTTGAAGCAACATAACGGTCACTAACAAACTCCATAAAATTCATCATGTTATAAGAGTCTAGTTGATAAGCATAGGTTTGATTGGCACGGTGAATGGTTTGCAATGGGAAAGGAACTTGTCCAAATATATAACCACCTTCCACAGAAAAATCGGTGTAACCTAATTGAGAAAGAAAAATGCGTTTGTCCACGCGGAGGCTTACATTTTTATAATTGTATTCCCCATTCAATAAACCTTTTACACCTGCAATAACCCGTAAATTAAAAATCGGATATTTGTTGATAATCGGGATCCTGTAATTTCTTCCCTGGTAAAATTGTTCATGGGGTGCCCACCTGAATTCGCCGGATATTTCCGAAGTTGTAAGGTCTTTAAGTAAACTATTATCAGATACTTTTTGGTAGGTAATGTCACCTGCCGGTGTTTGCTTCCAGTTTTTAAAGCCAAAAGTATACCGCAGGTTTTTCCCAAACTCCCTTACATATTGCGCTTTGAGGTAATTGTTATATAACCATTTATTATTGTTGCCTCTCTTAAAAGAAAGCAGAAAATTATCTTCTCTTACAAATAGCAATTCCTGCCCTGGAATATTGGTATCGTATTGATAGCTCACTTTTATATAATTGAGTGGGAAAGCATAAATGGTTTTGTGATTAAACGAATAGCTTACTGCCGACAGGTACTTTAGTTGTTTGTCATTTAAACCATAGGCAACATAGTTATCAAAATAAATAAAATTGCTGAATTTTGGAGTTGTTCTTCCACCAATTTTTAGCGTAAGCCCCTCTACGGGATTGAAGTAATAAAAAGTGTTTGTGTTGCCTAGTTCCCATGGCCCAAATGAATAATATCCCGAAAAAATCAATGAAATAATTTCACCAAATCTTTTATACGACCGCATGTTTTTCATGCTGTCGATATTGTAATACGACTTGGTTTCTACTGATGACAAAGGGCTGTGCCTGTTGGCCATCCAAAAACTATCTGGTGCCGCTGCAGGATTAATACGGTCAACAATATCTCTGGCATTGTAGATGCTATCTGGCGCCGGTACGTCTGTCAGGTATTTTTTGAAAGATACTGTTCTTTCTCCCAATACTCCACCAGAAGCATTTTTGGTAAGTGCAAACTCAGCTAACATGCTACTTTTAATTACGTGAAAACGTCCATCTGGGGCTTTCTCAAAGTCTTGGTTAATCCTCAATTCTCTTGCCCAGTTTAAATTGGCATTCTTACTGATTGTCATACTTATTTTTTGAACGGCATAATTGCCATCCAACGTGATAAACATGGTACCACGAAACAACAAATCTGTAGTGTTGCGGGGAGTAAAGTATAGTTTCACTAATTTGATTCCTTCCAATTCTACCGTATCTCTAATGTAATACCGGTAAAAAGAAGGGCCCATGTCAGCTATCGGACTTAGAAACTGCGAGTTAAGCACCAGTAAATTACTTTTATAAATGTCCAGGTCAGCATACAACCTGTTTACATATTGACTAATACCTTTGTCATCTAAAAAATCCGCCAGGTTTACTCTTTTCTCTCCTAGTAATTGTGTCTTATTCTTTTCAGGATTTTTCCTATAATAAATATCTGAAAGTTTCTCTTCCAAAAAAATGGGCAATAGTGATTTTCCTTCAATGGTAGTACTATCTATGTTTTCAAGAATAAATTTATAGTTTTTGAAAAGTCTGTTTTTGATTAGTTTCTCTGGTTTATTGGTCAATGAAAGCGATAGCTTTTCGTACTGCTGGTATTGTATAAAGTCATAAGCCTTTATTTTATTCTTACTTTTATTAGCTATTACCATGTCAATCAATTCTACTGCAGGATTATCTTTGTTTTTATATTTGCCCCTTTTTTTTGTTCTTACAATCACTTCCTGTAATGATTGGTTGAGATCAAGTTCTATGTTGACTATTTGTTCTTTTCCAACAATTATTTTTTTTACCACATTTTTATAACCTGTAAAAGAGAAGTTAAGTGTTTTAAGGTTGTCCCGATTGGTTACGATCGAATAACTTCCATCTTCGCCTGTAGTAACTCCTTTTCCTCCTTCAAAATAAATGCTTACGAATTGAATGGGTTTCATCGTTACAGCATCCTTCACAAAACCTTTTACAACCGTTTGTGCGTTCGCCAAAATACCAAACCATATAAATAAACATAAAAGCGCTGCCGCTTTTATTCTTTCAATCCGTTCCATCAATGACATTTTTTTTAAAAACATAATTCTTTTGAATTGGGTAATTATACGCAATTGCAATTGTTAAGGATGTAGCTAACTTGGCAATAATATAATGAAAGCCCATTAGCTCCGTCAACAAATAAACTCCAGACCCATTTAAAATAAGGATACCCATCCACCCTATAAAATATCTTCCAGCCTGTAACAATGAAGCCGGTCTATGAAGATCTAAATACTCGATGTTTTCCGATCAAAAAATTAACAATGCCTCCAAAAAGGATTCCTATTAAGCTGAAAACTGCAGCTTTGATTAATAAAAATTCCTTAAATATTATCGTAAGCAATTAGTCGCATAAACTTGCGGAAAGAGAGGCTATGTTTGCTTTAAAAAATGTTTTCACTCACGCCCGGTTTATTTGCTAACCAAATCAATAACTGTGTGAAAGCCAGTGCATATAGTCCTGCCAGTATATCATCGGCCATCACGCCCCAGCCAAGTTGGTATTGCCTCCATTCGTTTAACTCCCAGTGGTTTTACAATGTCGAGAAATCTAAATGCAATCAAACTGATGATTACAAATATTATTTGATGCAACACATATAAAAATGCAATGAACATTCCGGCAATTTCATCAATAACTTCTTTACTATTATCCTTGCTTCAATTGAGATATACTTCGCATGAACTCGAAGTTCCAATAATTACAGTGAGCAGCGTGAGTAAAACCTGCCGGTTACTTTGATGGAAACCGGCAGGTAATAAAAACCAAATTATACAAAACACCATTCCAGCTATCGTGCCGTCGCCTTTACCTACGTAGCCAATACCAAGTGCAGATGCAATAAGTGCATGAATTTTTATCATAACGTTTCTACAAGTTCCTGATAGTAATCCAATCCAAGGTGTGTAATTAAATCTTCACCCATTATGTGGCGCAACGTATTTTGCATTTTCATTAATTGTTTAAAGATATCATGCTCGGGACTCAATCCTTCCATTGTTTGTGGTGATTTAAAGTAGAAGGATAACCACTCCTGGATACCACTCATCTCAGCACGTTTTGCAAGGTCCATTAGCAAGGCAAGATCCAATACAATGGGTGCTGCTAAAATAGAATCTCTGCAAAGGAAATTTATTTTAATCTGCATCTGATAACCCAGCCAGCCAAAGATGTCAATGTTATCCCAGCTTTCTTTGTTATCGCCTCTTGGCGGATAGTAATTGATTCTTACTTTATGGTACATGTCCCCGTATAATTCCGGGTTCAATTCTGGTCTGAAGATTTCATCCAGCACACTTAGTTTAGAGACCTCTTTTGTTTTAAAATTATCCGGATGATCCAATACATAACCATCTCTGTTACCCAGAATATTAGTAGAGAACCAACCGCTTACACCCAGTGCCCTTGCATGCAATCCAGGAGCCAGAATAGTTTTCATCAAGGTTTGCCCTGTTTTGAAATCTTTACCGCCAATAGGTGTTTGTGTTTGTTTGGCCAATTCAATCAAGGCCGGAATATCACAGGTTAAATTAGGCGCTCCGTTTGCAAAAGGGACTCCCGTTTTAATGGCTGCATAAGCATAAATCATACTTGGAGCAATGAGGCTTTCATTGTTTTTGAGCGCCGTTTCAAATTTTTCAATGGTACTGTGAATGTCTGTTGATTGAATGTATTTTTCTGTACTACCACACCATACAATTACTACCCGGTTGCAGTTATTGGCAATTTTAAAATTCTCAATATCCTCTATCACCTGCATGGCAAGATCATATTTGGTTGCGCCTGTTTTAACATTTGTTCCATCCAGGTTTGCAACATAAGATCTGTCAAAAACAGCTTTCATTGGTTTGATTGCTTCCAGCTCTTTTTGTATGGACTGTAGTAGAGGTAAATCCAATACTTTCGCATTTACTGCTGCTTCATATACATTGTCTTCATAGATATCCCATCCACCAAATGCGATGTCATTCAGATGTGCCAACGGCACAAATTCATTGATGCGTGGAAACCTGTTTTCTGTTCTTTTACCCAATCTAATATTGCCCATTTGCGTAAGCGATCCGATAGGTTTTGCAATCCCTTTCTTTACCGCTTCCACTCCTGCAATAAAAGTAGTAGCTACTGCGCCCAAGCCGGGAATGAGGATGCCAAGTCTTCCATCGGCTGGAATGATGTCTTGTTTCATATATTGTATTTTAATGTTTAATTGCTGAGTGTTTTATTTTAACCAGTGGTTCTTTGTGTACCAGGCAATGGAATCTTCCAGACCTTTTTGTAAATCAAATTTTGGGGCAAAACCAAGTTCCCTTTTTGCCTTGCTCACATCACAGATCCAATTTTTTGCGGCTATTTCATGCAGCTTTTCCCGGCTGAGAACGGATGGTTTTTTAAGCCAGCCATTTGTAGTTTCCATTACAAATGCAAGCGATCTAACCATCGCCATTGGCAAGTGGAATCTAAATGCCTTCTTTTTTAAAATTTTTCTGGTGATATCTGATAGGTCATATCTGTTGTAACAATTACCATCGGTTATATTATAAGTGCCGATAGCTTCTTTTATTATAAGTGATTTCACAGCTACATCTGCCACATCTCTTGCATGTACAAAACTTAGCTGCTGAATAAAATTTCCAATGTAAGGATCAAGGCCACTATTCAATGTCTTTAATAGAATGAAAATGTCTTTATCCCTCGGACCATAAACGGCTGTTGGCCTCAATATAATAACCGGTAAATCGATATCAACCAGTCCCTTTTCTGCCAGCAACTTACTACGTCCGTAGGCTGTAACAGGATTTGGCAATGTGTCTTCACGTAGTTGATAATGTTGCTCTTGTAAAGGGCCTATTGCAGCAAGGCTGCTTATGAAAACCATTTTTTTTAACTGGCTACCCAGTTTCTCTGCAGCCCTTGCCAGGTTAAGCGTGTAGCCAGCATTTATCTGATTATAAATATCCTGCCGGATAGCTTTGGTAACGCCTGCCGCATGCACTATGAAATCAATATGATGGGCGGTTAGTTGTTCGGTAATAGCGTCTTCATCTTCGTAATTAAGAAAAAGATAGTGAACTGGTAATCCCTCCAAATGCTTGATATCACTATTTTTTCTTACGGCTGCATAAACCTCTAAGCCATTTTCAATAGCTGACTTGATAAGGTGGTATCCTAAAAAACCACTAGCTCCTGTTATTAATACCTTCTGCCTCATATTGATTTTTCAAGAATCCGGTAACGTTTATAAACTACTGCATTCATCTTTTTCAATCCATTGTTCATCATTTCATTGTTTTCCAAAATCCATGAGGCCTCACCACCCGTTAATTTTTTATTCATGGCCTGTTGAATTATTTCGGCATAAAAAAATGCTTCGATCCCAGCTTTTCTATACGCTTTAGTTACACCCAATGCGATAACCCGAACCGAATTGATTTTCTTTTTGCCTAGTAGTAATTTAAAAATACCCGTTGGCAATAATCGCCCCTTTTTTATTTTGATCAGCGTTTGGTTTATATCAGGAATGGCCAGGGCAAAACCAATGGTTTTTCCCTCATGTTCAGCTACCATTGCAAAATCTTTATCCAGAATCATTTTAAGATCTTTCGCCAGGTATTTAAACTCTGCATCCGTCATTGGTATAAAGCCAGTATTCTCTATCCACGCTTCATTGTATACCGAAAGTATTTTCTCTACTTCATTATTATAATCCTTCAGATTAATATTCCTTATAGTGATGTTTCTTTCGGCGAGTCTTTTGCGCAAAGAATCTTTTAAAGCCAATGACCTTTTATTTACCACGTTGGTAGGTAAATTATAGGCTAACAGATCTACACTTTTCTCAAATCCGGCTGCTATTAAAAGGTCAAGATAATAAGGACTGTTATAGGTCATCATTGCCACCGGCGGCGAATCAAAACCTTCAATCAGCAAACCGGCTGTTTCGTTGGTTGATGGATTAACCGGCCCAATAATTTTGGTTGCTCCTTTGGCCAAAAGCCATTTTTCCACTTCGTTCAATAACTTTTCAGAAACCTCGGCATCGTTGTATAAATCATAAAAGCCAAAAAACCCCTCTGTTACATTTTTAAAGGCATTGTGGTTATTATTAAAAATAGCTGCAATACGCCCCTTTATCACATTGCCATCGTATGCTAAAAACAACTGCATCACCGAATGATTGTGAAATGGATGTTTGCCTGGAGTTAATACATCCCGTTGCGCAATGTGTAATTCCGGAACGTAATTTTTATCTCCTTCAAAAAGTTTATGCGGAAAATCAATAAAAGATGACAGTTCAGCCTTTGTTTTTACCGCTTTTATGCTAATCATGCTCTTTCAACGTTTATTTGCGGTACTTTCAATTTGAAAGCAATTTTTTTGATTTTTTCTACAGCATAATCAATCTGTTTGAAAGTATGCGTTGCCATAAGCGAAAAACGAATCATAGAAGAATCGCTGCTTACCGCAGGTGACACAACCGGATTCACAAAAATTCCTTCATCCATCAGCATCTTCGCCATCAGGAATGTTTTCTCATTATCTCTTACAAAAATTGGAATAATGGGAGATTCCGATAACCCGATATCAAAACCCGCTTTTGCAAAGGCATCCAAAGCGTAATGTGTATTATTCCAGAGTTTTTCTATCCGCTGGGGCTCGTCCTTTAGTACAGTCAAAGAAGCCAATGCAGCGGCGGCTGCGGCCGGCGAGATACTTGCGCTAAATATTAGTGAACGGGCATGGTGCTTTAAATATTCGATCACTACTTTATCGGCGGCAATAAAACCGCCAATTGAAGCCAGTGATTTACTGAAAGTGCCCATGATTAAATCTACTTTATGGGCAATATTAAAATGTGCCGCAGTGCCCTGGCCCTGTGGGCCCAACACGCCCAATGAGTGAGCATCATCCACAAAAACAGCGGCATTGTATTTTTTCGCAAGGTCTGTAATTTCATTCAGTTTAGTAATATCGCCTTCCATGCTAAAAATGCCATCTGTTGCAATTATTTTAAAGGCTTCTAATGGCACACCCGCCAATAATTTTTCAAGATGAGCCATATCGCCATGACCGTACTTATACAATTTGGAAAACGATAAACGGGCACCATCTATAATACAAGCATGGTTCAATTCATCCGAAAAAAGAAAATCATTTCTGCCACCCAGAGCAGATATTACACCTACATTTACCTGGTAGCCCGTGCTAAAAACCAGTGCAGCTTCTTTGCCTACAAACTGGGCCAGGGCTTCTTCCAGTTCCAGATGTAAATCTAACGTGCCATTCAAAAATCTTGAACCGGCGCACCCGCTACCATATTTGTCAATTGCTTTTTTTGCAGATTCCTTTACCAATGGGTGATTGGTAAGTCCAAGGTAACTGTTAGAGCCAAACATCAAAACCCGTTTACCTCCAATAATTACTTCTGTGTCCTGGTCCGACTGCAGGGGGCGAAAAAAAGGATAAATGTCGGCTTCTTTTAATTTATCAGCAGCTTTAAAGGCGCTTACCTTTTCAATCAGTGTTTTATTACTCATCGCGTTGTTTTAAAATGTTTCCTTAAGCATAGTTCCATCGAAAAATAGAATTTTTTATTTGGTAAACCGCTTTCTTATTTAAAAAAAACAGTTTGTAAAATTACTTACATTTTTGTTGAATTTTCGACAATACACACATACAGGTCTCCAGGTCTTCTTTAGTAATTCCCTCTTTTAAAATCTGGTCCTCGCTCATAAAAATATTGTGCATCTTTTCTATAATTGCTTTGCCACTGTCTGTAAGTTCAATCAAGTTCTTGCGCCTGTCTCCGGCAACTGGCAATCGTCTTACAAATCCTTTTTCTTCCAATATGTCGATAGATCTTAATATGGCCGACTTTGTTTTGTCCATCACGGCAGCAATATCTTGCTGAATCATTTCTTTATTGTTGCTCCTTGAAATAAAATAAAGCACACCCATTTGCTCAAAAGTGATGTCATCTGTGAGCGATAAGAAGTTTCCGTTAATTGTTTTCAACAGTAATTTACCTGTATGAACAATCATAAAACCCAATGTATCCGGCATTTCTTTACAGTCCATATGTTAATAGTTGCGTAGTAAACTATCGCAAAACTAACCGTATTATACCGTACTCAAAAATATTTTTTTTGAACGGTATCTTGGTTTCGTCATTTATTTAACCTGAATTGCAATTTTGCTATAAAGAAACCAGAATGAGTGTGTTTAGACGTCTGAACTGATAAATTGTTTTATATATAATATTTATTCATCATTCCATAAGCAAATTTCAGTTAATTCTCACAGTTACCGCATAACAAAAGTTAAGATATTGGTGCAGGCTTTATTATTGCACTAATCATTGCGTGAATTACTAATTAAAAAGAAGTCGATATTCGATTTCAATTCAATTATTGAGTGTAATTCAAATGAAAGAAGCTGGAAAGCATTTTATCTTCAAATGTTTTATAGATCATTGAAAAATCGTTGGCTTGAAATTATTTTATTCATTCATTAAACTTTTCCATGGGGTAGTAATCTATCGGTGTATAAAAATATAAACGATGAAAAAAGTAATGATGCTCATGATATTTTGTTTTGGCGGGTATAGCCTATTTGCGCAAATACAGCGAAAAGTAGCCGATACCAGTAAAGTAAAAGGCACAGCGCAAATCAATGAATTAGATGACGAGATATTGAATTCTAAAAAGAAGGGTCAGCTAAAACAGTTGAAAGAATTGAATTTAACAAGTGAGCAGAAAGTAAAGCTTAAGCAAATGCGGCAGGCTACCGACGCCAAAAGGACGGTAATTATGAATGATGTTTCCTTGACAACGTCTCAAAGGCAGGCACAGCTTAAAGCCAATAATCGTTCCATGGCTGTTGAATTCCATGGTGTTTTGAATGAAGAGCAAAAGAAAAAAATGAAGGAGATGCGCAAAGTGCGAAAGAATGGGATTGGTGCGGAAATGATGTTTGAGGAGTAAACCTGAAAAGGAATAAACGATTATCATTTAGGTTTTTAAGCAGGTTTGGTCAATTAGAATATAAGCCGTCTCATTTCTGGGATGGCTTTTTTGTTGCTGCTGTATTTAACAGGCGTAGTTTCAATTAAATTGCATCCTCAACAGCAGTCAATGAAATATTATATTATAGCCGGTGAGGCAAGCGGTGATTTACACGGAGCTAACCTAATAAAGGAATTGAAAAAGATGGATGCAATTGCGGATATCCGTTGCTGGGGTGGCGACAAAATGCAGGATGCAGGTGCCACCCTGATAAAGCACTACAAGGAGCTTGCCTTTATGGGTTTTGTGGAAGTTGTTAAAAACCTGCGTACTATTTTTCGCAACCTTGCTTTTTGTAAGACGGATATTCTCAACAATAAACCGGATGCGCTCATCCTGATTGACTACCCTGGATTTAATTTGCGGATAGCAGCATGGGCTAAAAAGCAGGGGATTAAAGTGATCTATTACATTTCTCCGCAGGTATGGGCATGGAAGGAAAGCAGGGTGAAAGGGATTAAAAAAAATGTAGATAAAATGCTGGTGATTTTGCCCTTTGAAAAAGAATTTTACAAAAAGTGGGATTTTGACGTGGACTATGTAGGTCATCCACTAGTACAAGTAATCGACGATTTTATTAATGTGCAAAAAGAACAGGAGCAAATAGGTAACATTGCGCCTTTTATTGAAGACAATAATTCGCCGGTTATCGCTTTATTACCCGGCAGCAGGCAACAGGAAATATTAAAAAAACTGCCTATCATGTTGCAGGTAACAGAAAAATTTCCGGACTATCATTTTGTAGTTGCAAAAGCGCCTGGCATTGAAAATAGTTTTTATGATAATCTGTTAGCGCCTTATAAAAATGTTTCTGCTGTAGTTAATAAAACCTATCAACTGCTTTGGGCGTGCAAGGCAGCACTTGTTACGAGTGGTACCGCTACTTTGGAAACTGCATTGTTTGCGGTACCTGAAGTAGTATGTTATAAAGGCAATGCTGTTTCATTTCAAATAGCAAAAATGCTTATCACCATTAAATACATATGTCTGGTAAATCTGATTATGGATAAGGAAGTTGTAAAGGAATTGATACAGCAGGAATTAACAGTCGAAAACATTGCCCTTGAATTGAAGAAAATTTTATCAGATGCGGAAAAACAGGCACAGCTTAACCGGGATTACGCTGCACTAAGAAATTTATTAAGTCGCGGCGGTGATGCCTCTTCAAATGCTGCAAAAATTATTTATAAATTTTTAACCGCATAAAATGTTTATTAAAAACAAGAAAGTTTCCGGAAGAAAATAAATCTGGATGATCCCATTAGCGTTATCTCCTCAATAATTTTACAACAAGAATTACCATGCCTGCAAGGAAGAGCAAGATTGAGATGCGGTTGATACCATGCATGTATTTTACAAATTGCGAATTAGGTGCATTCGGATCTTTTTTCTTTAAATATAAATACTGAGCAACCTGGTTCCATACTCCCATAATTAAATAATTTAGTATACCAATTACAATACAAATTGTATTTTGTTGCAATTTTTCTTTTTTATGGTATCAGCAAGCATCTGCGCCTTGCCGATGCATTCTTCTGCCCGGGTTGCAAAATGTTTTGTTTGATAAAATGTAGAAGGCTTAATTTTATTGCTCAAGTCATTTAGATATGTCTAAAAAACAAAACGAACTTTTAACGGAAAAGGAAAAGTTTGAAGCGCTTTTTCAATATGCCTCGTTGGGGATTTTGGTGGCAAACCAAAAGGGTGAGATTATTTTGGCAAATAGTTTTTTATTAGCACAATTCAATTATGATAATGCAGATGAACTAATTGGAAAAAAGATTGAGGTATTGATTCCATCCCGTTATCATCACCACCATGTTGGGCACCGCCAGAAATATGTAGCACATTCTGAAAAAAGACCGATGGGATTGGGAATGGATCTTTTTGGAATAAAGAAAAATGGCATTGAATTTCCTTTAGAAGTTAGTTTAAGTAATTATAAAACGGAGCAAGGCAATTTTGCAATCGCTTTTGTAAGCGATATATCAAAACGGAAAGAAAATGAGCAGGCATTTTTAAATCAGCAGGCTCAGCTTGCCGCCACTAACATCACCATTGCAGAATTAAATGACAACCTGGAGGAAATGGTGGAGAAAAGAACGTTGCAATTGCAGGATACATTAACCCAGTTGCAGGAATCAAAAAATGAACTAACAAAAGCTTTGGGAAAAGAAAAAGAGTTAGGCGATCTAAAGAGCAGGTTTGTATCGATGGCTTCCCATGAGTTTCGTACTCCGTTAAGCACGATTCTTTCATCGGCATCGCTGGTGGCAAAATACGTAAAGGGCGATGAACAGGAAAAGAGAGACAAGCACATTCACCGGATTAAATCAGCCGTTAATAATCTCACAGATATTTTAAATGAATTTCTGTCGATTGGTAAAATTGAAGATGGTAGAATAACCACGCACTACAGCCGGTTTAACATAAAGGAATTTGTTACCACATTATTAAGCGAAATAAAAGGAATTGCAAAAGTTGGGCAGCACATCACCTTCGTACATGAAGGTGCGACCGAAGTGGAACTGGATGCATCCATGTTAAAAAATATCATCATCAATCTCCTTTCTAATGCCATTAAATTTACACAGGAAACTGGACAAATATATGTAAGAACCAAGGTAGATGCCTACTCCATTGTGATCATAGTATCAGATAATGGAATTGGTATTTCAGAGGATGACCACCGTCATTTATTTGAGCGCTTTTTTAGAGGGAAAAATGTAACCAATATACAGGGAACCGGCCTTGGCTTGCACATTGTGGGTAAATATGTAGAATTATTAGATGGGCAAATTGAATGTATTAGTAACCTGGAAAAGGGAACCTCTTTTATTGTATCTTTTAAGCACATCTGCAACATCCATTAAACGCATTGTTTAATAGTATATTCATTCATTTGCCTGGCAGGTAATCTTGCCTCATTTTTAGAAAGTAAAATCCCCTACAGCCTTTTACTCATGTTTCCGCTGAAGCTGTGCCCGTTTGTTTACATGCACTACGAAAAGGATGCCGGTCGCAATAAACGGAAAGCCATAAATAAGCCCAAGCCCGGTATCTCCTTTAGCAACTAAGAATGCAAGTAGAATAATCCCTCCTGCTATCATCACTAATGCACCTGCAAATTCTTTAAACCATGTTATAATATACCCTGCAAACGGAATGGCAAGAAATGGAAGAAAGGGGATCATCTCATTCGCCTCATTTTTTAATATTTCCGGGATACCTTTTCCTGCAATAAATAAAAGGATGGAGATACACACAACCAATCCGGCGCTTTGTGCAGCTAACTTGTAGGAACGGTTGTAGTGTTCTTGTTTTTTATGGTGGCTCATACAGCAAATTTTATGCTCAAAGTAAGCCTTTAATTCTACAATACCTTATGCCTGCCTTTTTGAAATTATCCGTTATAAAACACATCCATTTAATCCTGCCAATTACTTTTTATTCTCCTTTTGTGTTAATGCCGGTCTTTTAAAAACACTAATCTGAGCAAACGAGGTTTATACAGATGCTCAGTTTCAGAAAATGAAATTAAAGTTCATAGACAATGGTTAACTCGTAATTTTCCAAGAGTTCACCAGCGATTGCCAACTTAATGTCAGGCAGTGCTGCTACCAATGCCGGGCATAGGGTTTTATCAAGGCAGTAAAGTACAGCCACAGCAGGTGAGTAGTAAGAAAGATATAATAATTGTTAAGTGTTTCATGTAAGTGAAAACAATGGCTCTGGAATCGTGCCGTTTAAGTTTTATTCTGTGTAGAGTAGGAGGTGTGTACCCGCTAAATTACTCGGGTGGGAAAGTGTATCATTTTACCACTCGCTTCATTTTACTAACTTCCTGCACATGTTCTTTCAATTCGACAAAACTGATATGCTGTGTTTCTGAACTTACCTTGTCTCTACTGTAGCGAATCAATTTTACTGTTTCAAATGGCTTCCTTTTTTAATCGTTTCAATATTTTATAAGCTTATTGGACTTCTAATTTCTATCATTTGATCACCCAATCGAAGATTTACCGAATTATAGTCTGTTACTCAGTTTAGGTTTATAATATGCTTATACTGGATGCTATCAGGACAAACCTACCAGGCCATCAACTTTACGTCAATCTAAAATTTATCCAGCACTAGTTGCCTTTAATTTCATGTTTTTCGTTTGGTTCTTTTAAGTCTTTTTCCCACAGCCAGTTGAAAGGCTTTCTCGGCTTTTCCGGTTTTAATTTAAACCTGGCAATGCTATTTTTTTTAATGTATTCCACTGCTTCATCCACCGAATTGGTGAATAAGAACAGGTTGGGATCTTCCGGTGAAATGGTGCCTGCATCCCGCATAGCATCGATGTGTTCTATAAGTTGTTTGTGAAATTCGGTATCAAAAATTACGATCGGAAATTCCTGGATCATTTTTGTTTGTATCAAAGTTAGCGCTTCAAAATATTCATCCAGGGTGCCAAATCCGCCAGGCATTACTACAAAGGCATAAGAGTATTTGATGAGCAATGTTTTTCGTACAAAAAAGTATTTGATATCAACCCATTTATCCAGGTAAGGATTTTCGTGTTGTTCATGCGGGAGCACAATATTGCAACCAACACTTCTTCCGCCCGCTTCTCTTGCTCCTTTGTTGGCTGCTTCCATAATACCGGGGCCACCACCCGTCATGATGGTAAATCCAAGTTCTGCGATCCTTGCAGCAAGCTCCTCCGTTTTTTTATAAAACGGGTGGCCATCTTTAAACCTGGCAGAGCCGAAGATGGTAACACATGGCCCTACAAAGTGTAAGGCCCTAAATCCTTTTATAAATTCGAACAATACTTTGATGGCAAAAAGTAAATCCTTTTTGCGACTTTGCGGACCTTCTAAAAATGTTATTTCTGATTTTGTCATGGTGTGTAAATTACTTCAAACATAGTTAATTTTAATTGAGCTTTTATCTAAATCGCATCTCCTTTCGGGGTATTTAGATAGTTTATTGCAACCATTAACTTTTTCGTTATACATCAACCTACCTATTTTTTGATGTTGAAAACCAAGCCAGTGGTCTTTGCTTCCGTTGCTGCGTAATATAGGAATTGGATACTGTGTTGAACATTGGATTTTGCAGTGTACAAAACAGGTAAAGCTTTCATGCGTTTATCTAAAAACTTCTGTTGCCTCGGTGGTAATGTTTCAAATATTTACAAAAAAACATCGTTATAATTTTTACAGAAAAGAAAGTACCGAAATGATTGATCTAATTGAAGTCACAGTTGGTATCTTTTTCGGCAAACTAAGGTAAAAAATATGCATACAGGTATGGTAGCGCTGGAAAAAAAATGGTTTGATACCCATCATTTAAAAACTGATCTGAAAAATCGTTCTATCCGGGGCGGATTTAGTACAATCGTTGGACAGATGTTTTCCTTCCTGTTAAGTATTGGGTCTACCGTTATCATGGCCAGATTGCTGTTGCCTGGTGATTATGGATTGGTAGCAATGGTGACCGCTGTTACCGGATTTGTAGCCATCTTTAACGACCTCGGTTTATCGGCTGCTGTAATTCAACGGCTCGAAATTAACCAGCAACAGGTAAGTGCGGTATTCTGGATCAATATTGCCATCAGTTTTGCAATTGCTGTCGTTATAGCAATACTTGCCCCGCTTTTAGTCCATTTTTACGATGAACCCCGACTGTTTAGTATCACGCTTGTTTTTGCGGCCAGTATTTTTATTTCCGGCTTATCCATTCAGCATAGTGCGCTCATGAAAAGGCAAATGCGGTTTAAAGAATTATCTTACATTCAAATAGGAAGTGCGGCTGGTAGTTTGTTAATCGGACTCTATATGGCATGGGCCGGCTTTGGCTATTGGTCAATTATTGCTACTACTGTTTTGAATGCTACTTTTACGTCAGCAGCCTTGTGGATCGTTTGCGATTGGCGCCCGGCATTTATCTTTAAGGCCGATAATGTCAATTCATTTCTCAAGTTCGGTGCAGGTATGACGGGTTTTGATCTCGTCAATTATTTTTCCCGTAATATGGACAATGTACTGATCGGTAAATTTGTTGGTTCTGCAGCTTTAGGTTTCTATTCAAAAGCCTATCAATTACTGATGTTACCGATTACCCAACTGCGCAATCCTTTGAATGCAGTAGCCCTCCCGGTTTTAAGCAGTTTAAGCAATGACCCGGAAAAATACAGGAGTTTTTTTAAAAGGTATTTGTTTACACTGGCATTTTTTTGTATGCCGTTGGTAATGTATTCCGCCATTTTTTCGGAAGAATTAATATTGGTTGTTTTAGGCAAGCAATGGGCACCCGCTGCAGTCATTTTTCAACTTCTTGCCATCGCTTCCTTTATTCAACCTGTTGCAAGTACGCAAGGCTTGGTATTGATTACTACCGGAAAATCACGCCGATATTTTTTAATTGGCCTGGTCAATTCCATCATAGTAGTAGGCGGCTTTTACATCGGCGTACAGTGGGGTGTTGAAGGTGTAGCCATTTCTTATGCGGTGGTAATGTATGTTGGGTTTATTCCGTTTTTATACTTCAGTCTTAAAGATTCTCCAATGACGGTTTCTTTGTTTTTAAAAGAGATTGCTTTCCCCATTCTTTTCTCCCTGTTGAGCGGAGTTGCCATGTTTTTTTTCAGAAAAAGCTGTGTACATTTATCACCCTTATTACTGTGCTCGTTAGGGCTAATGATAGGTGGTGGATGTTATTTGTTACTTTGGTTTAGCAATAAAAATAGCAAGAACAGGATCAGGCAGATTGTGGAAATGGTTGCCTCTGTTAGAAATAAAAAGAAAGCTTAATAAATGCTTCAAGGGCGCTACCAATGCGACGATGCCCACTTATTTCGTGAAAGATTCAGCGTTTTCATAAGCGAATTAATGGGTAAGTATATCACCCTTCATCTTTCACCTTTCATAAATCATCATTCCTCATTTATGTTTACACCTTACCCTTAACCTCATCGCTTTTTAATTCACTAAAAATACAAGGTCTGAAATTTCTTTAAACGTGCAACGTAATTTTGCTGCAATAATTCCCTTACACGGATTATTTTTGTCAAAACCGTTGCAATATTCTTGTGATCATTTTCTCCTTTCACAAAATAATCAAAAGCTCCATATTTCAATGACTGGATTACGGTATCCACTTCATCTGCACCGCAAATAAAGATGATGTAAATATCCGGGTTGAATCTTTTAATCCTTTTCAATACCTCCAATCCTTTCAAAAAATCAACACCATGGTCATAAAATATAATATCCGGCGCCGGACTCAAATGATCAAAACAATCCATTGGATTAATATAGGATTCAATATCGCTGTATCCCAAGTTTAAAAGATGCTGTTGAAATATATTTATATAAAATAAATCGTCGTCTAACAGATAAATTTTAAAAGCCTTTTTGGAATGCATGGTTATAATTTTCAATTTGCTTTGCATGAACAATGCCAACAACTAACTCACTTAATATAAGCGCTTTATGGAAACACTGATATCAAATGTGTCTTACATCAGGATTTCTGTTCCAGAATTCGGAAATGGACAAAGAAGTATATTTACAGCAAAAAACATTTCCAGATTATTTATAAACCCAACAGTAACCGACAGCATTGCGAATTCCTTTACTCTTGATATTTAACTAGATACAATCAATCAGATTGAGATATAATTTTATTACAGAAATAAAAAATGGGATTCGAACGTTAAATCGAAAAGGTGCAGATACCGTTTAAATTATTTCAATGTCAAAACATTTTAAAGAGGTAACCTTGTTGGTTACCCACTACAACAGAAGCAGTTCTTTAGAAAACCTGTTACAAAGTTTTCATAATCTTGGATGTGTATTTGACGACATTGTAGTGAGTGATGACGGCAGCAAGCCGGAACACCTGGCATACTTGAAAAAAATTCAACTTAAATTCCCATTCAGGCTAATTACAACACCAAAAAACAAAGGGTTAGGTAACAATCTAAATAAGGGTCAGGATGCAGTTGTGACACCTTATACGCTTTATGTACAGGAAGATTTTACACCCAGCGCAATCTTTCCGTCAGCATTTATAGATGCCCTGCAAATAATGAACGAACGTAAAGATTTTGACATCGTACGTTTTTACGCATATTCGGCTTATCCTTATTTAAAAGCATTTAGAAAAGGATTTTCAGAGATGCTGATTAAACCATGGTTTGTAGATTATATGAAAGTTTATTACTACAGTGATCATCCTCATTTAAAAAGAAGCAATTTCTTTACAAAATTCGGTCGTTATCCCGAGGGAATGAAAGGCGATCGTACGGAATACAGAATGTGTATAAACTTTATTCAACACAAAGGAAAAGGATTATTCTACAACGAATTTACCAGGCTTTTTACACAGGATAATTCGGATGCTGAACCAAGTACCATGACACGAAAAAGCTGGACGACCAGTAAAAATCCAATGATATCGCTTGCACGTTTTGGCTACCGTCAACTCAGGTATAATTACGATATGTTATTTGCAAAATATTAAACAAGCCGGGCTTTTGATGTCGCAATTATTGTGAATGGAAAAACTTTAAAGGTGTACCATCCGAAAGCCAACCGCGTCTTAAATTTTGCTCGTTGATTGATAACAAATGACAATGCCAATTGACAGATGACGGTTACATTTCACCAATCTCCTTTTTATTAGAAAGCGCTGACAATCGTTACAAAGCTTTTCGGTTAACGTCGTTTTTACTGGCGCAAAGATACTTGTAGTCAGTTATCTACAAAGGGTGTCGTTTTGCATCTAATTGCAGTCAGCAAACAAAGCACTTCAAATAAGTGACTTGGTTCTACGTTGTTGTAAATAGTAGATATTCACTAAACTTTACTATTAAATCCATGATACAACCTACCCCACATCTGTCAATGCTGGCAATCGATGATGAAGTCTCCATCCAGCTTATTTTACAACATTATTTTAAAGAAAAATTTTCGGTAATTACCAAAGGCAATGGTAAAGAGGCGCTCGCCTGGATGCAGGAGGGCAATATTCCGGATATCATAGTTGCAGACATTAATATGCCGGAGATGGATGGTAATGCATTCATCGACCAGGTAAGGTCGAGCGGCTTCTTAAAAAACATTCCAATGGTAATGTTATCTGGCAGTGACACAACCGATAATAAAATCCGTTGTCTGGAGGCTGGTGCAGATGATTTTATGGTAAAGCCATTCAACCCCCGGGAACTTGCTGCACGATTAAATGGAATCCTGCGTCGCAGTGGAAAAAAATAAACTTTAAAATAGACACCTATGTTAAACAACGAAAAAAGGGTTGCAGTAATTACCAGCCAGGTTGCCATTGCAGATCATATTAAAGTTGCATTGAAAGATCTATTTGATGTAGATATTTATAAAAACGGTCTCGCATTGCACCAGGCGATGCAACAAGATACTGACTACAAAGCCATCATTACGGATGACGAATTACTCGGTTGCAATGGAATCCCTCTACACAACACGCTCAATGCTTTTGGCTATGGTAAGATCCCTTTTATGGTTTTAATGGACCAAATAGATAACGAACATCGAAAGCTCGCAATGAGTGAGAGCATAGCAGAAATATTTTCGAAGCCGGTTGATGAAAATGCGTTAAGAATGCGTGTGCCGTACCTTGTAGAAAATTACAACAATAAAAAGGTTCGGCATACTGAAGCAAAAGCATATAAGCTGCCTTTCATCAAACGTATTTTTGATATTACATTTTCAGGGTTGGCTTTGTTGATGTTAAGCCCATTGTTTCTGATCATTGCCATTTTAATAAGGGCCGAATCTAAAGGCAAAGTATTTTATTTTTCGTTGAGAGTAGGCTCGGGATATAAGGTTTTTAGATTCTATAAATTCCGTTCCATGTTTACAGGGGCAGATGCTAAACTAAAAGATTTGTCGCATCTGAACCAATACAACAGTGCCAAAACTCCTGTCATAGCAAATGATGTAGTAGTGAAAGAACTTTGTGAGTTTTGTGAACAGGCAGGAACTGGTTGCCGAAATCCGTTGTATGCAGATAATAAAATTGTGTGTGAAAATTTGTATAATCAACAACGGGAAAGCAATCTTGATGCTGCATTTATAAAAATTAAGAACGATCCCAGAATTACCCGTATCGGAAATTTTATCCGAAACACCAGCATTGATGAATTACCACAGTTGTGGAATGTGTTTATTGGCGATATGTCAATTGTAGGCAACCGCCCGCTGCCATTATATGAAGCCGAAAAAATTACCACGGATAAATATGCATTGCGTTTCATGGCACCCGCCGGCATTACCGGTTTGTGGCAGGTAGAGAAAAGGGGCCGTGGAGAAATGTCAGAGGAGGAAAGATTGAACCTGGATAATAACTATGCAAAAACACACAGTTTTGGAAACGACATCAGGTTAATTTTACGAACTATTCCTGCATTGTTTCAGTCCGAAAATGTTTAAAAAACAACCATGAACCGGCCTAAGATTTTTCCCTTACAAATTATAATTATTTTTTCGCTCGTACTCAGCTTCTTTTCCGTACAGGCGCAATCGCCTTCGGTAGATTCAATGTTATCGAAGGCATTGGCTACAGATGTGTTGTTGCCGATGTTAATGGATTCGGCCATTAAATATTCTGCAGAAGCCAGGATGAGCCGTAGCAACGAAAATCTGGCTCTTGCCAATTTTGAGATAAAGAAAAAAGCCGTTTACAATGCGCTCTCGCTGCATACATCCTATGGCTATGGTACCAATTATGCCGCAGTGAATAACCAGTCATCAACTGTTGCGAATAACCTTACAACTGCCCAAAGTATGTATTACAATGTAGGAGTAGGATTACAATTGCCCATTACTCAAATCATCAATCGAAAAAGTATCCGCAAAGCAGAACAATCCATTGTAGAGATTGCTTTGGCAGGTAAAGATAAAACGGTTATGCAAATCCGGCAGGAAGTGATCAAATTGTACCAGGATTTCAAATTGATTCAAAAATTAATGACCGTTAGCTATAAAAATCTCCAGTCTGCAAGTATCAATAGTACGCTGGCAGAAAAAAATTTTTTAAATGGTCAGATTACGGTAGAACAAGCTTCCATTGTTCAGGGCAACTATAACAATGCGGTTATTGCTTATGAAACTTATAAAAATAGTTTTCAATCCAGTTATCTGCAGTTGGAAGTTTACACTGGCACCACTCTATCATCGTTAATAATGTCTATCAAATGAGCTTAGCCTATTTCATAAAACTATTATTAAAAAATTTGCTATGGCTTATTTTGATCCCTACAGTAATGGCGTGGTCTATATTTTATTCTACCCGTAAGGAAAAAAAAGTGTATTCATCTGAAACGGTAATTTACACCGGGATTGCTTCGGGTTATAATTTGAATGGGAATAATAAGGCCGACTTTTTTGCAACCACCAATGCTTTTGATAATTTATTATCGCTCATCAATTCAAGAGAAACTAAAAAGGAAGTTTGTATTGACTTATTGGCCCAACATCTTTCCATTGTAAAACACGACCCAATGATCATTTCATGGGGAGCTTACAGCGAGTTAAAAGCCCTGGTTCCGGATAGTATCCGTAAAATTGTGGTAAAGCCTACGGTTGAAGCCACCATCACTGCACTAGAAGAATACATGGGCAGCAGTGAGGGAAATCTCGTCTACTCAATCATCAATTCAGCCAATCCATATTACTCACTTAGTGCACTGGATAATATAAAGGCAAACCGTATCAACAACAGTGATCTTATAAAAATTGCTTACCAAACCAATGACCCAATCATTTGTAAACAAACTCTCGAATTGTTGGAAGAGGAATTTATAAAGAAGCATAGGCGGTTAAAGCAGGGCCAGTCTGAATCGGTAGTTGATTATTTTGAAAGCCAAACCAAAAATGCCAGTAAAAAATTGACCGCAGCGGAAGAAGGTTTCATGGAGTTCAACAAGCAAAACGATATCATTAACTATTACGAACAAACTAAGGCTGTTGCAGGCGAAAGGGAGAATTTATTTTCGCAGAATCATAACCTTGAAATGGATAATATGGCCAGCAACAAATCGCTTGCTAAAGTGAATGAAAGCATGAGAGGCCGTTTGTATCAAAATGAATATGGAGCAGATATTTTAAAAGAAAAGGAGGCTTTGGCCGAAGTAAATAATAAAATTGCAGTAGAAGAGATTGTTGGTAAAAAGGTATTGGGTTACCAACACCAAATGGACAGTCTCAAAACCATTTCAACTGCCTTGGATAAAAAGCTGCAGGCGTCCGTTAGCAGCCTCTACTCACAAACAAATACGCCTTACGGTATACCTACACAAAATGTATTAAATGAGTGGTTAAAAAATACACTGGAATATGAGCAGGGTAAAGCAAGGTTGGCGGTAATGGATAAACGCAAAAAGGAATTTGTGGAAGAATACCGGAAATATGCTCCACTTGGCGCTACACTTAAAAAAATTGAAAGGCAAATCAATGTGTCTGAACAGGAGTACATGGAAATGTTGCATGGTTTAAATATTGCCCAGTTGAACCAACAAAATAATGAGCTAACTACTAAAATGAATATCGTGGATGCGCCTTTCCTACCTTTGAAGGCAAACGCCTCCAAAAGAATGATTTTGGTAGTGGTGGGCTTTTTAGTAGGATTTATACTGGTACTAACCGTGATAATGGCGAGGGCGCTCATCAATAAAACATTACAAAATTCAGAGAAGGCAGCACGCCTCATCGGCATACCTTACCTGGGCTTATATCCGCTAAACAATTCCAATTCAGCATTTTTGGAAAAGTCGTCGCTTAGGTTGGTGCAACAGCTACTTAGTGGTGTAGATATTGCCACCCAACCGGTTTCAATTGGTTTTATCAGTGTGCAAAATAAGGAAGGTAAATCTACCTTAATGAACCTGTTTTTTGAAGAGCTTACAAAACTAAATTATACCGTCGAAAAGCAAGTATGGAATAAAGATTTAACCGTATTGCATTCTGAAAAGGAATTTCTGTTAATAGCGTTTCCTCCATTGGATACATTAGTAATAAAGCCTAATTCGCTGCCGCCATTGAATCAAACAATTCTGGTGTGCAGGGCAAACCGAATCTGGAGTAAAATCGACAAACAGTTACTGGCATTATTTTGTAAGACAACCAATAACAAACCAGTTTTATTACTGAATGGCGTGAGCCCCGATTTTGCGGAAGAGTTTGTTGGAGAGGTGCCAAGAAAGCGGTCTTTTATTCGTTCCCTCGTAAAGCGTTTGGTGCGGTTTGAATTTGGGAACCGGAGAAAAATACGGTAGCATTTAGCGCTTTAAAAAAAACTTTTTGATCAATAAACCTATTTTTAAAAAAAGAAAAAGAACGCCTGATTGAATCCCTTTCCGGAATGAAACAGCGTGAATTATTTCAGTAAAACATCGACTACACAGAATGAAATTAATGACCCTTTAGTGAATGGAAAAGAACTTATTTTATGAATCTCAAAATAATTATACCAAACATTTATGGCTGGTGCCAGGCATCTTAATGGCCGCCTTTTTTGGGAGGATGATTGCAGGTAATGGATTGACCATTGCTGGTCTTCTGGTTGCTGTGCCCTTCATAATTGGATTCCTGATTTTTGTTTTCTTAAAGCCTAGAATTGGACTGATTACTTTTATTATCTACAATTTTATTATGCCTACGATTGGCAGGCACATTCCCGGGTTGCAGGTTGGTTTGGGACTGGATGCCCTATTGGTATTGACTTGGCTCGGGGTTATTTTTTATCGGGGCACCAAATATAGGTTCAGGCACCTGAACAATGATTTCTGCTGGATAGCACTTGCCTTTTTTATTCTTACAGTATTGCAGATTGGTAATCCTGCTCGTCCCAGCATAGTAGGATGGCTGCAGGAAATGCGTAACCTTTCTTTGTACTGGATATTGGTGGTGCCACTTACCATGTTGCTTTTTCGTAAAAAATCGGATGTCCGCATCTTCATTGATATTATTATTGTGATCTCATTTCTGGGTGCTTTATATGGTATGAAGCAATTGTATATTGGGTTAGACGCTGCAGAAAAAGTTTGGTTGAATGATCACTTAATTACACATTGGCTTTTTGGGAAGTTGAGGGTGTTTTCTTTTTACCAGGAGGCCGGACAATTTGGTGCATCGCAGGCCAGTATCGCTATCATGTGTTTTATACTTGCTACCGGACCACATTCCAACATCCGGCGAATGAGTTATGCAATTGCCGGGTTGTTTATTTTTTATGGTATGTTGCTCTCCGGTACAAGAGGTGCATTGGGCGGTATCATTGGCGGTGGGTTTGTCTTTCTTGTATTGAGTAAGCAGGTTAATATTATGATCATTGGTGCTGTGTTTGGATTGGGATTTATTGGCGTGCTTAAGTTTACAAAAATTGGAAATGGAAATGACCAGATCAAACGGATGCGTTCTGGCACGGATCCAAATGACCCGTCGTTTCAATTGCGGATGATCAACCAGCGTAAACTGAGTGATGCATTGGGAAGTAAGCCGCTAGGCACAGGCGTGGGTACCATTGGTGCCTGGGGCCAAAAATACAACAAACACATCCCTACAGCGGGTATTGCACCCGATAGTTTGTACGTAAAAATTTGGGTAATGTATGGCATCATTGGTTTCATCCTTTGGTTTGGAGCCATGCTTTATATGTTGGGTAAATCAGCCGGAATAATCTGGAACACCCGAGACCCGGTTTTGCGAAACCAGTTGTGTGCGTTGTGCGGTGTATATGGTGCCATCTTGTTGTGTAGTTATGGCAACGAAGTAATGAATGTTGTTCCGTCCCTTACAATAGTATCTGTTAGTTGGGCGTTGATATCAATGAGTACCCGTTGGGATACGCCGCTACAAAAATCCATTGCATCATGAACACGCCGCTGGTCTCCATTATCACCGTTAATTACAATACACCGGAAGTTACCGCTGCCATGCTGCGTTCTTTATCATTGCTTACCTATCCCAATTGGGAAGTAATTGTGGTAGACAATGCATCTCCTCAATATTCTTCTGCTGGGTTGAAAAAAGAATTCCCTTTTATTAAGCACATCAGTTCTCCGGTGAATACAGGATTTGCAGGTGGCAATAATATTGGCCTTCAGTTTGCGAAAGGGCGCTATGTTTTTTTGTTAAACAACGATACAGAAGTAACGCCGGGTTTAGTAACAACACTGGTAACTTATATGCAAAAGCATCCCCGTTGTGGCATTGCTTGTCCGAAAATAAAATATCATTTTTTGCCGGATACCATACAATACGCAGGAGCAATTGGTTTGCATCCGTTAACCAGCAGAAGTTATGATATTGGCTACCTGCAAAAGGATGAAGGACAGTTCAATGATTGCCGGATTACCGATTTGCCAAATGGTGCCGCTATGATGATTCCAATGGAACTGATAGCAAAAGTGGGCGTGATGAGTGAACTGTTTTTTTTATACTATGAAGAACTGGATTGGGCCGCAAGATTTAAGCATGCAGGTTACGAAATTAGTTATGTAGGAACAGCAGAAGTGTACCATAAGGAATCTGTTTCCACAGGAAAAAATTCTGCCTTTAAAACCTATTATTTATACCGCAATCGTTTACTCTATATCCGAAGAAATTACAAGGGAATTAAGAAAGCGATAGCGGGCGGTTTTTTCCTGTTGATTGCCACGCCGGTTCATATTATCAAACATGCACTAAAGAAAGAATGGGCGCATAGCCAATCAATCATTAAAGCACTTTGGTGGAACATAGGGCACAATGCATTTAAAGAGCCTGCCATCCATTCCCATTCAATCATACATAAATTATACCCTGAATAAAAAAAATATTATGCTACACCAAATTGGTTCAATTATTCAATACTGTATAATGGCTTACCTGATCATACAGGTGGCTTACCTGTTGTTTTTTGCTGTGATAGGATCAATCATTAAACCTACTCCATTTAAGAAGGCAACAACACTTAGGAGCATCCGCATTTTTATTCCCGGCTATAAGGAAGATGCTGTTATCATTGCTACCGCAAAGGATGCCATCAGTCAAAATTATCCGGCTGCCTTATTCGAAGTGGTTGTGATTGCAGATTCTTTTAGCGCAGCTACTGTTAGCACGTTGAAAAGTTTGCCGATTAATGTAGTGGAAGTTAGTTTTGAAAAAAGCACCAAAGGGAAAGCACTCAATAAAGCGGTCGAAGCAACCGCTGACAAACCGGTCGATATTGTAATGATACTGGATGCAGACAATCACATGGCACCCGGTTTTTTACATGCCGTAAACAACGCATTTGAGCAAGGCTACCAGGTAGTACAGGGGCATCGTACCGCTAAAAACTTTCAAACATCGTTTGCATTTTTGGATGCTTGCATTGAAGAAATCAATAACCATTATTTTCGACGTGGACAGGTGGCTATTGGTTTACCCTCTGCATTAATTGGGAGTGGGATGGCCTTCGACTGGAACCTGTTTGTTACAATGCTGCAGGATATTGGCGATACCTCGGGGGAGGACAAGGAATTTGAATTTCGCCTGTTAAGACAACGGAAAAAAATGGCGTTTCTTGATGGCGAATTTGTTTACGACGAAAAGGTAGCATCTTCCGAAGTATTTACCAACCAGCGTAGCAGGTGGATGGCAATACAGGTTGAGTTTTTTAAAAAATATTTTGTGGAAGGATGGGTTCAATTACTAAAGGGCAATATTGGATTCTTTAATAAAGTTTTTCAAACCTTTCTTTTTCCAAGAGTTTTATTGATAGCCAGTTTATTTATCTGGCTTATTTGGGTGCTTGTATTCTCTCCTCAATTTTTGGTAGTAAGCATTGGTCTTATTGTTGCCTTAGCCGTTAGTTTATTTTTGGGTATTCCGGCCAGGTGGTACAACAAGCAGTTGTTGATAGCTTTTTTACAGATACCAGGTGCCCTGTTTTCAATGATAATGGCTATGATGAAAATGGGAAAAGCAAGTAAACAATTTATTCATACACCACATGGTGAAACCATCGTTCAAAATAAATAGTATGCCCTGGAGTATCATCGCCATACCTGTAATACTTTTCCTTGTTTGGGGAGTAAGACAGGGTTTAAAGACAAAAGAAAAATCGAATAAAAGGTTTAGACGACCTTTTGAATTGTATTAAAATGACTGTAGCCATCAACAGTTGGTGAAATAAATATCATCCTATATGCTAAGTAAAAATGATTTTAAAAACTTGCCGGTTTTTTTAACGTCCATGTCAAGGTTGGATGATGAAATATCTTCTGCTTCCATCTCTTTGGCTAAAGTGCTTAGCCGAACCAATCCGGTATACTACATAGAATATCCATACTCATGGCCTGATTTACTGCGCAAACGGTACTACCCAAAAATGAAAAAACGTTTGCCTGCTTTGTTGTTTGGTAGAGATTACTTAATGCCGGTAGAGGGACAATCTGCCAACTTATTGGGAGCTACTCCGAGACCGGGATTACCTGTTTATTCTTTGCCACCCGGCAAATTATACAACTTTGGATTAGGCTATAACAATCGGCGTACGGCAGCTTTAATCAAGCGTATTATCAAAGAAAAAAAGATAAGCGATTATATACTCATCAATTCATTTAATCCAAGCAACTTATCAAACATTGAGCATTATTTAAAACCCACCTTAAGCGTTTATCATAGCCGTGATGCCATCGAGGCGGTAAAAGAGAGCTGGCTGGTAAAGGAGAACGAATGTGTGCAGCAGTATGATATGGCCATGGCTACCTCCAAACAATTGTGCAGGAATATTGCTGCCAGAAATAACAAGCCGGTTAATTATTTCCCTAATGGTGGCGATGTACAGTTGTTTAAAACCGCTATTGAAAAGAAGCTGCCCAGGCCGGAAGAGTTGCGCAATATTAGTACGCCCATCATCGGCTATACCGGAGCTGTATGCCAGCGGATAGATTATGAGTTGCTGGTTAAAATTGCAAATACCAATCCAGACAAAACGATTGTAATGGTGGGCCCAAGGCTCGATAAACAATTTACCGAACTTGATCTGGATGCTATACCCAACATCATTTTTACCGGGTCAAAAAAAATAGAAGAATTACCTGCTTACCTGCAGTGTTTTGATTGTGCAATGATTCCGTTTTTAAAGAACAATTTAACTGCAGGTATTTATCCGCTAAAAATAAATGAATACCTGGGCGCCGGCAGGGCAGTGGTTACCACCAGTTTTAGTGAAGATATTGCGGGCTTTAAAGATAATTTATATATGGCCAAAACACACGATGAATTTTTGCGGATGATTGATAGGGCGCTTAATGATAACAGTGCTGAAAAAAAACAACAACGGCTGCGTGCCGCAATGGTAAATGCCTGGGAAAACAGGGTGCAACTATTTTGGGAAATGGCATGGGAAGTGTACCAAAAAAAACTGTAAAAATGGAATGATTCAATTAGAAGAAAAACAGCCCGGTATATCGCCAAACGGGTTAGCCGGCCTGCTTCCCGGATACTATTTATTTATTTTTATCTATTCAAATAATAAAGCGGGATATATCGTTAAAATGGTTTGAGTGGTGCTGCTGTTGTAAAAGATTATCAGCCGTGCAAGGACCAATAAAAATTTAATACCAACATGAAAAATGCTGATAAAATCACAATCGTAGTGGCCAGCGATAATTTCTTCGCCATAATGATTGCTGCGCTATTGAAGTCGATTGATGCAAACCATAAAACAGATGAGCACATTGATTTTTACATTATTGACGATGGTATCTCTGCTGGGTCTAAAGCAAAACTTGAAAAAATTGCTGATCCTTCAAGAATAACATTGAAATGGTTTGCGAGCAAAGAAATTATTCCCGCCGGCACGGTAATTCCAGCGGATACTTCCTCTTTTCCACTTACTGTATTCCTGCGGATTTTTGCACCTTACATGATCGATCAGGATTCTGACAGGTTAATTTATATTGATGTAGATACCATTGTGCAGGATGATATTTCTAAACTATGGAATATGCCATTGGACGATTATACCATTGGTGCTGTGCAGGATTACGCAGGCACTATTGATTGCCAATGGGCTGGAATTCCTAATTATAAAGCGCTTGGACTAGCGGGCGATTCAAAGTATTTTAATTCAGGCGTATTGCTGATGAATCCAAAAAAATGGCGTGCAGAAAAAATAACTGACCAGGTGATTGATGTGCTGATTAGGTATAAGGAGTTTGTGGTAATGCCGGATCAATATGGATTGAATGTAGTGTTTGCCAACAAGTGGAAAGAGCTGGATCCTAAATGGAACTGGTTTGCCAACAAGGAAGATGAGCAACCCTCGCTTATTCATTTTGTAGAAATTAAACCCATTTTTAGCAGTTATAAATTTAAGGATGCTTATCGTAGTGAATTTTATCGTTACCTGGATATGACGCCCTGGAAAGGCTTTCAACCGATTAGCGAAAACCGCAGATTGATCCGGAAATTTTATAACAAGGCTAAGAAAAAAATACTGAGTTTAAGATAAATAGCATTGAGTAAAATAACAGCATGCCAGTGGCATACTAACTGAATAAAACAATTTAAATTATTTAGCGCATGGAATCTTCGCCGATGGCAGTTGTAAAAGAAAGTATGAACAAGTTTATTAAAAAGGGCTTGTACCTGGTAGCGGCATTCAACTATCCGGGGGTGAAGAAAGAGTATCGCTATCATATCCGTGAAAACTACTTTTGTCGCCTCAATCAAATACAGTTTTTCAAAAAAGATTACCTGCAAAAGAGCAAGTACAAGGCGATTGATTTCCAGGGCGAGTTTGATCAGGAAATTCGTTATGTAATTCCTTTTGCTTACTGGCATTTTTTAAATGGCACGTTGGCAAAAACTATTTCCTGTAAAAACACCAGCGATTTTTATTTCTTTAGCGAAAACCACGAGGAAAAATATACCGAACGGGTTTGGCAAAAAAGTTATGATACCTACGATGTACCCAATATGACGCATAGCGCCAGCTTCAGTTATAAAAAGTGGGCAAGGGTTCCGTTTAAAAAACACTATGCCAACGACCGGTTTAAATTTGAAAAGCCCATCCTGGTAATCGCCAATAAATACAATATTGAATGGGACCAGCCACCCATCAACTTTTTTAGTATCGAATTATTGAATAAACTCATTATTGGTTTAAAAGATAAGTTTCAAATTATATACAATCGCCCACTATCTACTCAAATTGTTTCTGACAATAGTGATATACTCGATCTGCATGAGTATGAATGGTTGAAAGAAAATTACCCGGATGTAATACTGATGAACGATTTGTATTTGAAACACAAGTCAACCCTAAAAAGTTTTAACCAGTTGCAGATGCAGGTGTATGCCAACTGTGAAAATTTTATCTCTGTTCATGGAGGTACCGCAGCTTTGGCCAGTTGTTTTGAAGGAACCAATATCATTTTGTCTAAATGTGGTATAGAGCACGACCTGGGAGAATTTAATACCATTATACCTGCCTTATCCGGCGCTAAAATTTTACATGCAAAATCAGCAGCAGATGTGCTGAATTTTGTAGAAGTTCATTATTCCTGAAGAAGTTGACCGGGCAATATTTATATAGCAATGCTATTTAAAAGCCGTATCCAATCACTGCTGATACATTAACTACAAATGTTATCTGTCAATTCTGCATGCAACTTTCAGTCAATTTTTTTATCAATTCAAATCGGCATAGCAGAATAAAAAATGGTAAATGGGTTATTATACCATTCACCATTTTTTTACAAAATATGTGTTATACTTTTTTTGCTTTCGGTTAGCAGCTATGCAACTTTAGTTATCATTCGCCGATGTCCTGGTATTATGCGGTTTTTCTGCCTTCAACATTTTTAAAGATCGTTTTATTTCTCTGCCAACACGGTTGGTAATCGCTTTTGCAAAACTGCCATCCCGGTCAAGTGTACGGGGGCCGGTCCACGGGCGGGCGTTGTCTGATTTTACCTGTTCAATTTTTCCGTATTGCATCATATCAAATGCAAGGCGCCCATCATCTCCTCTTACATTTACCATAATATAGCCAGCCTTTAAACCATATTCTTTTACATAGCCCATGCTGATGCCATACGCATTCAGGTAGGGGCGTTTCATGTGCCTGTATTCAGCAATAATATCCTTCATTTTTTCAAGAGTAGATAATTGCCATCTTGGATACCCCGGTTCCGGTATAAAAGAATAGCGCCCATAAACACAGGCGGTACCTGGCTTTTGCAGCACTTTCATCATCTCATCTACCCAGGTATCGGGATATAAGCAATCTGCATCTGCAGTTAATATGTATTTCCCTTTAGCTGTTTCTTGTCCAAGTTGCCTGGCTGGTCCGCAACCTTGTATCTCCTGAAAAAGATGCGTTACGTGTAACCGTTCCAGTGTTTGCCTGGTGTGGTCTTTTGAATTGTTGTCAACCACAATTATTTCCAGTGGAATGCTGGTCTTCATTCTCGAAAGTGAGGAAAGACAACGCAGAATATTTACCTCTTCATTATAGGCTGCAATCAGGATGGTTACCAATGGATTGGGCTTTAAGATTTTATCCAGTTTTTTATTTACTGTATCAAAGACCTCTTGTGGTATTTCCTTATAAGAATTGTAAGAAAAATTAACTTCTTTTATCCAGACAGGTACTTTCATGATGGGCGTTTTTTTAGCTTGATAGTAGGATGTTATTCATTTATAACGGCGGTCAATCTATGTTACACGCCATTGTATTAAGGCTTCAATAGCAGCCATTTGATGAATGCTACATTCTTAACTCACTATTTTAAAATAAATTGTAAAAGGGATACTATAAATAAAAAATTCCCACAAATACTCGTTTGTTTATTTGCAATTTATTCCCGGAATTTACGTTAACAACAATAATACAGCGCTGGAATCGCATTTCAATTAAGAAATATGCTGTTGAGTTATCAAGGTCGCATCCATACAATCAATCTATTTATTATGAACTGGCTGGCAATTATTTTTTGGATATCATTAGGTATCGTGTTTTATGCCTTTCTTGGTTATGGCGTTGTATTATATGGAATGGTCAGACTAAAACGAATGTCGAAACCAGCAGAAAAAATAGCTGTTCAGGCTTTTGAACCTGCCGTTACGTTAGTCATTCCTTGTTTTAATGAAGCTGATATATTGGCGGTTAAAATTGCCAACAGCAAATTGCTGGAATATCCGGCAGAAAAATTACACCTTGTTTTTATTACCGATGGTTCTACAGATAATAGTGAAAATGTTTTAAAAGCCTGGCCCGAAATTGAAGTGTTGCATGAGCATAGAAGGGGTGGAAAAACAGCCGCAGAAAACAGGGCCATGCGATTTGTAAAAACGTCGTTTGTGATTTTTTCAGATGCCAACACCATGTTGAATACAGCGGCTGTTAGAAACATTGTCCGGCATTTTGCAGATGAGAAAGTGGGTTGCGTATCGGGTGAAAAAAGAATTATAAATGATGCGGCAGACAATGCCAGCGCCGCAGGTGAAGGTATATACTGGAAGTACGAATCGCTGTTAAAAAAGCTGGATTCGGAATTGTACAGTGCTGTGGGAGCCGCCGGAGAGCTGGTGGCATTTAGAACCTCACTTTACAAGGACTTGCCCGAAGATACCTTGCTGGATGACTTTATGCAATCTATGCAAATGGCCGCCGACGGCTATAAAATAGTGTATGAACCAGAGGCGTATGCAGTTGAAACAGCATCGGAAAATGTCGCTGAAGAACTAAAAAGAAAAGTGCGGATTTGTGCAGGCGGCTGGCAGTCAATCAATCGCCTTTCGGGAAGATTAACAATGCGTAAAACACCGCTATTGTATTTTCAATACATATCGCACCGGGTATTAAGATGGACCATTACCCCCTTCTTATTGATCGCCATGTTTTTGATGAATATTTGGTTGGGCATGGATGGGGATTTTTTCTACCAGGTACTAATGGCCTCACAAGTTTTGTTTTATAGTGCTGCATGGGTTGGGTTTGTTTTAGAAAACCGTAGGGTACGTTTTAAACCCGTCTTTGTTCCTTATTATTTTTGTATTATGAATTATGCAGTACTCGCCGGATTAAGCAGATATCTTTCGGGCAACCAAAAAGCAACGTGGGATAAAGCACAACGTAAAGTAGCAACAGCCCATTGATATGTTTCTATCAAATTAAAATTTTAAATTAAAAACAGAAAGCAATGCTGTTTTGGTTTCTGCTATCTGAAAAAATTGATATCCACCAAACATGAAACAAAATTCCTCCTTTGGCGTTTTAATGCATACTGCTGCAGGTATTGCATTGGGTATTATTCTCATTCTTATAGGCGTTCAATTAAATTATCAAAGTGGATTTAAGGGCCCCTGGTTTCAAATTTTTGAATACGCTCCTGATTTTGCCGTCATCGCATTTTCTCCCATCTATTTAAGTTTACTATTTTGTTTCATTGGCATCCGCCGGGAGCAATTGGTTACGTTTAATCAGGAAATTACCCATAGCTTAACAAAGGAGCAAATCACCAATAGTACTACTGATCAACAAATTAAATTATTGGCGAATGTAGTATCCCAACTGAATGAATCCATCATTATTTCGGATGGTAAGGGAAAGATACAATGGGTGAATGAGGGGTTTACCAAAATAAGTGGATTTAGCCTTGAAGATGTAACGGGGCAGGAACTGGGTAGTTTGTTGCAAGGTCCGCTTACCAATAAGGAAGTAGCCAAACGCATGACTGAGACCTTGATTTTTGGCGAAGCAGTAGTGGAGGAGTTGCTATGCTATCACAAAAACGGATCGCCAATATGGTTGTCTATCAGCATAAAACCTATTTGCGATGATACCGGTGAAGTAGTGAATTTTATTGCGATACAAAATAATATTACCAACCGTAAAAAAAGAGAAATTGCCATTGAAGCCTTGTACAAACAGGTAGCGGATTACAAGTTTGCGCTGGACCAATCTGCTATTGTAATCATCTTTAATATAGATGGAAAAATAATAGACGTAAACAGAAAATTTTGCGAAATAAATGAACTGGCGGAAGAAGAATTGCTAGGTAAAGATTATCGTTCCATCAGTATCAGCATGCGGGATAAAAAGGTAGTGAAACCAATTTGGGAAGTGTTGCTTGATTGCAAAACATGGAAGGGGGAACTGGTGAACAGGAATAAAAATGGTAAATCATATTGGGCCGAAACTACCATTGTGCCATTGTTGGATGAAGCAGGAAAACCCTACCAGTTTTTGGCCATGCAGCAGGATATTACAGAAAGAAAGGAACTGGAAACAGAACTTATTACCAATAAAAATAAACTACACCAGGCAATGCACCTCGCTGGGCTGGGGTCATGGGAAATAGATGCTGAAGGTGGAATTACTGTTTCAAAAGAGTTGCGCCTGCTGTATCATTTGCCCTTGGATGGCGGTATTACGCTGTCAGAATTGTTATCAAACATTCACCCGGATGATATTGCTGTATTAAATGAACGAATGTTGCACTGCTGTGAGCAACTACAGCCGGTTGAAGTAGAATACAGATACATCATTAACGGGCAGGTGCATCATATGATGTCTTACAATAATCCAAGGCTGAACGATGCTGGTGAATACATCGGTGTGTTTGGAACAGTACAGGATATCACCGCATCAAAACTGGCTAAACTGGCACTTAAAAAAAGTGAAGAAGAAATGGCAGTAGTACTTAACAATACCCAAACCATTATTTGTTTGCATGATATGGATGGGGTGATACTTAGTTTAAATGCTACAGCAGAAAAGATGAGTGGGTTTAGCAAAGAAGAAGTGGTGGGAGTAAACCTTCGGCTGATTGTATCTCCTGATTTTCAGCATGAGTTTGATAATTACCTTACAACGATTAATAGCAATGAAACAGCCAGCGGCACCCTCCAAATTTTCACCAAATACGGATCAAAAAGAGTATGGCTTTATCAGAATACAGTGTATGCCAACAACGGAGATAAGCCTTATGTAATTGCGAGCGCCATTGATGTTACTGATTCAGTAAAGGCGCAAAATGAAATCGAAAAGCAACAGCAGTTTATTCGCCAAATCATTGACAATAGCCCTAATGTGATCTTTGTGATGAACGAGCACCGACAAATCGTTTTAGCCAATCAGGCATTTGCAAAATTTTATTATTATAATGAAATTGAATTGCCTTTTGCATACGATTTATCCAAAGGCGAAGAGGATATTTTCCTGGGCGATCTTGATAATATTTTTGAAATGGAAGATGGAGAGATGATCCGTTTAGAAGGGAGTTTAATGAATCCGGAAACAGAAACGGACACCTGGTTCAGCATCATCAATAAGTGTTTTAAAGAAAAAAATGGTAAAAAGTATATCCTCAGCTTTGGTATGGATATTACCGGTAGATACCAGGTAGAAACCGATTTGATAGCAGCCAACGAAATGGTGGAAAGAGCCCTAAAAGTAAAAGACCAGTTTATCTCCAATATGAGCCACGAAATAAGAACACCGCTGAATGCAGTAATTGGTTTTTCAGATTTACTTGCAGAAACACCATTGAATGCAGAGCAGACAGAATTTGTTGATATTGTAAAAACAGCCTCCGCAAATTTACTGGCCCTCATCAATAACATACTTGATCTTTCTAAGATAGAATCCAGTAACCTTTCACTTGAAAGTTTACCTGTTGATATTAGTAAGATCATAAAGGATGTAGTTAAAATATTAGAACCGAAAGCAAAAATAAAAGGAATCGAGGTAAGGGTAAATTTTGGAAATAAGATACCCGCTTTACTATTGGGCGATCAGTTGCGGCTTACCCAGGTGATGTTCAATTTGTTGGGAAATGCCGTTAAATTTACGGAGAAGGGATTTATCGATATTGGTTGTAAAGTAGTACAAGGCCCGGATAAACTAAAAGAATATGTTTCCTTTTCTATCAAAGACACCGGCATAGGAGTGGCACAGGAAAAGCAAGCTGATATTTTTGAAAGATTTACACAAGCCAACACGGATACGCAAAGATTATTTGGGGGTACCGGCCTTGGGTTAAATATCACTAAAAGCATTGTTGATTTATATGGCGGCACTTTAAGCATGGAAAGTTTACCGGGTCAAGGCACTACCTTTCATTTCATTTTACCTTTTAAAAAGTACATTGAAACAGAAGAGCTGGCTGAATTAGATACCCATGAAGGCGACCGGATTTTATCAATTAATATAGAAAAGCCAATTCATATTTTGCTGGCCGAAGATAATAATGTGAATGCAATGCTGGCAACACTGGTGTTAAAAAAGAAAGGATTTCTTGTTACTCATGTGGTAAATGGGATGGATGCCGTGGAGGCGGTGCAGCAACAATCATTTGATTTAATTTTAATGGATATTCAAATGCCGGTATTAAATGGAATTGATGCAACGAAAGCAATCCGCAAGCTGTCCGGCGAAATATCCGGGATTCCAATTGTTGCTATGACAGCGCATTCGCTCAATGGCGAAATGCAAAATTGCTACAATGCCGGAATGAATGGTTATGTTGCCAAACCTTTTAAGCCAAAGGATTTATTCAGCACAATTATTGAAGTAGTTAAGAAAAATGATCCGGTAACAACTTGTTGAAATGGAAAATGCCTTTCACTGGCGATACCAGCCTGATCGTTGTAATTAATAATAAGTAAACCTTTTAAATATGAACGAAACGCCGATTATAATCGATCTCACTTATTTGTATTCCTTAACCGGAGGTGATAAATCTTTTGAACAAATGTTGCTTTCCGGAACAGTGGCAGATGTAGATGAAAAAATCCATGGATTAAAAGCAGCCTGGGACGCAAAAGAGGCAACTGGAGTTAGAAAAAATGCGCATTCACTGGTTTCACTTTCAGCTATTGCCGGCATGCCACAGGTAGAAGGCTGGAGCCGAACCCTGGACCAGGGATTTGCAGACGGAGCATTTCATCCCGAACTGGTGATGCTTGCAAACAATATCATTGCCGGATGGCCAGCCGCAAAATTGCAACTGGAAGCGGTGATGGCTGCCGGTTAAAAACTTAACTTTCTCCAACGAATGAATGCCGGATAATATCATTGTTATCCGGCATTGCTATTTCGGTAATTCGATCATTTAGCTGCATTGAAATCAATGCTATTGCGGGTTTACTACAAAAGTATCTTTTGAATTTGAATTTTTCTTTGAGGTAGATGTAATCCGAAAAACGGAACAATTTTATTTCTGGAATCTCGTTGTTATTTTAAACCGGTTGGGCTCACCTAATATCCAACCCAATATCGATATGGAATCTTATAAAATTTTCATTGTAGAAGACGATCCCTGGTATGGCGAAATCCTTGAATATCATTTATCCCTTAATCCCGATTATGAGATCACAAGATTTACAACCGGCAAGGAATGTTTGGCGAATATGCACCGGCAGCCCAATTTGGTAACCATCGATTTTTCGTTGCCGGATTTTACCGGAGATGTATTATTCCAGAAAATAAAGGCGTTAAATAACCAGGTACCGGTGATTGTAATCAGCGGACAAGAAGAAATTACAGTGGCAGTGAAGTTGCTGAAGATGGGCGTTTCCGACTACCTGGTAAAGGATGATAACACCAAAGATTTATTATGGAATTCAGTTATCAAAATTAGGGAAACGGTTAAACTAAAAGAGGAAGTAGCTACACTAAGAGAAGAGTTGGGCCATAAGTTTTCTTTTGATAAAAGTATTAAAGGTCAAAGCCCGGCATTGAATAGAATTTTTACCTTGATGGAGAAGGCGACCAAAACCAATATCAATGTGTCTATAAGTGGCGAAACGGGTACTGGTAAGGAGGTGGTAGCGAAGGCAATTCATTACAATAGCGACCGGAAACGAAAACCTTTTGTTGCAGTAAACATGGCAGCCATTCCAAAAGAGCTGATTGAGAGCGAACTGTTTGGTCATGAAAAAGGAGCTTTCACCGGAGCCGTAGCAAGAAAGGAAGGTAAGTTTGAAGAAGCCAATGGCGGTACCATTTTTCTTGATGAAATTGCAGAACTCGATCTAAGTCTGCAAAGTAAAATATTAAGGGTATTGCAGGAAAGAGAAATCATACGGGTAGGAGGAAACGAAAAAGTAAAGCTGGAAGTAAGGCTGGTAATTGCCACCCACAAGAACCTGGCAGATGAAGTAAGTAAAGGGAACTTTAGGGAAGATTTGTACTATCGGATCATTGGTTTACCGATTGAATTACCGCCGTTGCGGGAAAGAGGCAATGATGTACTCATTTTAGCCAAACATTTTGCAGACGAATTCTCTAAAGAAAATAAACTGGGAGCTATCTCCATTTCTGCAGATGCAAAAGAAAAAATGATGCGTTACAATTATCCCGGTAATGTAAGAGAACTAAAAGCAATGATTGATCTGGCTGTGGTGATGAGTAATGGGCACGAAATAGTAGCAGATGATATTTCATTTACATCTACCAGAAGCGAGGCATCTTTTATTAACGAAGAAAAAACATTGCGGCAATACACCTGTGATATTATAAAATATTTCCTGAAGAAGTATGATGATGATGTTATTGCAGTTGCCGATAAACTCGACATTGGCAAATCAACCATTTATAAAATGATTCAGTTGAAAGAGATTGTGCTATAGTGCCGGCGTTTTTGCTTTTTAGCAACCTGTCAGAGACGGCAATATTTATTTTTAAAGTTGAATTTTTGTTGAACTTATTTATTTATGAAACACAGTCAGATCCTTTTCGATGAAGCATTGAGGCTATCAGTTCTTGATGAGCTTAATTTGTTGGATACTGATGCAGAGCAGGACTTTGATGACATTACAAAACTAGCATCACAAATATGCGAAACGCCTATTTCATTGATAACTTTGCTGGATGAAAATCGCCAATGGTTTAAATCAAAAATAGGATTGGAGATTGATGAAACTCCACGTGATATTGCTTTTTGCAATCATGCCATCAAACAAGTAGGTGTACTCATTGTTCCGGATGCAAAGCAAGATGATCGGTTTGCAGATAATCCGCTCGTATTGGGCGCACCAAATATTCGGTTTTATGCCGGTGTTCCCATCCGTTCTGCAAATGGTTTTCCACTTGGTACCTTATGTGTAATCGATAGCAAACCCCGCACATTATCTCCACAGCAATTATTTGCATTGGAAGTACTATCAAGACAGGTTGAACGTAATCTTTCCGTTCGAAAAAAAATCGAAAGACTGGCGGCTGCTGAAGAAAGCCAGGCAAACTTCAATCAGCAATTTCGAACTGCGTTGGAAAAAATTGGCGACAATGTTTGGGAGCATGATTTTAGAACCAGCAAATCTTCTTTCTCCAGGGCTAAAAATGATTTGCTGGGTTTAATGATCGATCAGGCAACAGATATCGATTCATTGTGGTGGCAAAGTATTCATCCCGATGACCGTTTTTTGCTGGAAGAAAATGACCGTAAGTGCAGGGCTGGTGAAATTGATGCGCATAGGCTGGAATACCGAATCCTGCAGCCGGATGGATCTGTAAAGTGGGTGCTGGATAGAGGTGTGGTAATTGAAAAAACTTCCGATGGCCTGCCATTAAAACTAGTTGGCACACACACTGATATTACAAGCATCAAGAATAGTGAAGTGGAATTGGAAAAAAGTGAGCAACGCTGGAAGTTTGCTTTGGAAGGCTCCGGTGATGGAATATGGGATTTGAATTGTAAAACCAACAAGGTATATTATTCAAAACGCTGGAAGGAAATGCTGGGGTATTCCGACGGTGATATCAGTGATAATCCTGACCAATGGCAAACGTTGCTGCACCCGGATGATGTTGAAAAAGTAAACCATGATCTTAATTTGCATTTTACGGGAGCTATGCTATTTTATCGCAGTGAATATCGCATTTTGTGCAAGGATGGAAGTTATAAATGGATCATGGGCAGAGGAATGGTAACGGCCCGTGACGCCGATAACAAGCCATTACGGGTAACAGGCACGCATACCGATATTGCTCAGATAAAGTACACAGAGCTCGCTCTGGAGCAACGATTAAAACAATTTAAAAGTTTAGCTGATAATATCCCCGGGGTAATTTTCGAATACGAATTTAAAAGTAATGGCACAGAGGGGTTTAAATACATAAGTCCGGCTATTACAAAACTGTTCGGTATTTTGCCCGAAGATTTTTACAGTTACTTCAATTTTGTTCATCCGGATGATGTTGAAATGATTATTTCCAAAAACAAAATATCCAATGAAACTTTAGAGCCCTTTTATTGCGAATGCAGGCTCGTTGTACCAGGCAGAGGTACTACCTGGCATTCTGTTACGTCATCATTTTCTTATCTCACAGAAGATGGGGCTAAAGTGTTTACTGGTTACATGATGGATATTACTGAACGTAAAAATTCAGAGGATCTGCTTAAGATCCGGGAGGAAAAATACAGAAGCATCATCGCCAATATGAATCTTGGCCTGCTGGAAGTAGATGCAGAAGAAAAAATACTTTTTGCCAACCATAGTTTTTGCGAAATGGGGGGATATGAGTTGGACGAACTGATCGGAAAAAAGGCCCATGATATTTTTATCAGCGGCGAGAATAAAGTAGTGATGCTTAATAAAAACAGCATGAGAAAGGAAGGCGTTTCGGATGCTTACGAGATTACGGTAAAAAATAAAAGAGGACACCTCAGGTGGTGGCTCATCAGCGGAGCACCCCGGTTTGATGACACGGGCAAACAGGTGGGGTCCATTGGTATTCATCTTGACATTACAGAGCAAAAAATGCTGGAAATAGAGTTGATACAGGCGAGGGAACAGGCCGAAGAGTCTACCAGGAGCAAAGAAATATTTCTGGCCAATATGAGTCACGAAATACGTACACCGATGAATGCCATTGTTGGTATGTCGAACCAGCTTGGAAAAACAAATCTCAATACTACCCAACAATTTTATTTATCAACAATCAATGCCGCTTCGGAAAATCTGCTATTCATCATCAACGATATTCTGGATATTTCAAAAATTGAAGCAGGTAAATTGCAGATTGAAAGAATAGGATTTGAACCAAAGGAAATGATGGAGCGGGCCATCCGGGTGCTAAGCCATAAAGCAGAAGAAAAGGGTCTTTCTATTGTTATTGATATTTTCGATAAAAATATCTCGCCCGTATTGATGGGCGATCCGTACAGGCTTAACCAGGTATTGCTTAACCTTATCAATAATGCCATCAAGTTTACAGAGAAAGGGGGTGTAAGCATATCCTGCGCATTGGTGACCAACTCTGGCAGTCAGGAAACCATTCGAATAACGGTGAAAGATACCGGCATTGGAATGGAAGCGTTATTTATAAAAAATTTATTTGAAAAATTTTCTCAGGAAGATGCCTCTGTTACCAGACAATATGGGGGCACGGGTTTGGGCATGAGTATATGCAGAGACCTTGTAGCACTCATGGGTGGCGAAATTGTTGTTGAAAGCAAAAAGGGAGTGGGTACCGCTATTTCTTTTATTATAGCATTTGATAAAGGTGTCATTGAAGATTTACCGGTAAAACCGCAATTTACTTTTGATGCCAATATGCTTGCCAATAAAAGAATATTGGTGGTAGATGATAATAAGATGAACCGTCTTGTAGCTGCTACCATTCTTAAAAATATGGGGGCTGTTATTACCGAAGCAGTGAATGGGGTGCAAGCCATTGACCACCTGGGGCACAACAAAACCGACCTTGTTTTAATGGACATTCAAATGCCCGTGATGGATGGAGTAGAAGCTATCGGAATAATCCGGAAGCGCATCAGCAGAACACTGCCCGTAATTGCACTAACCGCCAATGCCATCAAGGGAGATAACGAAAAATATCTGCAAGCGGGCATGAGTGCATACCTAAGTAAGCCCTACACCGAAAAAGATCTGTTAAACACGGTGGCTTTTTGGCTCGATAAAACCATCCTTCCAAAAATTGAGTCGGTTGCCAGTTCAATCGCAATAAAAGAGAAGGTTTACGATTTGAGCCAAATCAAGGAAATAGGGCGTGGTAATGAAAATTTCACCGTAAAAATGGTGAAGTTGTTTATCGAAGAAACACCCACAATGGTTAGTGGAATGATGTACAATTATCGACATGGCAACTATAAAGCAATGGCAGCAGTAGCTAACAAGATAAAACCGGTAATTGACAATATGGGCATCGCGTGTTTAAGAGATCCAATCGGTATAATTGAACGAAAAGGAAGTACTAACATTAATGATGAGTGTTTGCCGGATCTATTGGTTTTGGTTAAAACAACCATCGATACTGTGATAAAATTATTAGAAGAAGAATTTTTTAAAAAGCAAATAAACTAATCAGGATTAACAGATGTTGCAACTTGTTGTGTATCTGCATTTAAAAATATTTTCAACTGGTTAAACGAAATCTACATGAAAGTTTTAATAAGTTCTTACAGCAATGGTGTAATGACCCACAGCAAGCAAAAGGGAATAATTGATTTTAAGCGAGTGCAGCTCGTGCTTGGCTTTGGATCAAAGGATTTGCTGCTTGACAATACTTTTTATGATGGTTTACGCCAACAATATCCGGCTGCGGCAATTGTATTGTGCTCAACGGCAGGCGAAATTTATGATGAAAAAGTTGTAGATAATACTGTGTCAGTAACGGCTGTTGAATTCGATAAAACCGAGCTTAAAACGACTACGGTAAATATTGAAGATTACAACAACAATAGTTATGAGGCCGGCCTTTCGCTGGTGAAGCAATTGGAGATAACAGATGATTTGTGTTACATCATGATACTATCGGATGGTGGCAAAGTGAATGGAAGCGAACTGGTAAATGGCATCAGTGCATACATTCAGCACAAAGTGCCCATTACGGGTGGGCTGGCAGGCGATGGTACAAATTTTAACGCAACTGTGGTTGGTTTAAACAAGGTGCCGGTGCAGGGAGAAATTGTGGCCATTGCTTTTTATAGCAAACACTTAAAAATTGCGCATGGGTCAATGGGTGGCTGGGAAATGTTTGGTCCCGAACGAATGGTTACCTCATCCAAAGCCAATGAGTTGTTTGAAATCAATAATGAGAATGCATTGGAAGTTTACAAAAAATACCTCGGTCCTTATGCAGATGAATTACCGGGCTCGGCGTTGTTGTTTCCTTTATCAGTAAAGTTTTCTGCTACAAGCGACCCGGTAGTAAGAACCATTCTTTCAATCAACAACGAAACCAAAAGCATGGTGTTTGCCGGCGATGTGCCAGTGGGATCGCTGGTAAGATTTATGAAAGCAAATTTTGATAAACTAATAGATGCGGCAAGTAAAGCTGCGCAACAAACATTCAATTGGCATTTGCCTTCCGATCCTGGTTTAGCGCTGCTTATTAGTTGTGTAGGGCGAAAAATAATTTTAGATTCCAGGATAGAAGAGGAGGTGGAAGCGGTACGCCAGGTTTTTAGTGAAAACACACTATTAACCGGTTTTTATTCTTATGGAGAAATATCTCCGTTTTCGGTGAATACAAAATGTGAGTTGCACAATCAAACGATGACAATCACCACATTTGATGAAATTTAATTTTTTTGTATGAACATGAACAAGTTGCTTGAAAAGCAAATAAAAAAATTTCTGGCTGATGAAAGCCTGCATTTGCCACAAATGCAGGGCTTTATCAATGCCATCAATAATTCTTACAACTCCTACGAAAAAGACCAGGCACTTTCAACACATGCTTTTAAAATAAGCGAGCAGGACTATGCAGAAATTAACGATCAGCTAAAGCAGGAAATAAGTTTTAAGCGGCAGGGTATAAAAAATTTAAAAGAAGCCATTAATAATATTGAAGATAGTACAGCAACGAATAGGTCTATTAATGTAAATGAGGATAACCTGATTGATACATTTGGTTACCTGAATGAACAAATCAACAAAAGAAAAAAAGTAGAGCAGGAACTTAAAAATTCGGAATACCTTTTATTAGCAGCGGCCAACCGGTTATCGCAGTTAATTACCAATTTAAATATTGGTATTTTATTGGAAGATGAAAACCGGAATATTGTTTTAACCAATCAACTATTCTGCGATATTTTCTCCATCCCCTTGTTACCTGATGAAATGAAAGGGGTGAGTTGTATCAATTCTGCCGAGCAATCCAAGTATTTATTTGAGGCGCCCGAACAATTTATGGAAGGCATAGAGTTGATTCTGCAAAATAAAATCCTTGTAACGGGCGATCGACTGGAAATGAAAAACGGGCGAACATTATTGCGAGATTATATACCGATTTACATTGCCAGTGAATATAAAGGGCATTTATGGAAATATGCTGATATTACAAATGAACGGGAAACAGAAAATGAGTTAAAGCGTTTGTCGCTGGTAGCAAGTGCCAACGATAATGGAGTTGCTTTTTGCGATCCCTATGGCGTAATTAGCTGGGCAAACGAAGGGTTTACCAGGCTTACTGGTTATGCCCTCGAGGAGATGATAGGTAAAAAAGCAGTAGAGCTTTATATGGGCCCCCTCAGCGATCTTGAAACGGTACAGTCTATGCTACAGGCTTTTTATGAAGGCAGGGGGTTTCATATTGAAGTGATCATGTACCGCAAAGATGGAACCTGGTTTTGGGGAAGATTGAAAGGGCAGGCGATCCAGAACGATCATGGTCAGACAATTCAGTACTTTGGAATGCTGGATGATATTACAACTGAAAAGGAAAAGGAAGAACAATTGAGGGTGTTGTCGTTGATTGCGGAAGAAAATATCAATGCGGTTATTATTTCAAATGAAGCAGGAGAAATTACCTGGGTAAACAAAAGCTTTGCAAAAATTACGGGCTATTCATTGGAAGAAGTAATCGGAAGAAAATCCGCATTACTACATGGCGCAAGCACCAACCCCGCAACAATCCGATACCTGGAAAACCAGATTGCCGCAGGTAATCCTTTTAATTGCGAAATTATAAATTACACTAAAAAGGGTGATGAATACTGGATCAGGATACAAGGGCAGGCTATCCGGAACCGTAAGGGTGAGATTACCGGATATTTTGAAATGGAGCAAAATATTACCAGAGAAAAGGAAGACGAAGAAAAGCTGAAAGAATACGAATCCCGCTTCAGAAGAGCATTCGAAAAAATAGGCGACAATGTTTGGGAGCATGATTTTAGTTCTGGAAAAACTTATTTTTCAAATACCAATAGTCACCTGTTGGGCTATGGATTGGAAGAGTTTAAGGGGAATGCCAATTTATGGTGGGATAGAACATATGGCGATGACCGGATTTTGCTGGAGCTAAATGATGAAAAGTATAAACGTGGAGAAATCGACCACCATATTTTGGAGTACCGCATCGTTCATAGAGATGGCACCATTCGCTGGGTAATGGATAGAGGAATGGTAATTGAACTGGATAAGGAAGGGAAGCCTTCGAAGATTATAGGAACGCATACAGATATTACCGAGCGTAAACTCGCAGAACAGTTATTGCAACGGGAAGAACAAAAGTATCGCAGCATTATCGCCAATATGAATCTGGGGTTACTGGAAGTTGATACCGAAGAAAACGTAATATTTACCAACCATAGTTTCTGTGAAATGAGTGGGTATGATTATGAGGAACTGATTGGGAAAAAAGCATCGCATATCTATAAAAAAGAAGAAAAAATTGAATTGATAGAAAGTAAAAATGAAGCACGTAAAAGAGGTTCACTGGAGGCTTACGAAATTGCAGTAAAAAATAAAAGAGGGCAATTAAGATGGTGGTTAATTAGTGGTGCACCCCGCTTTAATGATGCTGGTGATCTGGTGGGTTCAATCGGTATTCACCTGGATATTACCGATCAAAAGCAACTGGAGATTGACTTGATTGAGGCAAGAGAATTGGCAGAAGAATCTACCCGCAGTAAAGAAATTTTTCTGGCCAACATGAGCCATGAAATACGCACGCCGATGAATGCTATCTTGGGGATGGCTAACCAGTTAACAAAAACTACCCTGGATAGCAAACAGCTTTTTTATCTTGACACGATTAATTCTGCCTCAGAAAATTTGCTGGTTATCATCAACGATATTTTGGATCTCTCAAAAATTGAAGCGGGTAAACTTAACCTGGAAAGAATTGGCTTTGAACCAAAAGCTGTCGTTAGCAGGGCCATCCAGGTATTAACACATAGGGCTGAGGAAAAAGGATTGAGTATTACCAATTCGCACTGCGATGATCAGTTATCGCCCGTTTTAATTGGCGACCCATATCGCTTAAACCAGGTATTGCTTAACTTATTAAGCAATGCTATTAAGTTTTCGAATGAGGGGAGTATTGATATATCCTGTACCGTAATAAGGGACACTGCAAATATGCAAACCATTCAGGTAAAAGTAAAAGACACTGGTATTGGAATGGAAGAGTTGTTTGTAAAAAACTTATTCGAAAAATTTTCGCAGGAAGATGTTTCGGTTACCCGGCAATATGGAGGAACTGGATTGGGTATGAGTATATGTAAAGATTTGATAGAATTGATGGGTGGTAAAATATACGTAGAAAGTAAAAAAGGAACCGGAACAACCGTCTCTTTCGAGATTCACTTTACCAAAGGCGCACCAAAAGATCTTCCTTTTAAAGAGTCGGTTAATATCAATAATGAAATATTGATCAATAAAAGAATATTGGTAGTGGATGATAATAACATGAACAGACTGGTAGCCAAAACAATTCTTAATAATTATGGTGCCACAATCACGGAAGCCGTTAATGGAAAAGAGGCCATTGATATTTTGCAGCAGAACAACACAGATCTGGTATTGATGGATATACAAATGCCGATAATGGGTGGTATGGAAGCAACCCGGATTATCAGGAGGAATATTAGTAAGTTATTGCCGGTAATTGCATTAACTGCAAATGCCATCAAAGGCGACAACGATAAATGTATTGAAGGCGGCATGAATGCTTATCTATCCAAGCCTTTTAAGGAGCAAGACCTGTTGCAGGTGGTTTCTTTCTGGCTGGCTGAATCCACTATTAATGAAGAAAACAAAACAGAAATTTTAGCTATGTCTGACAAAATGTATGATTTAACGGATTTAAGAGCAATTAGCCGGGGCAATGAAACATTTGTAACCAAAATGGTCAATATGTTTATTGAACAAACTCCCCGGCATCTGGCTGATATGGAAAGCAGGTATCGGGAAAATGATTATAAAGGGATGGCGGCGATCGCTCATAAAATAAAACCGAGCATTGATAATATGGGAATTGTTTCGCTGAAAGCCGTGATTCGTGAAATTGAAAAAGCCGGAAAAACAGGCACTGCAGATGACCGTATTCCGGGTTTGTTACAAACGCTTGTTGCCGATATAGGAAAGGTGATTGAAGTATTGCAACATGAGTTTGCTGTGCCTGCGAACTAAACTTTTTTATATGATTGTAAGACCAGGTGAAACCTATGTTTATTTTACCGCTTATCTGGCTACCGTATTCATTTGGAGGTAGCTGCTTTTTTGAGTTGTTTTAATAACGGCCTAATAATGCGCCGGTAATATCTGTGGATTGTAAAAAGAAAGAGTTGATTGGAAACTATAAAAATGCAGGTAGAGACTGGTTTGTGAAAGGTAATGCTCCTGAAGTAAAAGTGTATGATTTTATTGATAAAGAACTAGGGAAAGCTGTTCCATAAGGCGTATATGATATTACCAAAAATGAAGGCTGGGTAAGTGTGGGCATTAGTAAGGATACGGCGGAGTTTGCAGTAAACAGCATCAGGACTTGGTGGCAACAAATGGACAAAGAACATCATCCTTTAGCGAATAAACTTTTGGTTATAGCCGACGGTGGTGGCAGTAATAGTTCAAGAAGTAGGTTGTGGAAAAAAGAATTACAGACACTGTCAACAGATCTAGGATTAGAAATACATATTAACCACTTTCTACCAGGCTCCAGTAAATGGAATAAAATTGAGCATCGAATGTTCTCTTACATTACCAAAAACTGGGGGGAAAACCATTGTAGAGCCTGGAAGTGATTGTAAATTTAATCGCAAATACTACAACCTTAAAAGGATTGACTATGAAAGCCAAGCCAGATAAAAATCAATATGAAAAGGGATTAAAAGTAGATGATGAGGAAATGAAAAAAATCAATTTGACAAACGAGGAATTTAGAGGTGATTGGAACTATAAAATTAATCCATAGATTCCATCGTTTATTTTTTAACAGATGCTAATGATTATGAGTACTAAATTAAAAAAAAGACAAAATATTGAGATGGATGCTAAATAAACAACTTGAGCAAAGTAGACTGAACAACCTTGCAAGGCCTGCCTTACAAGATTGTCTATTTTAAAATATTAAACGCCGTCATTTAGCTACCTGTGTGCTTAAAAAAATATTTATGCACCCCTGGTTTATGTAGAAATACCTATAAAATAAAGCGTTTCCACCTAATTTAGGAATTACATTAGATCGCTTTTACCAGAAAATAATTTTTCTTTCCTTTTTGTATCAACAGATATTTACCATTCAACAGTGCATCTTCTTTCACGATTAAATCGATGGAATCTACTTTTATTTTATTGATGCTTACGCCACCTCCCTGCATCATTTTGCGTGCATCCCCTTTGCTGGAAAAAATTTTAGTGTCCGCCAAAAAGCTAACGATATCGATGCCTTCCTTCAAAGTTGTTCTGGCAAAATCTACCGCTGGAACGCCTTCCATTACCTGCAATAATTGTTCTTCGTTTAGTTGCTGTAGTATTTCGGAAGTGTCGTTGTTGAAAAGGATGTCTGAAGCTTTCACCGCAAACTCGTAATCAGAACGGCTGTGTACAAAACAGGTTACTTCTTCTGCCAGTTTCTTTTGCAACAATCGCTGGTGTTCGTTACCGGTATGTTGGGCAATCAAATTATCAACTTTTTCCTTTGGTAAAAAAGTAAATATTTTTATGTATTTAACGGCATCGGCATCTGCGGCGTTTAACCAAAACTGGTAGAATTGGTAGGGCGATGTTTTAGCCGCATCCAGCCACACATTCCCTTTTTCAGATTTCCCAAATTTGCCGCCATCGGCCTTGGTTATCAGTGGGCAGGTAAAGGCAAAAGCCTCACCACCGCTTTTTCTGCGGATTAGTTCTGTGCCGGTTACAATATTGCCCCACTGGTCGCTGCCACCCATTTGTAGCTTTACTTCCTTGTTTTTGTGCAACCAGTAAAAATCGTACCCCTGTACGAGTTGGTAGGTAAATTCAGTAAAGCTCATTCCACTTTCGCCGTCCAGCCTTTTTCGCACGCTGTCTTTGCTCATCATGTAATTAACCGTGATGTGTTTACCAGTATCCCGGATAAAATCTAAAAAGGTAATTTGCTTAAACCAGTCGTAGTTATTCACCATTTCGGCAGCATTGGGAATGGATTCATCAAAATTTAAAAAATTTTGCAACTGGGCTTTTACACAGGCTACATTGTGGTTCAGGATATCTTCACTCAATAAATTTCTTTCCTCGCTTTTTCCGCTTGGGTCACCAACCATACCAGTTGCACCACCAACAAGGGCAACGGGTTTATGACCGCATTTTTGTAAATGGATCAGCAGCATGATCGGTACCAGGTTTCCAATATGGAGGCTGTTGGCGGTAGGGTCAAAACCAATGTAACCGGTCGTCATTTCCCTATTCAACTGTTCTTCAGTTCCTGGCATGATATCCTGTACCATCCCTCTCCACTTTAATTCTTCAATCAAATTTTTCATGTTGCTGATTTACTTCTTTTTTTGAAAATTTATGCAAATGTGGGTAGAAAAATTGAGAAAACGGGACAACAAGAGCAGAAGTTCACTTTCAAATAAATGGCTAGAGACCATGTTGGCCGGATAAATAATACCGTGGTTTATTAGACACCATTGATTTTCGGCAGTCGACCGAATTGGGAAATCCCAGGTTTTTTTAAAATCGTATCTAGTTTAAGAACAATAAAATAGTTGGATTGTCTTCGAACTAATTGTTTAGCCTTGATTCTGATATATTTTCCCTTTGTTTAAAACATTCTTTCAGAGCACGGGTTTTTAAGGAATCTTATCAGTACGCAGCCTTTTAATACAAACGCTGTCTTAAAGGAAATAGTTAGAATGAAACATCAAAAACCAGCAGTTATTTTAAAAAATGGAATCATTAATTTTGTACATATCAGATGTTTTCCTTAAACACCTTTTACACAATTTACTTAGAGATTCAACGTTTTAACCAAAGGGTTATCCAAAAACTGCAACACACTCAACCGGAAAACAAATTTATGCATCGACAACTATCTGCCTTAATATTTTTTATTTTATCATTTCCTGTGCTTTCAAATGCACAATTTAGAAAATACTCCAACGAGTTTTTAAATATTGGCGCAGGAGCCAGAGGCCTTGCAATGGGCGGGGCACAGGTGGCGTCCGCAAACACGGGAACAGCGGGATACTGGAATCCGGCTGGTTTGGCAGATGTGCGTGATAATCCTGACGTGAACCTGATGCATGCGGAGTATTTTGCCGGCATTGGCAAATACGATTATGGTTCCATCGCCATACCGCTTCAGGCCAATATCCAGGATAAAAACAGGACCATCGGATTTTCATTGCTTCGTTTTGCGGTAGATGATATTCCCAATACCTTGTTTTTAGTAGAGCCCGATGGCAGCATCAACTTTAATAACATTCAAACTTTTTCTTCTGCGGATTATGCCTTTCTTGCTTCTTTTGCACAAACGCTGAAAGAAACAGAATACAACAGGCTGAGCTTTGGCGTAAATGCAAAAGTCATCCACCGCAAAGTGGGTAGTTTCGCATCGGCCTGGGGTTTTGGCATTGATGCGGCTTTGCAAATGCATGGCGAAAAATGGCATGCAGGAATTGTTGCCCGTGATTTGACCACAACTTTCAATGCCTGGTCATTTAAGTTTACAGAACGTGAAAAGGAAGTATTGTATTTAACCAAAAATGAGATTCCGGTAAAATCGACAGAATTGACCGCTCCCCGCATCGTATTGGGTGGTGGCTATGATTTTAGACTTGGTGAATCGGTCAAATTGCTGGCAGAGGCCAATTTGAATTTAACATTTGACGGCAAGCGCAATACGGTTGTAAGTAGCAATACCGTGAGTGTAGATCCCAGCCTTGGATTGGAAGCAGCTATAAAAGATGTTTTTTTTGTAAGAGCAGGTATCACCAATTTTCAAAAGGCCTTGTCTGATGGCGACACGTTGAATTTGAAAAAAGTTTGGATATATCAACCCAGTCTGGGGGCTGGCGTTAAAATTAAGAATGTAACCATTGACTATGCATTTACCAATCTTGCCAATCAGTCCAATCCTTTATATACACATATATTTTCACTTCGTTTTAATTTAGCAAGAAAAGACGCTGAGTAATAAAAGCCCAAACAATTTTAACTCATTATGAACTATCAATCATACAATGCAATGAAAAAGTTATTATTTCCTTTATTTTTATTGTGTACCTTGGCAGGTACTGCACAGTATAATAATAGCTGGATTGATTACAGCAAAATTTACTATAAGTTCAAAGTTAGTAAGGATGGAATTTATCGCATCAGTCAATCACAGTTGGCCATGGCCGGACTTTCGGGAAGGCCCGCAGAGCAATTTCAATTGTGGAGAAACGGTGAGCAGGTAAGGTTGTTTACGTCTATAGCTACCGGCTTGCTAAGTCCCAGCGATTTCATCGAATTTTTGGGAAAAAAGAATGATGGTATTCCTGATAAATCTTTATACCGTGTAGCAGCAGGACAACTATGCGATAGTTTTAGTTTACACACAGATACTGCTACTTATTTTTTAACCCTTAATACAAATGTTGCTGCCAACCTGCGTTTTACAAATGCCGTAAATAATGTAAGTGGTAACGTACTACCTCCTGATCCATATTTCATGCGCAGAGTCGAGCAACCTTTTAAACAGGTTTATAATCGTGGCTTTGCAAATATAGTTGGCGAGTATGTATATTCTTCCTCTTACGATATAGGTGAAGGATGGACTACGGGAGACATTAATCCCTGCTGCGCTTTTGCCCAGCTCTTTACTGGTTTAAATGTGTACACTGCCGGGCCATCTAACAGTGTTTCGTTATATGTAGCAGCTTTTGGGAATGCCTTGTTTTTAAGAAACCTTCAGGTTAAGTTTTATAATTCCACAGTGATGGATACGGCTATGAATTATTTTACAGCGGTAAAAAAAACGGTTAATAATTTACCCTTGACCTCCTTGCAAAATCCAGATAATCTGTTGGTATATATCAATGGTAATGGGGCTAACCCAAATGATCGAATTGTGGTGGGTACTGTGGCAGTAACCTATCCTGCAAAATTTAATTTCAACAACCAAAGCAATTTTTATTTCGATTTAAAATCATCTGCAACCGGCAACTTTATTGAAATTGATAATTTTAATACCAGTGGGGCGCAGCCGTTATTGTTTAGTTTGAATGATGGAAAGCGCTACCTCGGTGACATTTCAGTTGTTGGTAAAGTAAGGTTTGCGCTACCCCCCTCTGCCGATCCTTCCCGAAAATTTATGTTGGTAAGCCAGGATCTTACCAATTTTAACACCATCGGGCAGATGATGCCAAGATCGTTCATTAATTACAACACGGTTGCCAACCAGGGCGATTATCTCATCATTAGTAATTATAGTTTGTTCAACGATGGTTTTGGTAATAACTATGTAGATCAATACAGGGCATACAGGACAACGGCTGCTGGTGGCGGCTTCAACTCTAAAGTTGTATCAATCGATGAACTGACTGACCAGTTTGCATTTGGTATTAAAAAGCACCCTGCTGCGATCCGTGATTTTATCCGTTTTGCAAATACACAATTTAGCCAAAAGCCAAAATATGTTTTTTTAATAGGCAGGGGATTAACCGCTTTAGATTTTAAACTCCACGAATCCAGTCCGGATATTGAAAGGCTTGATCTGGTACCTACCTTTGGATGGCCTGCATCGGACGTATTATTGGCTTGCGAGCCGGGGTCGGTAGTGCCAATTACGCCGATTGGCCGCTTATCTGTTGTAAATGGAATTGAAATAAAACGGTATCTCGATAAAGTAAAGCAATACGAGGCCGCTCAGGCTTCACCATCGCAAAAAGTAACTGACAAGGGGTGGATGAAAAATTTTATTCATGCTGCCGGCGGTAAAGATGCGGACGAAAGCAATAGCTTTATTGCCTATTTAAACAGTTACGGCGCAACTGCTAAAGATTCTGCACTGGGTGCAAAAATAGAAACGTTTAAGAAAGAATCATCTGCTGCAGTCGTTCAGCTAGAAGGGGACCGTATTGAACAACTAATAAACGCAGGAACCAGTTTTATCCAGTATTTTGGTCACTCATCTGCTAATACATTTGCCTTTAATCTGAATAATCCCGAAGCATACAATAATGTAGGCAAATATTACTTTTTCAATGTAAGTGGCTGTAGTGCAGGTAATAATTATACTTACGATCCAACGCGTCTTGCAGGTAATTCCTCTCTGTCAGAAAAATTTGTTCTGGCAGATCAGCGGGGTAGTATTGGATTTTTAGCCAGTACCCATTGGGGTATTCCGCCTTTTTTAAACTTTTACAATACAAAGTTATATGAGGCTTTCTCACGTACCCTTTATGGGGGTACTATTGGTAACCAGATGAAGTTTGTAAATCAAAGTTTGGGAGGAAACCCTCAGGCGCTGGATTATTATACCCGTATTCACCTGGAAGAATTAAACCTGAATGGTGACCCTGCCATTAAAATCAACAGCTTCCCTTTGCCAGATTACGCCGTCGAAGATCAGCAGATAAAAATTACACCTTCCATTGTTACTGTTGCAGATAATAGCCTCCAAGTGAAAGTCGTTATTTTAAATCTTGGCAAAGTATCCAACGATTCTATCCGCGTTACTGTAAAAAGACGCTTGCCAAATGATTCATTGCAGGTAGTTTATAATAAGCTCGTTCCCGGTATACAGGCAGCAGATTCTATGGATATTGAGATTCCAATAAACGGGGCTACAGATAAGGGTTTGAATAAATTAATTATTACTGTCGACGCTGATAATAAGGTAACCGAATCTTCTGAAACCAATAACATTTTTACTAAAGACTTCATCATTTTTGAAGATGAAATCCGGCCTGTTTATCCATATAATTTCTCTATCGTAAATCAACAGAATATTAAGTTTGTTGCTACTACTGCCAATCCGTTAAGCGGTTTGCGACAATATGTACTTGAGGTGGATACCACCGAGTTTTTTAATTCGGCTTTTAAAAAACAATACAACCAATCCGGGGTTGGTGGCGCAATTGAGTTTGCCCCTGCGAATATTACTTTTGCAGACAGTACTGTGTATTACTGGCGAACATCTATGCTGCCATTAAACAACGGACAGCCCAATCAACAGATATGGAACAGCTACTCTTTTGTTTACCTGCCGGGCAGCACGGGTGGATTTAACCAGTCGCATTTTTATCAACATCAAAAAAGCACTTACGGCAGTACCATTTATTTGGGAACCGACCGTAAAATACATTTTAAAGATCTTTCCAGAAATTTAATCATAAAAACGGGGCTTTTTCCTGCCACATTGTATGATAGGATTAACGTGAAAATTGATTTTGAACAGTTGGAATATTATGGTTGTAAATATGGAGCATTGCAATTTATGGTGTATGATAGTTTAACACTTGCGCCATGGAAGAATTATAATATAGCAGGGTCCGGGCGTTTTGGAAGCTGGCCTGTATGTGATGTTTATCCGGATGGATCAAGGTATTTCTTTGAATTCCCTTATGATAGTGCTTTATATAGAAAGAGGGCAATGGACTTCATTGATAATATTCCCAATGGTATGGTTGTTTCTATTACCAACTTAGGGTTAACGGCTAATACAGCTTTTGTAAGTGATTGGCTGAAAGACACGGTTGCTCTGGGATCAGGAAAATCGCTCTATCATAAATTAAAATCGATTGGTTTTTCCAGTATTGATAATTTTAGTCAAAACCTGCCTTTTGTTTATGTTTTTCGTAAAGGTGTAAATTCCGTTTCACTGAATCAAAAATTTGGACAAAATAGTAGCGAGCAGTTAGAGGAAACAATTCCCCTGACATCGAAGTTCAAAAATGGAACCATCGAGTCTCCTTCATTTGGCCCTGCCAAAAAATGGACCTCACTCCAGTTTAATGGTAAATCGCTGGATCAAAGCCCCGGCGATGCAGTACAAATTCAGGTATATGGTATTAGAACAAATGGCACGCAATTCCTGTTGGCCAACTTAAGTCCTGCAAAAGATACAAGTCTGGCGTTTATTGATGCAGCACAATATCCTTTTGTAAAGCTTAGAATGACAAATAATGATGATGTTTTCGCAACGCCGTATCAACTAAATCGCTGGCGAATCAACGCCGATTATGCACCAGAAGGTGCAGTGGCTCCCAATATTATGTTTAATATGAAAGATACATTGGACCAGGGAGAAAAAATTGATTTTAAGCTGGCTTTTAAAAACATAAGTCCGGTCGCTTTTGATAGCTTAACCATTAAGTTTGTAATTACCGATCGAAACAATTCACCTCATGTGATTGCCATTCCTAAAAAGAAAGCACTTGTAGCAGGCGATACTTTGATCGTTAACTATAGTCTTGATACAAGGGCTTATCCCGGTACTAATACCTTGTATTTGATGGTAAACCCGGATAATAACCAGCCGGAGCAATACCTTTTCAATAACTTCTTGTATAAAAATTTCTACGTAAAGGAAGATAATTACAATCCATTACTGGATGTAACATTCGACGGGGTACACATCTTAAACCGTGATATCGTAGCTTCCAAACCAAGGGTATTGGTGAAGTTAAAAGATGAAAGTCGTTTTCTCTTATTAAGTGATACAGCTTCACTTAGAGTACAGGTGCATTTTCCGGGAGATGCCAGTGATGTCTACCGCAGTTATTATTTTGGCGACAATATGCGTTTCATTCCTGCCACATCCGGTGCAGATAATACGGCCTCTATCGAATTTTCGCCATTCTTTATGGAAGATGGTGAATATGAATTGAAAATTTCCGGTAAAGATCTTGTTGGAAATAAGGCTGGAAACATTGAATACAAAGTAACCTTCAATGTGATCAACATTCCAATGATTAGCAATATGTTGAATTACCCCAATCCATTTACAACTTCTACTGCGTTCGTATTTACATTAACGGGCAGTGAAGTGCCGCAGAATATGCGTATTCAAATATTAACCATTACCGGTAAAATTGTAAGAGAAATCACCAAAGCAGAGTTAGGTGATATTCATATTGGCCGCAACATTACAGAATTTAAATGGGATGGTACAGATATGTATGGTCAAAAGCTGGCCAATGGTGTTTATCTCTACAGGGTATTAACCAATCTCAACGGTAAATCACTAGACAAGTATAAGTCTGATGGTGAAAAAACCGATCAGTTCTTTAATAAGGGATATGGTAAAATGTATTTGATGAGATAATGTAGGAATGATAAAAGTTGATTTCAGATCCCGCAGTGAAAATATTCCGGTTTCTTTCTTTTAGAACGAATAGTATTGAAAAAAATCCCCCGAACAGTCCGGGGGATTTTTGCGTATAAAATTTTTGCCAATAAACGATTTATCAACGAAGCATTCTGTTTCTGGTAAGCAGGCAATTATTTTTCTAATCTGATAGGGAATTGTCGCTGGAGCTACGCTACTTTTATTAACCTTTAGCCACTTTTCTTACACCTTTTACACTGAGTAAAGTAAAAGTATTTCCGATTTATTTCATATTTCAACGCTGGTGAAGATGTTAATATTATTTCGAAACTATGTCAATGTCGACTCTTTTACGAATCTAATATTCATTATCAGCCTTTGTTTTAGGCTTTTCATTTTTTGGGGGTACTGCTTTATTTTTATCCCCTGATTTGGCTGCTGGAAGCAGTGGCGCTACTTTTTTGTCATCTGGTTTAATTGCTCCGGGAGTAGTAGCACCTTTTTTATCCTCCGGCTTGTTATTTAAAGGAGTGTTTTGCGCTTTTATCTTACTGTTTGTATCTGGTTTTGCCGGAGATAATTCGCTCTCGATGGGCACTTCAGACGTACCCATATCGGTTAAAGGCGCATCTGTAAAGTCACTTGCATCGCCGCTGCCCTGGTTGCTGTTGTTGTCATCGCCCTGGTTTACAATATTTTCAAAACGTTGATCTGCATAAATCGGGTTATTGCTCATTTCTGCCGGTTCCTGAAAATTCATCATCTGCCCGTATGGAAGGGTTTTGTCTGCATACACTTTTTTCATAAAAATGCCCCATTTTGGTAAAGCCATTTCATTACCCCCACTCGTACCAGCATAAATTCTTATAAACGGATCATCGCACCCTACCCATGTACCAGCCAACAATTCGGGTGTATATCCCATAAACCAGCCATCTGTATTGTCATCTGTAGTACCTGTTTTACCTGCTTTTTGTGCGGGGATGTCATATTTGTTTAACGCCCGTCCGGTACCAATTTCTACCACGCCCTGCATCAGTTTCACCATGGTATATGCGTCTTGTTCGCTAAGCAATTGTTTGCTGTTAACCTGAGTAAAATCCTCTAGCACATTACCATTCTTATCTTCGATTCTGCTAACAAAAACAGGCTCTGTATTATAGCCTTTGTTTGGGAACATAGTATATGATTGCAACATTTGTAAAAGGGGGATTTCAGCAGCACCCAATGCCAGTGACGTGTATGGTGGCAGTTTGGCTGTGATGCCGGCATTCTTTGCAAATTCAATGATTCGGCTTACCCCCAGCATGTTTGTCATTCTTACAGAAGCGGTATTTTTTGAATAGGCCAGGCAATTGGCAAGTGTGCCGCCACCGCCCTGAAAGGTCTTCATTTCTTTTCCGTACTGAACGGCGCCGCCATCTATCATGGTCGAAGGCGTGTAGCCTGCATCCTGCACTGCCAATGCATAAATCAATGGCTTAATGGTAGAACCAACCTGCCTGCTGGCTGTTACATGATCATATTTAAACCATTTAAAGTCGATGCCTCCAACCCAGCATTTGACTTCTCCCGTTTTAGGATCCATGGCTACAAAAGAAGTCTGCATCAACTGTTTGTGGTATTTGATAGAATCCCTTGGCGTCATCACCGTATCTAATTCCCGCTTGGCATTCCACGCAAATACTTTCATTTTTACGGGCACTAAAAATGATTTCCGGATGTCTTCAGGTTTTATCTCCTCCTCTGTCATGGCCTTCCAGCGTTCGCTGTTTTTCATGGCATTTGTAATGATGTTTTCTCTGCTCTTCCACATCCGGTCGCCATTATTCTTTAAAAGGCTATTTAATTTCTTTTGAATAACTGGCATGTGCTGCACAACAGACTCTTCTGCATATTGCTGCATTTTGGAGTCAATGGTAGTGTATATCTTTAAACCATCTCGTAACAAATCATAATTTTCACCTGTCTTTGGATTGGTGTGCGCTTTACACCACACCTTCATTTTTTCAGCCAGTGCTGTGCGGAAATAAGGAGCAATGCCTACATTGTCATCCGCCTTTTTAAAGTTGGTGATGAGGGGCTTCGCCTTCAGTTTGGCAGCTTGTGGCACAGTTAAATACTGCTGCTTACAATCTACCATTCTTTCAATCACTGTATTCCTCCTGTTTAAAGCTGCCACCGGATGACGGATGGGTTCGTAAATAAATCCCTTTAGCATCCCTACCAAAACCGCAGCTTCCTCTATCCGTAATTCCGCTGGTTCTTTTTGAAAATAAGCTTTAGATGCATTTCTAATGCCATAATTATTACCCCATGGAGCTCTGTTAAGATAAAGTGTAATGATTTCTTCTTTTGTAAAGTTGCGTTCCAGCTTCACGGCAATGATCCATTCTTTTATTTTTTCAAGACCCCTGTTTACTACATTTCCTCCTCCCTGGCCCAGCATCATTTTAGCCAATTGTTGGGTAATCGGGCTACCGCCTCCTGCAGTTCCCAGCTTTATTACGGCCCTGGCTACTGCTCTTGCATCTATGCCCGAATGGTCGTAAAAATTCTGGTCTTCCGTGGCTATCAGTGCATGAATGATGTTGGGAGATATCTGGTTGTATTTTATTTCGCTCCGGTTTTCTGCATAATATTTCCCCATCATTTTTCCATCGCTTGTGTAAACTTCACTGGCCAAATCTGCTTCCGGATTTTCCAGATCTTCCAGCGATGGCATTTTTCCAAACGCACCAAAATTCGCCATCGTAAAAATCAGCAGAACAAATATTAATCCTCCAAAAAATACCCTCCATAAAATTTTAACTGATGTTTTCATTGTCTTGTTCGCTTTTTTATTTTTCATGCCGTCTGGTTGGTTGTGGTTCTATGTTGTAGTTATTTATTATTTGGCAGATAACAACAGGCCGTCACATTGCTGTACTGTTACGTTGTTACAGAGTTCCTCTTTCAAATTGTTCGGCTGTAATATTGTTTCACTGCTATATTGTGTAATTGCTGAGATTTTTTTGTTTTTCCCCTCGGCTTCATTATGAGTTTTGGATGTTGAAATCTATTGCCATTTATAAAAGCCCGTCCTATCTTCCGTAATTAGCAATAATCACTACCCAACAAATACCAATCTTCAATCAGCTTAACAATTAACTCCTTACCTTAATAAATTCAGCAATTAAATACTTAAACCATTTTGCAATTGCATCCATTCGGCCAGCCTTCCTGCTAAAAAGTACCTGGGAAAACTTTATTTAATAAACCGATATAAGCCGCAATATCTTTATTTGTTTTTAATAATTGCAGATTTTCATCGCTGATCAGGTAAAATGAATATTTGTTTGCAGGTAACCATGATACTTCATCCGGGGCTGCACGTTTTACTTTTAATAAAAAACCGTAGGCTGCTGCCGCATCTGCAAAGGAAGTAAATACTAACAAACTCTTGTCTTTATCAATTGCATCCCGGGTAAGTGTAATCGGCTGCCCCCTGAAGCTTTCGCCAAGGTAGCGGGTAAATGCATTTATTGATTCATTTACATAAGTACCATCCACTTTATCCAATATCATAATCACATTTTGCGGCGCCGTTGTATTTAATGTAAAGGGCCCGTTAGAATAAATTGTAGCTGCTTTTACCACGCTGTCTTTTGCCTTAGGTACTATCACCTGCGGAGCAACTGATTTGACGGTGTCTTTTATCAGTACCGGCTTTTCAACCAGTTTTACCGCATCTTTTTTCACGATGGGTTGTTCGGCAAGTTTTACGGTATCTTTTATTATGACGGGTTGTTCGGCAAGTTTTATCTTGTCATTTATTGGTGGTAATACAGGTTTCATTTCTCTTTTTACAGTATCTATAAAACGCTCCGGCGATTTAATCAGGTTCGAATCATTTCGAATCATCCTTTTCCTTTCTACTTCTATTTCTATCACTTCATCATCCTTTAACCTGGTTATTTCCAACTTGCTCAGGTACTCTTCAATTTCTTTTCTTCTCTTCAACACATCTACCATACGGGTAGCCTTGGGAGCCAGCTTTGCATCGGGATATAAACTTACAATGTTATTGAGTACTCCTATTGCAACACTATCTTCCCGCTGTTTAATATGGTAAACTGCTTCGATATACAATAGTTGAGGACTCCAGAAATTAGTGCCATAGATGCTATCTGCTTTTTTCTTTTCAGCAAAAGCCTGTGCAAAATCACCCTCAATAAACAAGTTGTAAATCGATTCGTATCGTTTGGTTCCCTCCGCATTTTGTGCTGTTGGATTCATAGCTGAAGGATTGTTTATCATCATTTCAGAACGGCTGCCTGCAAAGCTTTTGTTAATCAGCTTTTTATACTGCGCCGCTTTATCAGCAAAGCCCAATTTGGTATAACAAAAATACAACCCAAGGTAAAGTTCGCCATTATACAGCGAATCGGGGTATCGCAGCAAAGATTGATCGTAGGTTACGATAGCCTGTTGATAATCTTCCAAATCTTTCTGGTAAAGTTGAGCCAGTTCAAACAAATTTATCGCAACCAGGGAATTACTGATAGTTAGCTTTTCTATCGTCAAGGGCAGATTGGCCATTAACCCTTCGTAGCTGATGTCGTCCGGCTGTTGAATAGCCGAAGGGTTACTTACTGATTTTCCTGAAGCAGCGTTTTTTTCGTTGTCTTTATTTCCGGTACCGGGATCGGCAGGTTTATCCAGATCGTCTGGTCCGGTATCGCTCCCAATCCCCGGATTGATTACATTATCTTTATTCATTTCTGCGGCGCTTTTTCTGGCCCAGTTATCTACATTTTTACGTGCGCCCCATTTTCTTTTAAATTCAGTAAATCCTTTCGATTTTAAGGACGCATTGTAGAAATACCACTCACCTTTTGTACCGGATGCAAACATATCTACTGGTGCATCGTTTTTAGTATCCAATGGATTGTCAAAACCGATCATGGCACCACCTGCATTGTTATCTTCTTCTTTAAATCCCTTTTCCTTCCGCAATTTTTTTACTAATTTTTTTACAAAAGTTTCCCGTGCTGCCGGCGTCAATGAGGCAATCGCCTGCAAACTGTCTTCTCGTTCGATGATGATAATTTTTTCTACAATTTTTGAAAGCCCGTTTCTTCTTGCCTGAATAATTGCTAGCTGGTCATTAAGGGATGTGTCTCCGGATTGAAGGCTGTCGTACAGTGCGAATGCTTTTTTATATTGTTTTTGGTTATAAGCGATGTCGGCAAGTTGTAAAAAACTTTTGTTTTTATAACTGATATTTGATTCGTTGTATTGAAGACTTTGGTTCAAGTAAACAATAGCTGCGTTGCTGTCTGGTTTTTGAAGTGCAAGTTCACCTGCATAGTAAAATATAATGTCACGGTACGATTCAAACTTATCTTTCTTAGCCATTTTTACCAGGTTATTGATGCTATTGGTCAACTCCTCAGGATTAGAACCCTTCAACATTTTAGCATTATTTAACCTGGCATGAATATCCATCAGCGGATCTACGGTGTGAGCAGATACTTTTTGGTAATAAGTAGTCGCTTTTTCAAACTGGTTGGTCATTTCATACAACTGGGCCAGCAAAAACTCGGACCTGGATAAGTCCTGTTTATTATCAGCAAAACTCAGCGCTTTTTCAAGGTAATTGGCCGAACTATCAAATATATCCTGTTTGTAAAACCAATAGGCATTTACATCATCCAAATCGTTGTGTAGCCTGGCTGGCAGATTGGGATCCAACTGCAACGTGTTCATTAAGCCTGCTGATTCTCCCAATTCATTTTGTTCAATTAAAGTACGTGCCAGCCAGATCAAGGCATCGTTTCTACTCGGCGGCTGGGCGATCGCTTTTTGAAAGATATTGCGTTTTTCTTTGTTGGCAATGCTGATCATGCCGTTGCTGGAGGCATCAGAAGTTCCAACAATCCTGCTGTCATCCTCATTTTTATTTCTGGGAAAAAGATTGAATTGTATAAACTGAAAAGTTGCTGCTGCGGAATCAAAATCTTTTCTAAGATAAAAAGCCTTACCCATCAACAAATACATATTATCAACCCAATCATTTCTTAAATCGTGTAACAAAATACCGGCTGTTGCTTTAAATATCACCGAATCCAATTCTGATTTTTGCGTTGCCGTATTCTCTAACGTGTAGGGATAGTAGGGAAGCAGTTTTGTATAGTCATCTTTTTGAGCTGCTTTTGCTCTTTCAATAACACTGTTGATCTTGTTATTGGCATTGTAGTAATAATTGTAATGTGTAAAAGTATTTTGAAAAAAATGTCTTACGAAAGTAAACTTCTTATCCGCCATTTTTTCGGACCCTAATTTCCTGTTCTCAAATTTTTCAGGCTTTTTTTCTTTACCCAGCAAATCAATTGTCCAGGTGGGAGCCTGGGCCATAACTGCATTCAAAAAGAGGGCGGTAACAGATAAAAATAAAGCCGGTAAAAAAATCCTTTTCAACATGTAATAAATGATTAAATAGAGCGGTTAAATATCGGTTATTTTTGCCAATTAGCAGGGATAATGGCGGAAGGTTCCTTATTTTTAACATCCAATAAAAAAGTATGGCCAAAATTGATGCCAATAGCACACTAAAACGTTTAAGAAATCGTTACCGCCTGGTGGTAATGAATGAGGATACTTATGAGGAAGTGGTTAAGTTCCGCCTAAGTCGTTTGAGTGTGTATATCGTGCTTAGCAGTGTATTTGTTTTATTAACTGTGTTAACCGTTGCATTGATCGTGTTTACGCCGATCAAATACTACCTTCCCGGGGTGGGGTATGGAGATGCACAACAAGTTAAAGAATTCAGGCAGTTGAAAATTCGCACCGATTCGATGGAAAGTGCGCTAAAATACAAACAGCAATATTTTGATGATATTAAAAAAGTATTGCAGGGCAAAGTACCAGTTTTGGACACCAATAAACTGGATTTGCCCAAAATTAATAGCAGCAACGAATAATTAATCTTTCATAATACTCAATAATTTCTCTTTTTTCCTATATTCATATTCTAAAACCTTTTCCTATGTTCAATTCCAAATCGAAATCTACTTCAGGCGACATGCCAACCGGGGGAACTACCATTATTGGTACAGGAACGATTATCAGTGGAGACATCAAAAGTGATGGTGATATTCGTATAGACGGTGTATTAAATGGCAACCTCTTCGCAAAAGCTAAAATTTTTATCGGACCAGATGGCGTTGTGGAAGGAGATATCCACGGTGACCAGGCGGATATTCTCGGTAAGGTTACGGGGCAAATTAGAATCAAAGAATTGCTACAACTGTTGGGCAAATGTGATGTGAAGGGCGATATTTTTGCCGGCAAATTACAGGTAGAACCAAGTGCTAGTTTTACCGGTCGCTGTCACACAGGTGCCAATGTAGTAGAGCTCAATAAAGAACTGGTGAAGAATGTTGTGAATCAGTAATCTTTAAAATATCTTTGCGGGCACATGAATCCACAAAAGAAAATAATTGTTCCGCTTGTTGTTATTTTTATTCTATTCAATGCATCGCTTAGTATTGCCAAAGGGTTACTGGCAAAATGGGGCTTAGATTACGGTGTTTTAATTGTTGCCAACATACTTTTTTTCCTAATCAGTATGCTGGCTTTTTTTATGCAAAAAAGGGCATTAAACAATAGTAATCCAAATGTATTTGTTAGAAGTGTGATGGCAGGAATGTTAATAAAAATGGGGGTGGTGGTTGCTGCGGTAATAGTTTACAGACTGGCGGCAGGTAATAATGTGAGTAAAGTATCTGTATTTGCAGCTATGTTTCTATATCTGCTGTATCTTGGTGTGGAAGTGGCAGTAATAACCAAACTGAATAAGCAGAAAAATGGCTAAGCAGGAGGCGCCTTTACACCAATTAAAACAATACCTGCCCGAAGGATGTTTTGAGGAAGTATCTCACTATCTGCTTCATTATAAGGTTCAACTTACCATCACACGTGAACGAAAATCGGTGTTGGGTGATTACCGCAATTCTTTCGCTGATAAAAACCACCGCATCAGCGTGAATGGTAACTTGAATCCCTATTCCTTTCTTATCACGTTGCTACATGAACTTGCTCACTTGTTTACCTATGAGCGTTTTGGTCATCGGGTGCAGGCGCATGGCCCTGAGTGGAAAAATGAATACAGTAAAGTGTTAGCGCAGTTTTTATTAAAGAAGGTGTTTCCTGCGGATATTCATAAAACGTTGTTGAAAACCTTGCAAAATCCCGCCGCAAGCAGTTGTGCAGATACATCATTATTGAGGGTACTGCATTTGTATGATGAAAAAAAGGAAGGTATGAGCCTGATTGAATCTTTGCCACCCAATACCATCTTTAAAATAAAAGGCGGACGTGAATTTAAAAAAGTTGAAAAGGTGCGTAAACGAATTAAATGTTTGGAAATTGCAACAGGTAAAATGTATTTATTTAGTCCGGTGTACGAGGTGTTTGTAGTAAAATGAGTAGACTGCCTTTATAATTCTTTTAGCATCCAAATGTCGCACCCATTGTGACCACTGTTTCCTAATGGCCCTTTTAAATAGTTAAATCCAAATTTTTCATACATCGGCACAGCAAATACCAGTTCAGGCATTGTTTCCAAATACACTTTTTTATAGCCAGCTTTTTGAGCACTGTTCAAACATTCCTGCATCAGTATTTTCCCCAATCCTTTGCCCCTTGCCACTGGTGCCAGGTACATTTTTACCAGCTCACAGGTGTCCGCATTCAGGCCAGCCGTTGGAAATATGCCTCCTCCACCCACAATTTCATTTTTCATAAGAATCACCTTGTAAATACCATTTCCCATTGTAAATAGTTCATATAAGTGATCGGTGCTTTCATCAAAATATACCGTACCAGGCCTATTGGCATTGAATTCTGTTAGTGCATTTCTGATGATAATTGCCAACGTTTTATTGTCGGATGGTTCAATTGATCGAATGATAATATTGCTCATGAAGTTTAGCGTTTTTCTGCGAAGCGAATCAGGTTATTGTTATTGTCTGCAATAGTAAATTCTTTGGTTCCCCAGGGTTTTTCAGTCAATTTGTTTTTTAATTCTATCAATCCTTTGGCACATAAACTGGTATAAAAGTCTTCGATATTTTCAACCATGATGAGGCATCCGGAAAGTAAATGGCTTGTCTTTAGGGTTTTCATCACCAGATGTATCTCAGTTGTTTTTAATTTTAACACACCATAGCTGCCATAATTTAACCCGGTAAAACCAAGTTTTGCTTCATAAAAATCAATTGTTGCCCTCATATCGGCGACCGGCAAAACAGGAATGGCTTTGATCAACATTTTACGATATTGAATGTTTTGACGGAAGGTATTTTAAAAATCTTTATTTTCGGGACCTTAATCAAAGATATATTTTGGAAGTAATACAAAAATACGATGAAGAGGAACTGGTGCTACTGCTTCAGCGGCAGGACCAGCAAGCATTTTCTTACCTGTATGATAATTATGCCCCGGCGTTAAACGGAGTAATTTTCAGGTTGGTGGAGGAAAAAGCGTTGTCAGAAGATATTTTACAGGAAGCATTTTTAAAGATTTGGAATAATTTTTCAAGTTATGATCCGGCAAAAGGCCGGTTGTTTACCTGGATGATGAATCTTACCCGCAATTTAACCATCGATACCTTACGGAGTAAAGGATACAAGAAGCAAAGTAAAATCTCTGGTGATGAAAATTCCGTAAATAATCTGAAGGATGCCGGAACGGGAATTGATAAATTTGATGCAATGGGTATTCGAAAACAGTTGGGAAATTTGAAGCCAGACCAGCAAAGGGTAATTGATCTGGCCTATTTTGGTGGGTTTACACAAGAAGAAATATCAAAAGAAATAGGCGTACCGCTTGGTACTGTTAAAACAAGAATGCGGACGGCCATACTGGAATTAAGAAAAATCTTGAAATATACATAAAATTGGAAATACAAGATATCATATCATCAGGTTTGTTGGAGCTTTATGCTGCAGGAATTGCTTCGGAAACGGAAACCCGGCAAGTAGAAGAATGGGTAGCCGCGTATCCTGAAGTTGCAAAAGAATTGAAAGAGATTGTGGATGGGTTTGAATCCTATGCTTTTGCCCGGGCAATGGCTCCTTCTGCAGCTGTAAAAGAAAAAATATTTGCCCGCATCAACACGAACGAAGGCGGGAAAGTAATTCCCATCCAGCCGGATGCTGAAAACGAATTTCAACAAATTGGCAGGTATCCTTATTGGAAAATGGTAGCTGCTGCCGCTGTCCTATTATTAATTGGCAGCATTGCACTGAATGTTTTTACTTATAACAAATTTAACCACGCTGATTTAAATCTGGTTGCTTTAAGGCAGACATTCGACAGCATACAGCAGAAAAACATCGTAATGGCGGCAGATATGGATATTGTGCAAAGTAAATATAGCATGCCGGTATCATTAAAGGGACTGGAAGCTGCGCCGGATGCAGCAGCAAAAATATTTTGGATGCAAAATACTGGTGAAGTGTTTATTGACCCCAGTAATCTGCCAGATGCCCCAGCAGGAAAACAATACCAGTTATGGGGAATTGTAGATGGTAAACCAGTGGACGGCGGAATGATTTTAACTTCAAAAAAAGGAGATAGATACCGGATACAAAAAATGAAAACTTTTGGTAAGGTAGAAGCCTTTGCCGTAACGCTTGAACCCGAAAAAGGAAACCTAACCCCACAAGGTCCAATGTTTGTAATGGGTAAAATGTAGATGAACAAAAAATATAGTCAGTAAAAAATGCCGGATTTTATTTCCGGCATTGTTGTTTTATGGAATTGATTATCCGGGTTCTTGAAATATTTTTAATAGGCCATTTTATTCCGAATAATTCGTCAGCTACTTTTAAAAATCAAAGTTTTTTCATTGATTTTATTTTTCAAAAAAAATCAATCCATTGTTTATCATCTATCGTAGATGAATGAAATCAATTTAAAAAAAAATAAAATTAAAGTAGATGAAAAATTTTAAAACAATGATGATCCTAGCAACTGCTATTCTGGTTACAACTACTTCTTTTGCTCAGATGGATAACATGTCAAAAGAAAAAACAGTGGAGGTTGGCGGAGCTCCAATGTATCCTTCTAAAGACATCGTGTCAAATGCTGTAAACAGTAAAGATCATACAACCCTCGTTGCTGCAGTAAAAGCCGCCGGACTTGTAGAAACCTTACAAAGTGCAGGACCTTTCACCGTATTTGCCCCTACCAATGCTGCATTTAATATGCTACCTGCCGGCACAGTTGATAACCTTTTGAAAGCAGAAAACAAAGCAACCCTTACAGCAGTTTTAACCTATCATGTAGTAGCAGGTAAGCTAAGTGCTGCCGAAATTGTAAAGCTGATTAAAGCAGGCAGCGGAAAAGCAGTGGTTAAAACAGTAGCTGGCGGAAACCTTACATTGGGAATGAAAGGCAAGATGGTTTCTATTACTGATGAAAGTGGAGGTGTAGCGCTTGTTACAATTAAAGATGTGAATCAGAGCAATGGCGTGATACATGTGGTTGACCATGTATTGCTTCCAAAATAGTTTTCTGGTTTTAGTTTGATGTTTTGCGGTTCTGGTTTTCCGGAACCGCTTTTTTTATGGTCAATTTTAAAGTGATGATTGACTTTATAGTGCCAATAGACTGCAGCCACGGATATCAGAATTGTCGAGTCTGCCTAAAATTTCAAAACTTTGATCCGGATAAAGTTTGCCCGCATCTTCTGTTGCTATAAATGAGCAGGAATAGATATTTGCCAGGTCGATCACATTGATGGCTCCACTGAGTATGCCGGTTGGAGCTGCTGCGTGTAATGTAAACGGATCATCTTCTTCCCTCAGTAAAACTTTCATCCAGGGCGGACAATTGAAAATGCCCGATCCATAAGAATAGGCCTGGCTCAGCAGTTCCGTCATACCATATTCGGATTGAATATTTTTTAGTTGAAAACTATTGCATAAAATTTCGTGTACCTGTTGCCGTGTTATTTCTATCCGGCGTCCCTTCATTCCGCCGGTTTCCATAATAGATGTGTATTGTAAGGGCATGGGATACCTTTCTGCAAAATCAAGCAAGGCAAACGTTACACCGATCAGCAGCGTTTTTTGTTGCTGCTTTTCCAAAGAGCGTAAAGTGGTATACAATTGTTCCCATTCATTTAAATAAAATCCGCTTTGTGCGTGCATGCTTTGTTGAACCAGGCTATCCGTCATCATTATCAGCGAAGAATTATTTCTTTCCAAATAGGAGGGGAGCAAACCAATGATACACCATTCGGCAGGATCACCATAAAATAAACGAAAAGTTTCATTAAAGCTTTTTTGATACAAGCTGGTATCTTTTACAAAATGTTTACTGTTGACGGTGTGGGTGGTACCGCTGCTTTCGAACACAACTTCGGCTTCAAACAAAGTAGTGCTTACCCGGTGTGATTTGAAAAATTGAATGGGTAAAAATGGAATTTGTTTGGTACCAGTTATTTTTTTTGGATCAGTTTTCAACGACTCGCAATATTTTCGGTACAGCTCATTATTTTCATACTGAAATTGAAAAAGCTCCAAGGCAAGCGAATTGAAATTTTCGTTGTTGGCAGCAAGTATTTTATCCTGCAGGTCAATATTTTTAACAGATGGATTCAATTTCTATCAGTAAATTTGAAAAATAATATACAAAGATGCGTAACACAATTTTAATAGCCATAGTAAGTTTGAGTTTTTTGGGCTGTACCAAAGATAAATTTTCAACTACTCCTCAACTTACCTATAAATCAGTCAACACCGACCGGTTATCCCGCAACCAGGTTATACAGTTCTCTTTATCGTTTACTGATGCAGAAGGTGATGTAGTAGATACGATGTATGTGCAAAAGGTGAGTTTAAATTGTGGCGCCAGTAATTTTTCTGAAAGAGTACCTATTCCCGATTTCGTGACCACTAAAAACTTAAAATCCGATATATTGGTTTCTTATGCCAATGGAATTAATAATCCGCCTTTTACTACCATCGCATCAAGGTGCAACTTTAATGATACCTGTTATTTTCGTTTTATGTTGAAAGATAAGGCAAACAATAAAAGTGATACTGTACGTTCAGAAACCATTGTAGTATTCAGATAGATCTACAAAAGATGGTCAAGGTTTGTTATAGGTTTTCATTTAGATTATAGCTGCAAATACAAATGAAATGGATTTTTCATTTTATACTATCGCATTCCATTTTTGTTGCCTTCTGTGCAGCAGCACTTAGTTTGCAAACCCTTCAACTATTATCACTTCCAACAGATGAATACCTGCTTGCACTTATTTTTTTTGCAGCTTTAGGTGGCTATAATGCTTACTGGATTTTAAGTAGCTATTCCTTCAACCGGCATATAACATTTCGCTTGTTTTTTAAAAAGCGCATTAGCTCCTATGTAGTGTTGATTGCTGCCCTTACAGGTATGCTTTACTGCCTTGCGCACTTACACCTCTTTATGTATAATTTGGTGATTGCATCCCTGTTGCTGGCCGTTTACAGTCTGCCGGTTACGCCTTTTAGCAGGTTGCATTCTTTGTTGAAAATCGGCATGTTAAAAACGATTATCCTTGCGTTGGCCTGGACGATAGTCACAACTATGGTTCCGCTGCAAATTTCCATTTTATCAATGGGGCATACTGCACTGTTGATTTTTATAAGCCGCTTTCTGTTTATGCTCATGCTTTGCATCATTTTTGATAAAAGAGATGCCGCAGTTGACAAGCTGCGAGGCTTGCAAAGTCTGGCAACCGCAATAAAACCGGTTGTACTGCATTACCTGATTGGCTTTATCTTCATAGGTTACATGCTTACCAGTTATTTTATGTTGGCACATCAGGTTAGTTTGGCCCTGGTAATTGCGTTGATGGTAGCAGGGCTAATGACTATTTTTGTTTACGTTAGTTCATTTAAGAAAAGAGGCTATTTTTTTTATTATTTTCTGGTAGATGGGCTAATGTTTTTATCAGCATTGTTGACAGTGTTGGCTGCGTTGATTGTTCAAAATACATAGTTCATGGGAGTAAAAGCATCTTGATAACAATCGCATTACTTAGTTAATTTTACAAAAAATAAAAATCCATGGCAAAAGCAAACAAAGCAAAATCAAAAGAATCAAAAGGGAAAACATTTAAAAGTATCCTTTCAAATGAGTCGTACACGTTTTTAAAGAATTATATCAACAATCCATCTCCAGTTGGGTTTGAGAGCAGCGGACAAAAAATGTGGTTGGATTATGTGAAACCTTACACCGATTCTTTCTTTACCGATCCTTACGGGACAGCCGTAGCCGTTATAAATCCCACAGCGCCTTTTAAAGTAGTGATTGAGGCACATGCAGATGAAATCAGTTGGTTTGTAAATTATATCACTCCGGAAGGATTGATTTATCTGAAGCGCAATGGCGGCGTAGATCACCAGATTGCTCCGTCTATGCGGGTGTTGATTCACGGCAAGCAGGGTGTTGTAAAGGCAGTATTTGGCTGGCCGGCTATTCATACCAGGATGGGTAATGGAGAAAAAGAAACCCAGCCAAAAGTAGAAAACCTGTTTTTGGATTGTGGTGCCAGAACAAAGAAAGAAGTAGAAGCGTTGGGAGTGCATATCGGGGCCGTTGTTACTTACAATGCTGACTACGAAGAACTGGCCTATGACTATTTGATTGGCCGTGCTTTCGACAATAGGGTTGGTGGTTTTATGATTGCGGAAGTAGCCCGTTTACTGAAACTAAATAAAAAGAAGTTACCATTTGCTTTATACGTGGTAAATGCGGTGCAGGAAGAAATTGGTTTACGTGGTGCAGAAATGATTGCCCGCAGAATTAAGCCGGATATTGCAATCATTACAGATGTTACACACGACACATCTACTCCAATGATCAATAAATTGATACAGGGCGATACCGTTTGTGGCAAAGGACCTTCGCTAACATTTGGCCCGGCGGTACACAATAAATTGTTGGATATTGTACAGGATGTGGCGGCTAAAAATAAAATTGATGTGCAGTTACATGCTGTTAGCAGAAGTACAGGCACTGATACCGATTCCTTCGCTTACGCCAATGATGGTTGTCCATCAGTATTGATTTCAATTCCGCTCCGTTACATGCATACAACAGTTGAAATGTTGCATAAAAGTGATGTAGAGAACACCATACAACTGATGTACGAAACATTGCTAACGTTATCGCCTAAAACCAATTTGAGCTATTTTTAACGGTAACCTAAACCTATGACGTTTTTAAAACCTCATAAGTTTCTCTATCTTTCCAATGGGATATTTTGTGGTCGTAATTTAAATGCGTTGCAGGTTTCAAAACTGACAGCGGACTGCTGTGCTTTTATAAAACAAGCTGTCTATGTTGGTATTGAGTTAAATGATCCGAAAGTTCATATAATTGCTGATACATTTTTAGGATATAAAAATCATTCCAAATCTATGCACTTATGAAACTTGTTTTCTCAGGAAGAATTCAATTACTTTTTTTGTTGACGCTTTTGACGACTGCCGATTCTTTTTCGCAAGGGAATACGTATGTTGGCGTAAATCCGACAGTGGAATTAATATATGGCAGTGTTGTGGTTGCCGGTGGCGGAATTACGCTGGAAAGACAATTTACAAAACATAGCGGGATAGAAACTGGTATATATTACCGTTCACACAAAAGGGATTGGTTTGTAATAACAAACACCGATATGTTTAATTATTCGGTCGCTGAACGATACGTCTCCATCCCTTTGTTGTATAAATATTATTCCCGTTTTTTTAATTTTTCTATTGGTGCCAGTTTTGATTGTTTTGCCGGATGGAAACAGAAATCGGGCACGGCAGGCTTGACAGTAAACAACTATTCGGTAAGTCCGGCAATTGCTGTTGGGGTGCTTACAAAAGTGAGTAAAAGGATTCACATAAACGATCAGTTTTTCCTGGAACCTGAGTTACGCTTTAATCCAAATATTTCTACAGAGACTGTTTACATAGGTATTGGAATGGCTGCAAAGGTTCGTCTATAAAATGCGGATTGCAATAATTCAGAAAGCCACTTTTTTTACGCCTTCATCAAACAAATAGCAGGAAAGGTTTAGCAACTTTTTTGTGGAATTATTTATGTGCTCAGTCAAAAAGAAAATACCTGATGATTCTTTCTGAAAGGTATTTCTATGAAAATCATTTTTTGTATTTAAAGGAATTAAAAAAATGGAGGTGATAAGAAAAAGACGGAAGCGTATTCAAAAACAATCAGATAACTTTTTGCCAGGGATACTTTTGGCTGGTTATAAAGAGCTTCTTTTGGGTGTAATCAGGGTAGGCAAACTTGCTAATTTTTAATTCAATTGCAATGCTGGTAACCGATAGGTTTGCGAGTCGTATACAAACAATTCATCTATCTCAATGGTCCAGTATTTATGTAAAGGAGTTGTAAGCAGGTATTCTTCTACTTCTTTTTTAGTGGTTGCATTGATGATCATCCAGCATCGTTGTGTTTCCATGCTCACAGAATAGTAGTCCATAATTCCTTTGTCAATCAGGTGATCTACAATTTTCCGGTGATCTGGTACCAGGCTCATAAACGCATCATCCATTTCAAAATGAATGGTGACCTGGTACTTGCTAAAATGTTCTTCGTTTAAATTGTCCATAATAAAATATTGTTTTCCCATTCTTTTTTGAAGGGAGTTGTGATTTTAATATAGTTATCGGTATACCCTTCCATCATACCATTTTTGTTGTGCATTTCAAACAAAACATTTCTTGTTTTACCAACGTGCTGCGCATTGAAATATTGCATTTTTTGGTAACTCAAATTGCGCAGCACTTTATTTCGCTCATTCCTCGTATGTATTGGTACCACTGGCTTCATACTTGCAGCTAGCGTGTTTGCCCTTTCAGAATAGGTAAATACGTGTAAGTAAGAAATGTCAAGGTTATGTAAAAAATCAAAAGTCTCATTAAACTGTTCATCCGTTTCGCCGGGAAAACCCACAATCACATCCACACCGATACAACAATGCGGCATCAGTTTTTTAATCAACGCTACCCGTTCAGCATACAATTCTTTTTTATACCGCCGCCTCATCAACCCCAGAATCTGATTGCTTCCGCTTTGCAAAGGAATGTGAAAATGCGGCATAAACTTCTTACTGGTACTTACAAACGCAATGATTTCATTGGAAAGTAAATTGGGCTCAATAGATGAAATACGGTAACGCTCCGGCCCCGGGGCAGCATCCAACTCCTGTATCAAGGATAAGAAATTGCCAATATCAGGCACCTGTCCTAAATCCCCCCTTCGGGGGGTGGGGGGGCCGAAATTGCCAATATCAGGCACCTGTCCTAAATCCCCCCTTCGGGGGGTGGGGGGGC
>JBGSMI010000085.1:0-2389 GCA_041740215.1 Ferruginibacter sp.
ATAATGGGAATGATATTACAATAACGAAAAACGGTTATCTTTATGTTTACGTCAGTAACGAGAGTAAGGGTAATGTATATTTTGATGATTTAATTGTAGAGCACAAAGCTGGGGCTATATTAGAAGAGACGCATTATTATCGGTTCGGGTTGGTCATGCAAGGGATAAGTAGTAAGGCCGCTGGCACTCTCACAAATAAAAATCAATATAACGGAAAGGAAAAACAAAGTAATGAGTTCAGTGATGGAAGCGGACTTGAACTTAATGACTTTGGATTTAGAATGCAAGACCCACAAATAGGAAGGTGGTTTACAATTTACCCATTGGCAGATAAATACCATAGTTACAGTCCTTATAACTATTGCGTTAATAATCCAATGAATGTTATGGATCCTTTTGGCTTAGATGTAGAAGAGATAGCAGGCGGTTGGCGGTTTACAGGTGATGATGCAAAAAGTGCTTTCTCATTATTAACGAATAAAAAGAAGAATGCTTTTATTGATGTAAGGGGTGGCGAGAAAAATAGAGAAAAAGCAAATTATAAAAAAGATCCTGACTATTATAAAAAATGGGCAGTGTTCAGTATAGGCTCTTTAAAAGATGGTATTGGAATGTTAAGTTCTTTTGCTAATAGTTCTTTAGACAACGTTGCGATTAATACACACGGGTCAAGTTCAGAAGCTATGTTTGAAAATAAACCAAAGGGAGAAAATGATGATGATGACCAGGTAACAGCTTCTGAGATGACAAACTACAATACTGACAAATCGAAAAACAATACTGCATCAAATGATTTGATTGGAAGTGTTTCTAAAATCGGCGATAAAATAAGTAAAAACGGGAATATTATTTTTATAGCCTGTTTTGCTGGAAAAGGCGCCGAAGGAAGGGAAATGTTAAGTGGATTAAATACCCTATTCGGCAATAAAGCAAATGTCTTTTTACCAACTGATTATTCAAGAATTGAATTGTATAAAACAAGTAAGGTGCTGGCATTAGACAACCTTCATTTATCCCAAGATAACAATACAAGATGGATAACGGGAAATGGTAACAAATCCTACCGTGATATTATTATTAACAGAGCAGACCATTTACCAGCAGTACAATTAGTAAAATAATGAAAAGTAAATTTTTGATAATCGGAGCATTGTTTTTTTCTGGTATAGTATCGGGGCAAAAAAATATGAATGATACTATACCGCCTGGTATTCCAACTAAAAAACAAATGGAGGCAGAGAAAAAGAACCATGATTGCATTCACAGGCAAAATAAAAATTTTACATCACGGCTTAAAAATTATCCATTCAATAAGGCATCCCAAATAAAGCTTGTTTCATTCTTACAGGAACTTGATAAAGTAAATGGCGATAAATTTTCTGAACTGCCTAAACTAAACGATACAATTTGTTATTCCAAACTCTATGAGGTAAGGACATTGAGTATTACTGAAGTTGATACATTGACAGACATTTTATATAACGTAGGCTTCCGTGGCCCTGTTTTGAGAGAAAGCGAAATGAGTTGTTACGAACCCAGGAATGCAATACTGTTTATTGATAAGAATGGGCAAACGTTTGAGTATATTGAAATTTGTTTTGAATGTGAAAAGACAACAGTAAGTTCTGATAAAATTATCGTAGGTGATATTTGCAACCAAAAGTTTGGTTTAATAAAAAAATTCTTCCGAAAGGCTGGAATAATGCATGGTACAAGTGAAGAAAAATAATTGAATAAACATAAAGCCCGGCACTGCCGGGCTTTTGTTTTAAATCGCTTTAAGTTTTACATTTTTGATAAGAGCATCCAGCGTATAAAGGATATGCTTTTTATCTTCATCGGGAAAGCCTGCAATATCATTAAGCCTTTTAAGCATGGCAGTATCTTTAAGCACTTCATGTTTTTTACTCTCACCTAACAAGTAACCAACTGTTGTATCTGTTTCCGTGATCGGTATCTTACTATCCATTTCAACATTTAAATTTTGAAATACAATTTGATTAAAAGTTTTGAATAACAAGTTCTTTGAAATAGTAAATTACGTTGGACTCTCCAAGGTCGGTGTCCTCACCGACCTGTAGCAAAATGAATTATCTTACCAAAAAAAATGCAGGCAAAAGATTTCAAATACAAAGGCCATCGAAATTCATACACGGAATTAAATGAAGTTTATTTCTGGACGATTACTGTTAACCAATGGCAACATTTGCTAAAGGCGGAAGAAAACAAAATGATCATTATCGACAGCCTGCAGTGGATGGTGCAAAAGGAATTGGTTAAAATTTAAGGATATGTGATTATGCCCAAATCCTATTCATCTGATGTGGGAACAATTGGCGATGAATGGCAAAGAGTTTCCCAAAAATAGCTTTGAAAAATTTATCGTAAA
>JBGSMI010000103.1:0-5813 GCA_041740215.1 Ferruginibacter sp.
ATGGCAGCCATTTACAGTTTCCCGGTTTAGACAAAAAGCGTTTAGATATTGAAGATTTGTACAGTTCACAAAAGAATGCCGCCTGGCGCATTATACAAAACCGTGGTGCTTTGATAGACCATGAAGTTGGTTTGGGAAATATGGAAGGCAGTCAGAAAGCATTGAATATGCTTTTTGCTGTAAGGACTTTACAAGAAAAATTCAATAGTGATCTGTGTGTTACATTTTTATCCGGTACACCTATATCAAACAGCCTTACAGAAATGTATTTGTTATTTAAATACCTGCGCCCTAATGAAATGAAAAGGCAGCAGATTGAAAACTTTGATGCCTGGGCGGCTGTGTTCGCAAGAAAGACAACAGATTTTGAATTTTCTGTTACCAATGAAATTATTGCCAAAGAACGTTTCCGTCATTTTATAAAAGTGCCAGAGCTGGCATCATTTTATAACGAAATCACTGATTATAAAACTGCCAAACATATCAATCTTGATAAACCTGAGTTGGACGAGCAATTGGTAAATATTCCACCGACACCGGACCAGCAGCAATTTATTAAAAAACTAATGGCCTTTGCTAAAACAGGCGATGGTGAATTAATAGGCAGGCCTCCACTAACAAAAGAAGAGGATAAAGGCCGTATGCTGATTGCAACCAACTATGCTAAAAAGATGGCGGCAGATATGCGGTTGATTAATCCTCATCAATATGAAGACCACCCCAATCATAAAGTAAATGTTTGCGCCAGAAAAATTTCAGAATTATATAAGCAAAGTAATGAGCAAAGAGGAACGCAAATTGTATTTAGCGATATCGGCACACCCAAACCCGATGCTTTCAATATTTACGATGCCTTAAAGAATAAATTGATCAGCGACTTTTCAATTCCTGCAAATCATATCAGCTTTATACATGACTGGACAGACAGGCAAAAGCCTGAACTATTCCGTAAAATGAACAATGGTGAAATAAGGATCTTACTCGGTAGCACTGAAAAGGCCGGTACCGGTTTAAATGTGCAACGGAATGTAGTTGGTATGCACCATTTAGATATTCCCTGGAAGCCTTCAGAACTGGAGCAACGCAATGGCCGTGGTGCAAGGCAGGGAAATATTTTAGCAAAGCAGGAATATGGCAATAAAGTAAAAAACTACATCTACGCTGTAGAGCAATCATTGGACAATTATAAATTCAACCTTTTAAAGAATAAACAAACCTTTATCAGCCAGATGAAAAATTGTGAGCTGAACGTAAGAACGCTGGACGAAGGTTCTATTGATGAAAAAAATGGGATGAATTTTTCAGAATATATAGCCATACTCTCCGGCGATACAACATTACTGGAAAAATCTAAAATGGAAAAGAAGATTGCTGTTTTGGAAAGCCTGAGAAATGCCCACCACAAAGAAGTTATCCGATCAAGGTTTCAGTTAGAGAATTTGCAAATCGATAAAGAAAAAACAGTACAAACATTAGATAAGCTGGTGCTTGATGAAAGCAGCTACAAAAGTCAATTGCAGTATGATAAAGACGGAATAAAATTGAATCCGATTCAACTGGACAGTTTTAATTCTACAGATGCTGAAGCCATTGGTGCTTATCTTATTCGTTTATCTGCTAACTGGAAGCCCAATCTTGGAGAAGATGGTGTAATGAAAATCGGTAACCTCTATGGTTTTGAGTTATTTATCCGAAGGCAAAAAGAAACCTATGAGGACAAAGCAATGTATGAATACCGCTACCAAAATATTTTTTATGCTGAAGGAAAAGGTTCCGGAATTAAATATTCCTGGAACCAGGGCCATATCAATATTGACAACCCAAAACTTGCAGCCCGTTATTTTTTGAATGCTATTGACCGGGTGGATTCCCTCAAAGAAAAGTATCAGAAGAAATTAAAAGAACTGGATCAAAATATTCCAATGCTGCAGCAGTTGGTGGCCAAGCCTTTTGAAAAAGAAAATGAATTAGGACAATTGAAGAAAGATGTTTCAAAATTGGAGAGAGAAATTTCTATTAAAATTCAGGAGAACCAGATGAAGCAGCATAAGGGTGCTGATGAGAAAATTGTTGAAATAAAAGAAACGCAGGTTGTCAAGATGGAGAAATCTCTAATGCCCAAAAAGGAGACAACAAAAAAAGCGAAAGGAATAAGGGTTTGAATTAATTAATTATATAATATTAGGAACTGCTAGTACTTCCATCCGTATCCATTTTTAAACAGTTCATGTTAACTGCTGGCAACCTCCTATGTTGTCTGGTATTAGTTTCTATTTTTGTCGTTAATTAATTTTAGAAATTGTGTACTTAGGATTGTCAAAGTCTGTCAACTCATCACTATCTTAAAGGTTCCCAATTTAATTTTAATATTTTGCAGCCACTCCCGCTTATCGGAGCATAAAAAAACAGGCGCTCTGCCTGCTTGCAAATCCTAAAAGTAAAACCGGAAACTCCATAACTAGCCTGCTACCAAGGTTCCGTTCAACAGCGCTTTCATTTCTTGCCCGTTGGGCAAAACGAAAGCTTTGTTATTAGCGGCTGGTTGTTTGTTTCGCCTTCAAGTCTTTTGCATATTTATAGAGTTCCTCATAAGTATCAAAGTATATTCCCTCGTCTTTTTCGTCTAATTTTGTATTAAAAAATACAATTATCGCAAATTCTTTGTTCAAATCAGATAGCATAAAAGTTCTAACGCCTTGGTCAGAACCATTGTGTCCAATTCGTGTGGCACCTAACTTGGTAGCCCAAAAAATACCTTGGTTAAGTTTTTTGATGTTAACGTTTTCAGGTTTATTTGTTTCTGTATGTTGAAAACGAAGCATTTCTTTTACGGTTTCGGTTTTCAAAATTCTTGTTTTTTTATATTTACCGTCATTTAACAAACTGATAAAAAACTTAGACAATTCATCTATTGAAGTTCTAATACCACCGTCGGGGTAGGTTGTCATTTCGTATAATTGGATTTGCACAATACTGTCGCCTTTTTTTTCATAAAGTTTGGAATGGTTGGTAATATCAATTACATCTAAAGACCAACCTGAATTTTGCATTTTTAAAGGTTTAAAAATATATTTTTTTGCATACTTGTTTAGGGTTTTCCCTGTTCGCAACTCAATTATATACCCCGCCAATCCTGCTCCAATGTTAGAATAATCTCTATTTGTTCCTGGTTTAGCATTTAAGAAATTGTCTTTTGAGTAGTGTTTACCACCTTGTACAAAATAGTTTTTTAAGAATTCATCTAATGGTTCTGGTTTACGACCTCCATAATAATAGGTGCTGTCTCCATAAAATGGATTTCTGTCTGTTAAGCCTGATGTGTGTGTAGCCAAATGTCTTAACGTTATTTTTTCACTTGGGAAATTTGGATTAATTACTTTGAAAGGTAGGTAATTATTAATGTCTTCGTCAAGTGAAACTTTTCCTTTTTCAACTGCTTTCATAATACATACACCTGTAAATGTCTTACTGATTGATGCAGTATTCATAATTGTAGAAGGTGTGAAAGGAATTTTGTTTTCTTTGTCAGCGTAGCCATAACCATTTGTCCAAACTACTTTTTTATCAATAATAATTGATGCTCCAATGCCAACTATCCCTGTTTCGGCCATTTTGTTTAAGATAAAACTATCTATTGAAGTTTGTCGTGTCGCTGTATTTATAGGTTGTCCTGTAACATTTAAGTAAAATAACGTTGTTATCAGGAATGCGGTCAAAACGAATTTTATTTTCATTTTTCTTTTTAAATTTAGTTGTACTTCCATTCTGTCGGTCTGCTATCAGCTTGCCGCTAACTTTTGTATTTATGAAAGTACGAACAAAAACTTTCGTAGATATAAACCCTTTTGGCTTGCTTGGCGAAAGTTTGAAAATATCATTAGAAAAAAAATCAGCAAATGTGTGCTAAGCAGCAATGTGATACGGGTTTTAAATCAGGGTTAGTAGCCAAGCCATTTAATAAGAAAATGAACTGGCACAAAAAAGATGTTTCAAAATTAGAAAAGGAAGTTTCTATTAAGATTCAGGAGAACCAGATGAAGCAGCATGAGGTGGCCGATGATATTATAATCGAAGTAAAAGAAACCCCGGTTGTTAGAATGGAGAAGTCTTTACTGCCAAAAAAAGAAATTCAAAATAAAAAAGCAAAAGGGGTTAGGATTTAAATCTACTTTTTTTGACTTTTGGTTACCTTATCTCAAGACAAAAGAACAGGCTGTTCTTATTCTGTCTATTGACTATTCTTTGAAATTTTCTGAAAGGCTTGTTGTAGGAGTTTGTTTAAATCGTCAGGGTTCTCAAGCATCGGATAATGGCATGTGCCTTTCATATTCAATAATTCATAGCCGCTTGTGGCATATTGTTTCAAAGGCGCTTCATTGGTAGGTATATAATTGGTATTAATAAGATATAGTTTCAAGTTTAATTGATGTAATAATTTCTTTTCAATCTCGGAAAAATTGATTATTTCCTTAGTTAATTCAATAGCCATAGGCTGATAAGCATTCCGATAATCTTCTACCACTCGGTTCGTAATTGCTATTGGCGTTTGTTCAGTAAGCAATGCCTTGCGGGCAAACTGCTCGTTGGTATTGGCAAAATCAGTTTGCAGGTTTTGCTGAATAGTTGTTAGTTGGTCTTTAAATTCTTGCGGTAGTGGAGTAGCCGCCTCTTTAAATTCATCAACTACAATAAATCCAATAATGTTTTCAGGGCTTGATGTTGCTGCTATCAGGTTTATATCTGCACCCATAGAATGCCCAATAAGAATTACATTTTCTAAATTCAATTCTTTAATTACTGTAGTTACATCTTTTGCAAAACCTTTTACAGACCAATCTTTACGTTCCCTTCCTGATTGACCATGACCGGGAAGGTCGAACGTAACAACTTTGTAATGCTTACTAAAATAATCTACTTGTTGTTTCCAATACGTTTGATCAATATAGGAGCCATGCACAAACAGCAAGGTTTTATCGCCGCTACCTGTAGTTTGATAATTGATGGTTGCGTTATCTCTTTTAATTTCTTTCATTTTATTTGCTTTTTCATTGTGAGTACAGGAAGTAGATTTTACCAGGCATAAAATAATCACTATGAATTTACACAATTGATAACTCCATTGCTTACTGGCCTTAATATAAAAACCGGACATGCTTTTACATTTTATCAATTTTGTAATGAAGCATCATATCTCCGCACTTAAACTTTTTAGCGCCTAAAAAATTTCAATGTCGATTTTGCACCTTCACTTTTAAATATTGTTTTCCACGACCCCAAAAAACCGGAGCAATCCAAAAAATATCCATCAATTAATTTCTATTTTAACAACTCAGATTCAATATTACCGCTACAAAATATCATAATGTCTTTGCAATTTCAGCAAAAACCGTAAAAGTTTTCAACAAGTATTTTCAAGTTTTTTTAACGATGTCATTAACGTTATTCTATAAAGTTATTTCAACTGAGTTCACTTCACCAACACTTGTGTAAATGATTTTTATGTTACTGATTCTTTGGCATTGGAGTATCAAGAACTGCTGTTGCGGTTAATGACAATGCAGGCATCGTAAAAATATCATAGTGTGTTGCACCAGGCAGAATAGCAAGCTGTGCATTTGATTTTCCGGAACCATCCCAACCAGCATCTTTTTTACCACCACCAAGCAGCCCAAAAAACTCTACTGCGTGTGCAGTACGAACGGCATCAGCGTCTCCTACAATAAGTAGTGTTGGTGCTTTAATTGCTTTCACAACATTAGACCAGTTATAATCCTGTTTAAGTAATTGACCCGTTTTTGTAACGAGTACCGGCC
>JBGSMI010000428.1:0-12063 GCA_041740215.1 Ferruginibacter sp.
GAAGACATCGCAGCCATGGCAAAACGCCATGTAGACTATGGCGTAAAGCCTGCACATTATACGCTGGTAGGCAACGCCTTGTTGTGGACCCTGGAAAAAGGCCTGGGCGATCAATGGAGTATTGAATTGAAAGCAGCCTGGGCAACCTGTTATACCCTGCTTGCCGGAACGATGATAAAAGCAGCAGCAGAAAAATCGGTTTCAGCAGATGCAGATTCGGCCTGATGGATCTTTATGCTGCATTACATTTCCGTGATTTTTATTTTGAGCAACCTAAGCCGGTTGGCTTATCTACCCGGGGGGGGGCATCGTTGCAACCGGCAATTTTAATTTCACTTAAAGCGTATTTGCGTTATAAAAATAATCCTGCATTTTTTTCTGTAGAGTAATGTAAAACAAAGATTCACAAAAATTGCCGCTTCGAAAAAGGAGCGTACATTAGTGCTAATACAGGACGAAGGCAGAAATTTTAACGACACTTCAAACATGACAAACTTTTTTTTATCAATTCTTTTAACAACCACTTTTTCAGCGTGTGCTAATCATGACAACCAACCTCAAGTTGACACTTCAACCTATACCACTCAAGAAAAAAATATGGACTTAGACATGGACTTTTTAGACGCTTATAAACTTGCTATTGGTAAGACTTTTTTATATGGAAATTATGAAAACTTCATAACTAACATGGGAATACCAAGTAAAGTAACAATCACCAAAACTGATTTCGTTATAACCACAAAAGCAGAGTTAGACAAAGTAGTTGCGACCGCTAAAGACCCTAACATTGTGACACTTCATTATCCAGGTATTGACATGTGGTTTACTTATGACAACAGCATTGTTCCATCAACCATTGACTTTCGTAAAACGGACAAAAGTGTTACATATGGACAAACAACATTTGACACGACTTATTCAATAGAACAATTTAAAAAGGAGTTTCCAAAATCAGCAAACACATCATTCAAATTACCACAGTCATTATTTGAAATTATGACAAAAGAAAAAGGTGCAAATTTTGAAAATTACCTGCTAATGCGTAAATCAAAAGACGACCCAAATGCAACGCCAATGATTGAATTTACTTTTGAAAACGGTAAACTTGTTTTCATTCTTTTTGCAAACTTCTGACAAAAAACTACTACCAAAATTAGGAAGAATAGTCGCAAGTCTCCACGAAAAAGCCCTGCAATAAAAAGTTTTTAATGGAGGCTTGCGGATATTCTTTGTTAATCAACGCCTGGCAGAGAATCTATTACTGAGATGACTGAATATAGAGGCAGTAGTGTATAATGGGCAACAATAAGCTGCACTAAAACCCGGTAAGAGCAGGCTTTGTAGCTGAACCGTGGCGACAATTTCAATTTGACTTAAAGCATATTTGCGCTATAAAAATAAACCTGCGTTTTTTTGCAAAGCATTATAAAACAAAGTTTCACAAAAATTGTCACTTCGTAAAAGCAGCGTATATTGGTGCAAATACAGACGTTAGCAGCAATATTACCAGACATCACAATATGCAGACACTTCAAGACGAAATAATTAAACTTACCGACTGCGACACAGACCAAGTAAAGGAAATATTTGACAACCTAAAAATTGTAAAGTTAGATAAGGGAGAATATCTTTTAAAAGCCGACCAGATTTGCGACAAATACTTTTTTATTGAAAATGGTGCAGTACGACTTTACTACCACAAAGGAGAAAAAGACTACACAGTTTGGATTGGTACAGCAGGACAAATTTTTACAGACTTGGAAAGCTACCTTTCACAGACCAAAAGCAGGTTAAATATTGAAGCAATTGAACCAACAACAGCTTATTCAATCAGCAAAATCCAAAGCGACAAGTTGGCTTTGCAATCCAATGTGTACAATACTTTGCTTCGTAAGACAGTTGAAATTTCGTTTGTAAATTTGAGTAAAAATGTAATGTCGTTTCAAAGCGATGAAGCATCTGAACGCTACCAACGTATTGAAAAAGAAAAAAATTGGTTGGCTCAATATCCACTTCGTTACATTTCAAGTTTTATTGGTATTACTCAAAGTTCATTAAGCCGTTTGAGAGCTAAAAAAAGTTGATTATTTGTCATAGGGCAAATTTTTCGTCGTTTGGTGTTTTTAACTTTGCACCAAATTAACTTAAAAGACAAAAAAATGATTTCAATAATTTTACTCTCGTTAGCTATCGGTATTGTGATAGCAATTATTATTTTACTTGTAGCACTTCCTACCAAAGTGCAATACATTGAAACAATTTCGGTTCAAGCTACTGTTTCAAAAGTGTATGACGCTATTCGGTTTCAGGAGCAACTAATGGCGTGGAGTGCTTGGCCAACTGAAACAAAATCGCAATGTGAAGTAAAAAACATTGACGGAAAAGTGGGTGCTCAAACTGTTTATTTAAGTAAAGGAAAGCAATTTGGCTACCAGGAAGTAACCAATTTGGTGGACAATGAAAAAGTAAGTTTTATACTAAAAAGTAAAGCACCTTTTGAACAAGAAACAAAACTTCATTTCCTTTTAAAACCATTAGACAGCAACAAAACCGAAATAACGCTTTGGTTTGACAATACTTTAAAAAAGCCAAGTCTTTTGTTACCTTATGTTTTTGGTATTATCAAGTGGACACATAATATGCATTTAAAAGACCTTGCAGGACTAAAAAACTATGTAGAAAAGAAATGAAAGTTTACCGAAATGAACAAATAATTGGGCAGTTAGAAAAGCGAAAAGGTGGCTACTTCTTTTTGGAAATTGAGGCTGAAATAATCAATCAATTCCTGAACAAACGGCACACTCGTTTTCTTTGCACACTCGAAAAGAGTTTGACGTTTCAATGTGGGCTTAACCATCTTGGAGACGGAAATTTTTTTATCATTTTATCCAGCAAAAACTTACAGACAGTCAATAAGCAATTAGGCGACAAAATGCACTTTGAATTAAACGAAGACCCAAATCCTTTGGGCGTTGATATGCCCGAAGTTTTGGAAGCAGTTTTAGAACAAGACGAGAGTGTGAAAGCGATTTTTGAAAGTTTGACACTTGGCAAGAAACGAAACGTAATACACCAAATCAACAAAATAAAAGACATAGACAAGCAAGTACAGAAAACTATTAAACTCATAAACGACAGTACAAAACCACGACCCAAAAGACCATTGTAGACCCAATACTGCTGATAACACCAGGAAGAATAGCCGCAAGTCCACACGAAAAAGCCCTGCATTGTAAAACTATTAATGGGGGCTCGGTTATTCTTTATTGACCGACACCCAGCAGAGACGCTAATACTGAGATGACTGACTATACAGGCAGTAGTAATTAATGGGCAACAATAAGCTATATTAAAACCCTGCAAGAGCAAGCTTTATGGCTGAACCGTGACAACAATTTCAATTTGACTTAAGGTGTATTTGCGCTATAAAAAAAAGGCATTTTTTTTCTGTAGATCATTGCAAAACAAAGTTTCACAAAAATTGCCGCTTCGGAAAAGCAGCGTATATTGTTGCAAATACAGACGTTAGCTTCAATAAAATGAAAAAGAACAACCATAAAATGAAATTCTTTATACTACTATTATTTCTATTCAAATCGTCTACGACACTCTTTGCTCAAGAGCAATTTATTCTTGATAACAAAACAGCATACTGCAAATTATTATTAAAGAATGGTATGTTAGTGGGAGAATGTAAAAATAGTTTTTTTAAGGAATTAGAAATCAATTTGACGAATCCAAAATTGGATAGCATCAATTTGTTTAAACAGCTTCCCTTATTTGGAAAAGCCAAAATAAGCTATATACCCAATTCGAAAGAGAAAGTTGATTACCAATTGGATGTAACGTATGAATTGACCAATCGGCTAGGATTTGCTCAGGTCCTTATGAAAACATCCGATGGGTGGTTTACAATGGATAATCTCAAAATATATAATGATAGTATTGTATTTGAAATGGAAAATGATCCGGACCCGCCAGTTACAGAATCAGACTTATTGATTATTAGGAAGACAATTACACTACTTAAAGATGAAAACAATTGGAATAGAAATGACGATCGAAAATGCAAAGACGATGTTGAAAATAAAGTATATAGTCTTTTTTGTGCTTTGAATGTGGCCTCAGTTGAAGTGGTAGGATCATACGATCATAGAAAGGCTGTTTTACAAATGATTAGAAAAACGATTGTTGAAATTTATCCCAGAAAAGAATTAGAACACAGGCTGCGTGATTTTAATAATTTGCCTGAGACTAAGCATACGGTTTTAATGGATTTACTAACTCGGGTAGAAGCTCAAGTCATTAAAGAATTGAAAAAATAATATTGTAGCTAACATCGGTTTGGCAAAATGGCTGCACAAGTGCTTCTATGTAGCATTTGAAAAAGGATCAACATCAGGAATTTTATTGAACTTTTGTGCAAAAGCCCGCCACTTCGCAAAGCCGAAAACCGTTAGCGGTTATTGTAAACGACACCCTACAATTATTGAAACTTTTGGCAAACATAAGGCAACTTTACAATCCCATTCAACCGACAATAAAACAATCGGCTGCCAATGTAACTTACTTTGAATTTTTGCCAGACCTAAACCTTCAACCTTTTATTTATTGTTATTGGGAACTTAAAACAAACCGAACACTTAAAGAGCCATTCAACTATAAAGTAGTGGCTGATGGCTGTATTGACATTTTCTTTGAACTTTACAACCCACAGGACAATTTTGTAATGGGCTTCTGCAAAAAATATACAGCGTTTTCTCTTGACAACTCGTTTCATTATATCGGTGTTCGGTTTTTGCCAACAATGTTTCCGCAAATTTTCAATATAGACGCATCAGAGTTGAGCAATCGTTTTGAGAATTTAAAAATAGTTATTCCAAAAACAGCTTCGTTTATTGCAGACAATTTTAAACCACAACTAAACATAAGGCAAATCAAAGCATTGTTTGACAACTACTTTTTAGAACTGATTGCGAAAATCAAATTTAACAACGATAACAGACTCTATGAATCCATAAATATCATTCTTGAAAATTTTGGCGTACTCAATATTGAAACAGATTTAAATACAGGCATCAGCCCAAGACAATTACGTAGACTTTTTCAATTTTATATTGGCGACACTGCAAAAACTTTTAGTAAGGTGGTTCGCTTTCAAAATATTCTACGAGCTAAGCCTTCTACACAAAGTTTAAGAGAAAATAAATTATTTTTTGATATTGGCTATTATGACCAGGCACATTTTGTAAAGGAGTTTAAAAATTTTTATGGAGTAACACCCAGCAAAGCATTTGGAAGATAAAATATGTCCGATTTTTACAATGATTAGTTTGAAATATTTTGGAGTTTTGGTCTTTAAAACAAAGCCAAAATGATGAAATATTTCTTAACCGCTTTTACTGTAGTCTACCTTTCAGTAAACGCATTTTCACAAACTAATTCAACAATTAAAAATCAAAACAAAATGAAATTAAATGCAGGTATCGTAACAGAAAAATTAGCAGAGACAAAAATTTTCTATACCAAAATTTTAAACTTTGGAGTAACATTTGAAAACGAGTTCTATCTTTTGCTGCATACATCCAACAAAGAAGCAGAAATTAGTTTTTTACTCCCCAACCACCCAAGCCAACAACCTTTATTTCAAAAGCATTTTGCAGGACAAGGAATGTACCTGACAATTGAAGTGGAAGATGTGGACAAAATTTACAACGAAATAAAAAAGAAAGGAATAGAAATCAAAATTGACATTCGTAACGAACCTTGGGGCGATAGGCATTTTGCTATTCAAGACCCAAACGGAATTGGCATTGACATAGTAAAATACTCTCCACAAGACAAATAGACAGAGAAGAACCATGAACCGCAAACATTAGCAAGAATACCCGCCACTCCCCACGAAAAAGCCCCGGATTAAAAAGATATTAATGGCGGCTTGCGGTTATTCTTTGTCGACCGACTCCGGGCAGAAATTCTATTAGTGAGGTGACTGACTATAGAGGCAGTAGTGATCAATGGGCAACAATAAGCTGCACTAAAACCCGGTAAGAGCAGGCTTTGTAGCTGAACCATGGCGACAATTTCAATTTGACTTAAGGCGTATTAGCGCTATAAAAATAATCTTGCATTTTTTTCTGCTGAGCATTGTAAAACAAAGATTCACAAAAATTGTCGCTTCGTAAAAGCAGCGTATATTAGTACAAATACAGACGTTGGCTGTAACTAAAAAATTCTCAGATGAAATATGCGCTATTGTCTTTCTTACTGTTAACCTGCGTGACGTTGGGATGGGGGCAGGCTAAAGCCCCAGTTGAAAATGTTTTAATAAGCGCTGAAAAGAAGAAGACCGGCGTAAACACCAGTGAAAAGGGGGAATTGGAGGTAAACGTATCTCCAAAAGATTTGCATAAATTTAAAAAGCGGGGATGGGTTAGTTATAGCGACTTCGGTGCAAAGGGAGATGGGAAAACCGATGATATAGACAATATTGCGGCGGCGCATGCAGTCGCCAATCGGTACGGACTGTCAGTGAAAGCCGACGAGGGCACTACCTATTATATTGGTGGAAAAGAACGCACTGCAGTAATCCGTACCAACACCGATTTCGGGACGGCAGCTTTCATCATCGACGATACCGAAGTGCAAAATCGCAATGCATCGGTATTTATGGTCAGCTCCGGATTGCAACCCATTAAACTTGAAACGATTTCTTCGTTAAAGAGGAACCAGCAAAAAATCGGGCAATCGCTGCCCGGGGCCTGCCTCATCACCGTTAGCAATGCAAATGTAAAACGCTATATACGTTTTGGGCTCAATCAAAACAACGGAGCTTCGCAAACAGATATTTTTGTTGCTGATAAAAACGGCAACCTGGATATCAACGCCCCAATTATCTGGGACTTCGACCAGGTTACAGATATCACCGCTCTTCCCATCGATGAAAAAACACTAACCATTACCGGTGGGCGCTTTACAACGATTGCCAATAAAGCTGAAGCGAAGTACACTTATTATAACCGGAATATCGCTATCAGGCGTTCCCATGTTATTGTGAAGGGACTTGAACATCGGGTCACCGGTGAAGGAGAGCATGGAGCGCCCTATGGCGGCTTTATCAATATTGGCGATTGCGCTTACGTAACGGTTAAGAACACCGTGCTCACCGGGCACAAAACATATGTTACCATTGGTGCAGCAGGAAAGCCCGTTACTATGGGCACTTACGATCTTTCGGTGAACCGTGCACTCAATGTATCGTTCGTGAACTGCAGCCAGACAAATGATATCAACGACAAAACATACTGGGGAATCATGGGGTCTAACTTCAGCAAAAATCTGTTGTATGATTCATGCACCTTTTCCCGTTTCGATGCCCACATGGGGGTTGCCAACGCTACCATCCGCAACTCCACCCTCGGGCACATGGGTATTAATGCCATTGGCAGCGGAGTGCTGACCGTGGAGAATTCGACCATCAACGGCAACTCCTTAATTAATTTGCGCACCGATTATGGCAGTACCTGGCAGGGAGAAGTTTTTATCCGCAACTGCGTTTTCGTGCCCGCCGGCGGCAAACCCATAAGTGCCAGCCTGATTGGTGGTGCTAATTCAAGTCAGCATGATTTCGGCTACACCTGTTATATGCCTGAGCGGATTACGATCGAAAACCTTCGTATCAACGATTCCAATCATCCGGAATCTTATCAGGGTGCCGCCATTTTTTCAAATTTCAATCCGGCAATGAAAGATGCTTCTTACCAGGAAACCTTTCCCTTTGTAAGAACCAAAGAAGTCATTCTCCGAAATGTAACCACGGCCAGTGGAATGAAACTGAGGCTGAGCGACAACCCCTTTTTGTTTAAGGATGTAAAGGTGGTGACCGATTAATAGCCAATGTGATAACGACCAACAAACAATAATGAATTTTTGGACCGGTATATTTACAAAACCTGATTTGGCCGACATTATTCGATTTGGGTTTTAACAAAAAGTGTTATGACTAGAAAATATTTTTTCCAACACACAGCAATAAACATAAAGAACAACTACAGCCAACATCAGGGAGAATAGCCACAAGTTCCCACGAGAAAGCCCCGCATTAAAAAGCTGTTAACGGGGGCTTTCGATTATTTTTTGTTGACCGATGCCAGGCAGAGACTCTATAACTGAGACGACTAACTATGGAGGCAGTAGTGAGTAATGGGCAATAACAAGCTTCCAAAAAAGCCGGCAAGAACACGCTTTGTGGCTGACCCATTGCGATAATTTCAATTTAACTTAAGGCGTATTTGCACTATAAAAATAAACCTGCATTTTTTTCTGCTGAGCATTGTAAAACAAAGTTTCACAAACATTGTCGCTTCGAAAAAGCAGCGTATATTAGCGTGAATAAAGACGTAAGGCGGCATGTAAAAAATCTCTGCGAAAATGAGAAAAATTAAAATAGGATATTATAACCGAGAAGATTGGGATCGATTTATTAACATAATCGATGATAAAGAAACAATGCACTCGAACTGGGAAGATTGGAATCAATCTTTTAATAAATTGAAAACTGAATTAACCAAGGCCGGATTTAAGGTTGCGAAAGTAGTTGTTGATTTGGAAAAGTTAATCGAATATTGCAAGGTAAACAGACTTAAAAATACTGGTGCAACCCGCTCTCAGTTTATTCAGAAAAGTTAATAATGGCAAAAATTGTAAAGATATTTGAATCAAAAGAAGAAATCGTTGGAAAGCACCTACGATCCAATGAATGGATAATGTATTCGGGTCGGCTAATTGTATATGATCGACCTGGCAAGTCCGTGCTTTTAGTAATCAAAAGTCAAATATATGATAGTTTTATATCTATGGAAATGGATGAGTCAAAGGAATTTACTGGCGATAATATCACACAAGTTTATCAAAAGCTAGCATCATGGTTTAACAGGAAAGGGGTTAAATTTTAAGGGAAGTACGTCCGCCAAAACATTAGGAAGGATAGCCGCAGGTCCCCACGAAAAAGCCCCGCATTAAAAAGATATTAACGGCTGGCTTGTGGTTATTCTTTGTTAACAAATACCTGGCAAAGACTCTATTACTGAAATGACTGACTATAGAGGCACTAGTGCATAATGAACAACAACAGGCTGCTCTAAAACACGGTAAGAGCAGGCTTTGTAGCTCAACCGTGGCGGCAATTTCAATTTGACTTAAGGCGTATTTCCGCTATAAAAATAAATCCGCATTTTTTTGCAAAGGATTGTAAAACAAAGTTTCACAAAAATCGTCGCTCCGAAAAAGCAGCGTACATTAGCGCAAATACAAACGTAAGCGGTAATTTTTGAAAAAAATTCACGATGATTGAGGATCAGTTGGAAGAGTTTGAAACTAAATCAAAAGACAGCATTTCAATTTGGCAGATACTTTTGGAGAAACTTGATATTATCCCAATTGGTATATATGTAACAATTTGGTTTATTCAAAAATTTCGGACGTATTCAAAATACAACGAACAACTTTTTCAAGAAGACGATTTTATTTACTTTAGTATTCTTACTTTACCAATCCTATTTTGGTGGCTATACTCTCGACGAATAAAATTTGGGTGGTTTCTAAGAAGTACATTTTATTTACTTGTGTCCACATTGATAATTCGTGGATTCATTGCCCAAAATGATTTTAATCTAGGCGCTGGGATTGTGCTTGGGTCTTTATTAATAGCTTCATCTACGATATTTATCAATTCTTTTAGAAGTGTTCAGCTACAAAAACTGAAAATAGATAATATTATTTTAGGGTTTGTGTTAATTGTTGACATTACAATAATATTGGTAATCGCCTTTTATTAATTAAATAATGGAGCTACCGCTAACATTAAGAAGAATAGCCGCATTAAAAAGCTCTTAACGGGAACTTTCAGTTATTTTTTGTTAGCGGTAATGCCCATACATAAAATGTTGTTGCTTGGAGATTCATATGTTTACTTCCTTCGAAAATAAAATAGGTTCTAATTAACAAATAAAAAAAAATGAAGACCAAAAATAATCTGATGCTGATTTTACTTGCCACTCTACCGCTTTTTATGAGTTGTCTTTCAAATAATGGAGCAACTCAATTAGAAGGCAATCGAAAAATTGTCTTACAGTATCATAACATTTGGAGCAATGGTGAATCGGAAAAGTTAAATGAAATTATGACCAGGGAATTTGTTTGTCACTATTTAACAAGTGGTGAATGGAAAGGAATTGAAAAAGCTAAAACAGAAATAACCAATTGGAGAAAACTATTTCCGGACTGGCACGAGGAAGTTGTTGATATAATAGCAGAAAATGATAAAGTGGTTACCCGCTATAATTCCACAGGAAAACATTCAGGAACTTATGAAGGCATTGATTCAACTGGTATAAAAGTTGAAATATACTAAACCTCTATTTATAGATTAAAAAGAAGGTAAAATTGCTGAGCAATGGTGCTTTCCAGATGATGTCGGTCTTAAAAATCAACTCCTTAAATCGCACCAATAACTTAAATGACAAGAAAACAAAATATTAAATAGAACTGAGGAAAAGGCACTCCCGCCAGCAAATGTATTTGTAAAAACAGGGCTGGACAATGTAACATCAGCTATGTGCAGGTATCAGCAGCAGTTCGGCCTCTACGTTCAATTTTCGGCTTTTGTTTATAACTTCATCATCATATTTTTAATAGGTTTTAGTTCCGGCTGACGAACATTGAATTCCTGCACAGCAGCAAGCTCTAAAGTAATCCGCCATACTAAGCAGCAATTAACCAGTTAAATAAAATAAATTTTATTCAACATAAATTTTTTATAGCTTCAAAAATTTACTTCAAATGAAAATAACTATTTATTTACTCGGAGTATGCTTCTTTCTGACTAATTGCAAACAACAAACACAAGAGAGCAGCACGGTTGATTTTGAAAAAGAAAAAACAGCAATTCAGGCCGTTATTGCTAAAGAAACTGAATCGTATTACAAACAAGATTTTGAAGCCTGGAAAAGTACATACCTGCAAACACCTGCTTTCCGAAAGTTTGGATATTGGGAAGGTTATCCTGAAAAGGTAGCATCTAATATTGGTTTTGAGTCATTGTCAAAAGAAAAGAAAAAGCAATTTGATAGTAATGAAACACTCTGGCAAGGCTCAACCGAAGAGCGAACAAATGAAAATTTTCGAATCTCAAATGATATGGCTTGGTTCACTTTTGAACAAAACTCCTACGAAAAAAATACCCGAAAATTTCTTGGAAAATCTTTAGAGACCCGAATACTTGAAAAGGAAAATGGTGAGTGGAAGATCGCATATTTAGGGTTTCATTATTACCCTGAGAAAGCTGTAAGTAAATAGGGCCGGAACAAACCAGATCATAATAAAAAGGTGACACGCTTTCATCATGCACGGCGGCTTACATCGGGTTGGCAAAATTGCGGGGCAGGCGAATATATTCTTAACTTTTTGATCGCTATTCGGCTTCAGTTCCAGCCGACGGATAACCTTAAGCAATATACTAAACAATGAACTTTTATTTATAAATTTAGCAGTGGTTACGGGCTCACGTTTTTCAAATGCCGCCTCAACGCTATACCGTCAACGTTAGCTGCAATTTTTAGAGACCTCATGAATATTCACACCCAAAATATACCAATTGAATTTTTTAATACGGAACGACTTGTTAATTTAAAATGGTTAAGAGGCGCAAGTAGATATAATAATGGCGGAACTATTCACAAAGACAAATATCATTTCCGACTTTTAATGAGCAGATCAAAAGAGGGAAATCAACAGACAAGACCAAGCAGGAAGAAAAACTACAGCTAACATTAGGAAGAATATCCGCATATCCTCACGAAAAAGCCTCCCATTTAAGAGCTGTTAACGGGGGCTTTCGGTTGTTCCTTGTTGACCGAAACCTGGCAGAGGTTCTATTACGAAGATGACTTACTATGGAGGCAGTAGTGTATAATGGGCAACAACAAGCTATACTAAAACCCTGCAAGAGCAGGCTTTGTAGCTAAACCGTGGCGACAATTCCAATCTGACTAAAGGCGTATTTGC
>JBGSMI010000143.1:0-33600 GCA_041740215.1 Ferruginibacter sp.
CTTTGTGCTAAATTGAATCCATCCAATAAATAATGCAATGCCCCCGAATGAAATATGTGTATAAAAACCGATTTTCCACATTAAACTGGAAAGCAATGCTACAGCCTTATTGTTTAAAATACCTACCGTTCCTTCACTGAATAAATATTTAAGTGGATACAATCCAATAACCATAGACAGTAGCGCAAATAATACCCAACAAATCTTTTTTTTCACTCTACTAAATTGACTTTGAACTAAGTTGCTTTTGTGCGCATCGGAATTTGTACCCGTGTAAAATTTTATTTGACACGTATGTTTAAGCCAAGTTTTACATACAATGGAAGTGTTGGACTGGTTTTAAAATCCTGCGTAATCAATTTTCCAGCGTTCAAAGTAATATCAGCATTCTTTAATGAAAACCCTGCCTGAAGACCATAATTGAATATGCCGCCTGCCGAAGGTTCATACCAACCATCTTTTACACCAGGAAATAGTAGCTTGTACTCATCCTTATGTTTAAATTGGGTGATAATTGCTTTATCAAAACCAAATTCACCGGCTACGAACCATTTTTTTTTATAATAACCTGCTGTTGCAGATGCTTCACATCCAAAATTTTGCATCCTTACAAAGTCACTTTCATATCGTCTGTAAATAGCACTAAATGATGCCGAAACGATAAAATTATCGAGATCAATTAGTTGTGCCTTTCCACCCGTTCTTACTTTAAAATCATCCAGTGTTTTTTTACCAGTAGGAATTGTTGCATCTAAAAAAACAAGCAATGGCTTGATGGTTTTAAAACGGTAACTGCTACCCAGAGTAACAGATAATCCATATTCAAAGTTGGCAGATGCGTAATATGTTTTTGGTTTGGCTGTATCTAAGTTTCTCCAATTAAATGTTTGAGAAAAAGATATATTAAAAGCGAAAATAAACGGGAGAACTATTAATTTTTTCATTTTTGTTATTTGATTGAATATTTAAAAGGTATGTATTTCCAGCGTGTCATCACCGGGTTATATAATATGGGTATTTAAAATCGTTTACCGTAATGAATTAAAATAAGCGAGCGCCACCGGGTAAAAATTTTTCCATCCCCTTGGGAAAGAAAACATGTCGTGCCCTGCGTCATTTACCTTAAATATTTGCCTGTTGGGAAACGGTTGCGACACTTTTTGCGCATGATCCATACCGTAGGCTTTATTGTTTCCGCTGTAGGCAAACAACACTTTAGTGGTGAAGCTTGAAAGATTGGTTGTATAGTTGGGTTTTTCTTTTTCTGCCAAATCATTAAGCGCCTTATTAACAACTGCCCCATGCCTCCAAAAAGGAACGGGCCCTTCGTTACCAATGGGATTATCTTTTGCCCCGTCAGTAACAGCTTGCAATGCCAATTTGTAATCTAATATTGCATGGTCATTTACATTTTTGCCAGAGATAAACTGGTCAAAGTAGAATGCATCGTTCATCAGCTCGCCGCCAAATTTGTAATCCCTTGCCCTTGTCACATAATCTTTTATATCATTCCATATTAAACCGCCAGGTTCTGCCAGTACAACGCCATTGATCTTGCTATTTATATCGCTGTTGAATCGGTTTATATAGGCAGTTGCCAAAATAGCTCCCCAGGAATGCCCAAGCAGAAATACTTTTTGTGATGCAAGCTTTTTATAAAATGTAATTACCGCTTTTAAATCGTCTTCATGAGTTTGCAATGTGTAAGAATCTTTTGAATGTCTTTTTGATAACCCTGATCCCCGCTGGTCATAAAACACCACCTTATATCCCTGTGCGGCAAATTGCTTGCAATTTAAAAGGGAGCGGTAATCAGCACCGGGTCCACCGTGTATTACTACAATTATAGGGTCATTGGCGTCACCAAAAACTTCTGAATGTAGTTTGGTTCCGTTCACAGAAATTGATGGTATTGAATTATCCTGTTCCACCGTTTTAGGTACTAAGTTTCCTTCTTCGCCAATTTTACGTTCTTTTGTGCAGCCGGAAAAAATTACTCCTGCCATTATTGCTGCCACAAATAAGTTCTGATACTTTATCATATTTTATTTTTTGTTTCTGCAAAATTGAGAATTGAATACAGTTCTACAGCACCGTCCTGTAGGGTGAACCTTGTAAAAAATTATAATAATGGAATGATAATCAGCTATTCGTGGATAATGAACCACAGCATGGGAGATGGCCCCTGTCAGGCAAGGTTTATGTTTGCTTCAAGCAGATACTCGGAAGGAGATTGACCCGTGAATTTTTTAAAATTACGGTTAAAGGAAGTTTTGGAATTGAAGCCACAATCATAGGCAAGGGAAAGCAATGTATACTGTTGGTTTTCTGGTAAAACAGCTATTCGTTTGAATTCTTCAATGCGTTTAAAATTGATAAAGTCATAAAAACTTTTTTCTTCATAGGTATTAATTACCTGTGACAAGTGATTGGGATGAATATTAAGATTTTGAGCCAGTGAACCGAGTGTTATTTCCGGTTCAGTAAATGTTTTTTCAGTGGTTAAGAAGTTTACCAGGTTGAAAAAAATTATTTCAGCCTGTTCCGGGCTAAGGCCAGATCTTTCGTACTTCGTTTTTGACCGGATGCTGCCCGCTTCCTCTACATCTTCTTCGGTAGTCGATTCGTCTATTTGCAAAGTTTGCAGGTCAGCGCTTTCTGAAACAGGATTTCCCTGGTTTGAAACCATAACTTCTTTCCCGGAGCGGTGATCTGTAAAAATTCCCATTTGCCTGATCCCAAAATAACCTAACAGGCTGACAAAAAATACAGCCGCACCAAATATCAACGTATCATTTTCAGCAAACACAAAAAGCCAGATGATTGCAATTCCAAATATCAGGTATCGGAGCCAATTGAGATTAATGAGCTCTGTATTTGAAAATTCATTTTCAATAAGCTTTTTGTAGCGGCGTAATTTAAAAAGTGATGCAATAATGTAGGCAAATCCTGAAAGTGTAAACGCCATCGATGTAGCACCAATATACCATTCATAACCATTTCCATTATTTGCAAATATTTCTTTTTTTTCAGCAACAGGAAGTATAAAAAAAGGGATTATCGGAACTACAAAAAATACAAATGGTATAAAATGCAACAATCGTGAAAAAATAGAAACCGGTTTGGGCTGGGTTAATGCAGATATGTATAAGAAGAGAAACGGACCATGTAAAAGAGGAAACGGGATATTAATAGCAAGTAATGATGGATAGTCTAATATTTGTTTCGTTATAATAAAGTAATAGAAGAATAAGTGAATGCCGATAAAACAAAGCCAGAGTGCCAGGATAATATCGGCAACGCTTTTTTCTTTTTTACCGGTCATTAATACTGCAAGAAAAAAGGAAATACTTACACCTGCTAAATAAAACATTACAAAAGCTTTTTTTAGAACGGCAAAAGTAATAAGTATACATTAATATTTTTCTTAAAAGATAACTAAAAAAGCTCTGCACACAAATTGCCAGATCCTTTTAGCAGTTGGCTGTTGTTAATCTGTTTCAAAACTGAAGAATGCCGTTGAGTTTTTAGGAGATGCTAAAAGTTGAGATTGGTATCTTATTGCCTTTCCCTTCAATACTTGCTTGTCTTTTATATCTATGGATAAATGATAGATTCCCTGATTAGTGATGAACAGATAAGTTTGATTTTGTTTCAATTGTGTAAGAAGTGGCATTTCATGCATAAAGTCCGCTATTGGCGCCGCCTTTCTCCGTGAAATTTATTTCATTTATTAGTTTATTAGGTGTGAAGAAAAGCCAGGAACAATAAAAAACATGTTTCTTGACAGGGGTTAAGAAATATGTTTTTTCTGTAAAAAAAGTGGAGATGTTCCCCTACAAAAAAAGGTATTTACATAAGTAAATACCGCTTAAATAATCGCAGTAATTGTTTAGAAGTGAAAATTATTTAAGAAAAGATTTTGTGAGCGGCTAAAAAATTATAAGGAGGACCGTAGCCTGTTCCGTATCCTGCTTAAAGATTCTGGCTTTACGCCGAGGTAACTGGCAATGTGATACAGCGGAACCAGTTGAAAGATCTCGGGTTTGGCTTCAACCAGGTTTTCATAGCGCTCTACCGGGCTGGAAGAGAGGTACGTGTTCACGGCATTTTTATAATTTGAATATTGCTTTTCTGTTTCCATTCTACAAAAAGATTCCAGCCTTGGAAAACGTCTGTACATTTCTTTTTCTACACTGGCCGGATAAACGGAGACAATACTTTCGCAAACACATTCCCAATTCACGGTGCTACGAGCATTGTTTAGTTTATTACCACCATCGGCTATTATATCTCCAGCCGTATAAAATGCCAAGGTTTTTTCTTCACCATCCTTTAAATAATACTCACGTATGCATCCTTTATAAAGGTAATAGGAAGTATCAATAAATTGCCCCTCCCTTAAAAGCAACGTGCTTTTTTTCATTCTTACGATGTCTATCGATGCTTTAAAGAAATCTTTTTCTTCCTGCGTATTATAATTTGAGGTTACAAGTGAATCTATGATTTCCTGCAACTCAATGTCGGGATCCAATTGACCAGCAATTATTTGTTCATTTACCTGATTCATCTCTAAAGTATTAAGAAATTAAAATTAAGAGAATTCAGGAAAGTGCCTACAAATTCTACATAAAAGAGGCTGTCCCATTATGAACGGTGTAATGCTCAGCATATACTGGTAGCTATTGTGAGATGACTTAACACAGATAAAGACTAGTCGAAAGTAAGCACCACATTCCCTTTTTTCTGTCCGCTCATAACGTATTCATAAGCTTTGGTAATTTCATCAAACCTATACCTTCTGTCAATCAACGGCTTAAATTTTTCGTCTCGCAAAAGTTCATTTGTAAATTGGATACTACGATGCACAGAAAACGGTATGGGGAATCTTACAGTTCGTCCAGGCATGAAGGGCGCCAACAGTGCCAGCAGGGGATTTTGCCAGTAGCGCCCAGGTTCAGATGAAATGTAAACACCTTTTGGTTTAAGCAGCGGTTTACATTTACCAAAAGAACTTTTTCCTACGGCATCAAAAATATAGTCGAATTGCTCATTAAGTTTGGTGAAGTCCTGTCGGGTGTAATCAATTATTTTATCAGCCCGCTGAAGTTTCATAACTTCTATATAATCAGTCTCACAGGTTACCGTCACTTCTACACCCAAATTTTTTAAAAATTGGAGTACGGCGTTACCGATAGCACCCGTACCGCCGTTTACCAACACCTTAACCCCATTTTTCAAATTCAATTTATGCAAAAAATAATAGGCGTAATGGGCACCTTCTAAACTTGCAGCTGCCTGTTCGTAAGTAACATTTTCTGGCTTCCTAAACACGGCACGTTTTGCATTTACCACAACATATTCTGCTTGCGAGCACAACCCTTCGTCAAAAAAGCCATACACGTTGTCTTCTATCTCCAGGTGATTTATGTTACATCCCTTTGCAACTACGATACCGGCAAAATCGGTACCTGTAATGGGTCGGGCAGGTTTGAACAAACCAATAAAACACCTGAAAATCCAGGGCTTACCAGTAAGCACACCGCAGTCTGTACGGTTAACAGTTGTAGCTTTCACCTTAACGAGTATATCGCTTTTTCCCATAACCGGTATCGGCACTTTTGTAACAACCAACGCATCTGGATTACAATATTGATGTCTTATAGCAGCTCTCATTATAAAATGAAATTTTACTTAAAATTAAACCCTGTACATTAAGTTAGGAAACGCTGCCGACTGCAGCATATGTCCCCACAGAGTCCGGCTCGCAAGGGTCATCATACTCCGTGAGGCGTTCCCTGTTATTGGTAATATTATCTATGTTAAGAAAAAGCTCATGCCTGGCTTTTCGTTCGTTTATTTTATAACTAACAGACATCGTTATTTGATAAATATCCTCAATGTCGCTCTCATAAGCTTTTGAATAATCATAATACCGTTTGCTGGCAGCAAATAATACTTAATCAGCAAGCTGTACCCTCATTAAAGGGCTGGCTAAAAGACTATAGATGGACTTTATATTCATGTGAAAAGTTGCAATGATAGATTTCGAAAAGACTTTCAGCTTCTCTATTGTAGATTGGTCGTAATATATTCCATTCATAATTACCCCAAATATTTCCCTGGAATTAGTAATTTCTTCCAAAGGGTTTTTATTCAGAATAACTAAATCGGCTATTTTTCCTGTTTCAATTGTTCCATACTTTCCTTCTTCTCCCACGAATTTGGCAGGGATAATAGTCGCACACTGTATTGCGTTTAAATTTGACAGTCCGCTTTTAGTTAAATCTTCCAATTCATCATGAATGCTAAATCCTGCAAAAATATACGAATCGGTTACATCGGTACCTGTCATAATTGGAACACCTAATTCACTTGCTGTCTTTAACTGCTTTTTAGCTAACCTGTAAATATCCATACTTAAGTTTTTTCCTTTGATGGATAAATTCCTTTTCCTGTTATTGCCAACCTCACTTCCCCGCAAAAACTTCTTTACTACACAATTCTTAAACATATTCTCCCACTTTGCGCTGGGTTTTGTTCCAAAGTTGAATTACTTCCAACCGCTTCATAGTATTCCATCCGCTGGCGCAATTTTTATTAATATATTGATTATCGATTTCTTATGTTCGTGCCCTTTTTCATAAATACTATGTTGTACGTTTGTTTATTTTTTCCGCAATAGTGCATTTATCAAATCGTCAGGGTTTAATTTATCATATTCAATTTTGATGTCAGGATTTACGGGTTCTTTTTGTCCACCCCCCTTTGGTCTTTCTAAATAAAACCGGGGTGTAATCATTGTTAGTCCAGAATTTGGCATTTTGGAAAATTGTATTGCTCCAGTCTGTCCACTTTTCCCGCCCGTTGGCTCACCAACAAGCTGCCCAAATTTGTAGTCTTGAACTACATTTACAAATAATATTGCTGATGAATATGTATATGGACCAATCAATATTGAAACTTTTCCATCAAATTTATATTTGTTATTAATTTCAACAGGAATTAATGTGTCTATCTCACCTGTTATTGTAGAACCAATAACTTCCCCTGCATCTCTGTATTTAGTAATAATTTTCTTTTTATATGCTGAACCCCATCTGTAAGGTTTGTTGGCAATGTATTTTAAAATACCTTTCATCCAGAATTCATCATCACCACCACCATTTTCTCTTATATCAATGATCAAATGCTTAATCTTATTTTGTTTTAAATTCATAAAAGCAGCGTCCATAAAATCATAATATACTTTTTTATTGTCCCACCCAAATTCATTGATAGTAAGAAGTGCATTTTCAGTATCTAAAATTTTGAATTTGAAATTATCATCAAAAGTTACTTGTCGAAATAACTTTGGGAGTTCGGATAAACCGTTTATCGAAATAGTTTTTTCTTGATTCCCATTTTTAAGACTAATGCTAAATTGTTTACACTCTCCAAACAGTAGCATATAAAACAACGCAAATTTTCTTTGTAACAAAACTTTCCGTTGTGCATCAGAATCACCATTTATTCTCGTTAAAATCGGGGCAATTATTGTAGCAATAGGTATGTTATTTATTTTAGTGATTACATGACCTTTATACTCACAATCTTTACCACCAAGATTTGAAGAAATAAAGAGCTCCTCTTTATTGAATAAAACTTCAAAAGGAAAGAAAGTTCCACCCCTCGAAACATAATCTTTTACAATAGGGGCATTTATATGTCCAACAATCAAATGACCGTCTGATAGTTGATTGTTTAGTAGTGAAATTCGCTTCCAAAATTCCAAGACGGTAAGAGGTGAAAGTATACTGTCTTTAATTTGTGAAACACTTTTATAAAACTTGTCAATATCTTTTATGGTGTATGATAAGTCAGGATGAGTTGAGTGTATCCAGTCCAACCAACTATCAATATCACTTTTTAAATCTTGTGGTTGAATTTCGGAATTTAATTTTTCATAAGGGCTTTTTTGAGCAAATGTAGTGTCATAGGTAAAGAAGATTATTAACATTAAGATGACTTGTTTCATAATATTGTTGAATTTATAGAATTGCATTGCTGTTTTATTAAATGACGACCAACGTCAGTCTGTGAAAAAACCAGTTTTAACTAATAAGAGTAAATTTAAAAAAATCGGGTAATTTAATCAGCAAGCTGTACCCTCATCAAAGGGCTGGCTAAGAGACTATAGATGGATTTTATATTCATGTGAAATGTTGCAACTATTGATGCCGAAAAGGCTTTCAACTCCTCAATTTTAGATTGGTCATAATATATACCATTCATCACTACTCCAAAGATTTCCCTGGTATTGCTAATTTCTTCCAAAGGATTTTTATTCAGAATAACTAAATCGGCTGTTTTTCCTGTTTCAATTGTTCCATACTTTCCTTCTTCTCCCACGAATTTGGCAGGGATAATAGTTGCACACTGTATTGCGTTTAAATTTGACAGTCCGCTTTTTGTTAAATCTTCCAATTCATCATGAATGCTAAATCCTGCAAAAATATACGAATCGGTTACATCGGTACCTGTCATAATTGGAACACCTAATTCACTTGCTGTCATTACCTGCTTTTTAGCTAAATTATAAATATCCATACTTAAGTTTCTTCCTTTGATGGATAAATTCCTTTTCCTATTATTGCTAACATCACTTCCCCACAAAAACTTTCTGGTTATGTAAGGGATATATTTTAGATTGGGATTATCAATAAAAGTATCATCATGTGCAAACGCCTCGAACTTAACTGTTTGAAGCGTAGGCGTCCAATAGGAGTTGTGCTCTTTCATCAACCGCATTAATTTAGTTGCCATTTCCGGGTTATGATCTTTCACCATTGACTCCCGTGATTTTGAATAAAAAAGTTGCCAATTGGCAGAGGTTCTAAGACTATCTGCATCAGGAAATGATTCCGTCAAAAATACCCGCCCATGTTCAAAACTTTTTTGACCTAGTAAAATGGCATCTTCAAGACTCACAAATATGGGTTTATGGCCGGCAAGATACATTCCATGCTTAGGAGCCCTCATTGCTAAGTGTTTATAAATTTTTGCCGGTATTTGATGATATACTTTAATGAAATCCACTTTTTCATTTTTGTAAAAACTTAAAAGGGAATCAACATCTTCCATCTTCTGAAGCTTAAAGAACTCAGGAAAACCCTCAGGAACAGAAGGTGCGCCGTCCATTTGAAAACTACTTTGCAAAACATATCTTGGGGCCACCCTTTTATGCTCACTCAATTGGGCATTCCATAACAACCGTTCATGGCTTCCGGCCCAATAGCTATCTTTTCTATCCAGTTGGCCCGACATGTCTCTGATTCCTGTAACGCCATTGGCAATATAAAGTGGGTGGTGAAGCCATTCAGAATATTTAATCGAATGCGTATGCATATCCCACAGACCCGGAACTAAAAATTTGTCCTTGCCATCAATTATTAAAGAAATTAACGAGGGTTGTAAAACACCTGAGGTATCTATAGCAACAATCCTATTGTCCTTTAAAAGGACATCCCTGTTTCTCAGCATATTCCCGGATAAGACATCAATTATATTAATTGATTTTATGAAAACTGCATCATACTTAGCTGGTGGAACTAATTGAGGCATTGGCCAGAAGATAGCCACAACAACAATTACAATGGGAACAAGGATAATGCCGGCAAACACTTTAAATAATTTCAATGTAGTACAATTTATATTTAAGAACACAGGTTTAAGAAAGCGGTATTGAATTCGTTATCACGGTTTTTGCTTTTTTTATCTAAACAAAGAAAAAGTACACAATTCTTTACATTCTTTTGAAATGGGATGATGGCAATTTGGCCTTTCCGGTTACCAATCACTCCTAAATAAAATCATCTCCGGGATATTTGTTAGTATTAGAAATACTATGGTGATAAAGACCGTTTAGGGCTATCGAAGCGCCTGCTATGGGTAGCTTGCTGTCTTCATCAATTATTATCCGATGTTTTGTCGTCCATTTCTAATTGTAATCAAATTATCTTGCCCTCGTTGGTGTTCTCCTAAATTTTCGCAAGCCGTCTCTGCCGCCGTGAGCCTCCGTCGGCTGGTGTTATCACCACCGGCGATCACCTTCAAAGGGTTGCCCTGCAAACCCACGCAACGATGCCGACGAAAGATGATCTGCATTTTACTGAGGTTGAAATTCCTTTTTGTATTGCTCAAGCTCGATGGAAAAAATAACGCTTGCAATTTTCCAGTTGCCGTTTTCATTCACTAAATGCCAAAACTCTTTTCCCCAATTGCCTTTTTTACCGTTAACCCAAAAGCTGTAGTCAAACTCACTGATGCTACATTGCCATCTTCGATGATATTAATATTATGAAAATCTTCTCGCCGTGGAGAAGGCTGACATACATTTCTAAACCAGGTTTTGTAATCTGAAATTTTATAATTAGCCGCCGAACTATCTTTTTTTAATCTTTCATTTTGAGTAATATCACTGTAAACGCCAATCCATGTAACCCGTCCATGGTGAAACAACTCATACAGATGTACACTATCCTTGGTTTCTATACATTTCATAAACTCAATTAAAATAGCGTTTAATCTAACTTTATGGTCAATTTGTTGTGCAGCAATATCGTAGCTAAGAAATAAAATGGTGATGACGGAAAATACTATTTTCATTATCTTAGTTTTATGATTTTAAAGTTATGAGTAATTTTATTTTTGAGGCTTAGATGTTCAAAGCCTTTCTGGCAAAGCATTTACTCCCCGATTTTTAATAAGCATGTAGCAAATCTGGAAGGCTTAGTTATTTAGTTTGCCGGTGTATTTAAAGTTGTGTCTCTTACTTCAACATTTATACTACTGCGTTTATATTTTTGTTTTGTTACACTTGATGTGTTTTTTGCATCTGCAATAACGCTTTCCTTTACCTTTTCATTTGTTCACGGAAAACGTAATGTTGTTGCCATTGATAATTGATCAACGTTAACCGCTACATCTATTTTAGTAAAACTGAACTTTTTTCTTCCGGCCGGTAACCAGGTAGCAATCCATTTTGTACTTTTCGCTTTTTATGCGCTTGCTGTCAAACGATTTGCCATCAGTCAAAATTGATGTTTGTAAATAGCCTGGTGCATAGCCAGCAATAATAACCATCACAGCTATCCATTTTTTTGTCATTAGTTTTTCAAATTCTATAATTTAATTTTGCAGGTGATATTTATTGTAAATACAAGGCATCATTTCCCTAACGAACTTTCTTTTTTAATATATAAACGATTTCAATTCCACTATTAATTTCTCTTGCGTTTTTAGTTATAAGTTCCCCGCCATTTTCACCCAGATAGTTTAGAGCATCAATGCCATCTTTTTGTTGTTTAACATAACTATTCTCGTCAAATCGATTTTGGTAAGTTGATTTTTTGCCATAGTTCATAAAAGTCGTTGTCTCTTGAGAAGAAGATCCTATATACCGATCTTGTTGCACCAGTTCGCAAAAAAGGTATTTGTTGTTTTCGGATGGGGCAATCTTTTTGCTATTGTCGATTTGACTATAGGCCGTAATGGCGATAACTGCTGTAACCAGGATTAGTAGAAAGGTTGCACTTTTCATTTTTTTTATTATTGAGTAATTAAATAGTAGAAGGAATTATGATAAAGCCTTTTAAAGGGATTTTCTTCAATATTTATACATTTTAAAAATTTTAATCATTTTATCTGCTTGAATAAACTTCACAATATGATTTTGAAATTGATGTAAAATCCACCTCTGTTTGTGGGGGACATTGAGACAGTGCATCACACTGGGAGCAATCCTGTATTTTAAGATTGGCGGCAGGCTGCTTAAGGCTTACGTAAAGTGTTATCTTTTCCCCCTTGTTAAGCTTTGCAATTTTACAATTACTGTAATAAGAAACAATATTGCTGTAATGCTGCCCGGTTTGAACATCTTCCCAATTGCCATCACCAAAAGCTTCATTAGTTAATAACTCAAAAATAACCCTGTCGCAATCAGAACGTAAAACTTTAGCAGGTATTAGTTCACATTCGGAGATGCTTTTTTCATATGATGAAAAGGCAACTAGCAAGGCAATCATTGCTGCAAATAGGTTTCTTTTTATATTGATTTTTTTAGTTGACACCAATAAATATCGAATCGTTGTTTTAAAAATATTGCGACTACAGAAAGACAACTTCAGTTTGAACAACCTGTTTACTTATTCAAAATTCTTAGTAACTCTTATTACTATGGGCCAGATCATTTTAGGATTTACAAGAACTAGTTTTTGTGCTGATTAAGTTTCGACCAAATATCAACTGTCATTTCAAATTTGGCTTCATCGTTTCCATGTAAACCAACTTCTGACCAACCTCTTTTTTTATAAAATGTTTCAGCCTTCGTTTTTTGTTCAGTACCTAACCAAATTGTTTCATTTGTTTGAGTGAAATACCAGTCAATCATTATATCGTGAAGTTTTCGCCCGATACCTTTTCCTTCAAATTCAGGAAGAACAAACAATGCCCACACATTTCGTTGTATTAATCCGACTACTGAAAACCCAACAATCTTGTTGTCTATTTCGCAAACCCAACCTTTTCCATATTTTGTTAAATAATCTACATTATCTTCTCTTGGAACTAATGCTGGATTATTCAGGATATTTTCTTTTACAGCCAAACGAACAATCATATAATTGTCAATGTCTTCTACTGTTGCTTCTCTATAAATCATTTTGTGTTTATAAGTTGATGAATCCGTTACTTCTCTTCACTGACTGAAAACAACGGTTTTTAAGGATATATCCCTTCAACTATTTTTTGAAATATTACTGATTTACTAACACAACTATTCCAATAAATCAAATGCAAAACTATAAACGATAAAGACCGAATTTATTAACTTAAGTTAAGAAATGAACGCTCTTATAATTTGGCATTTACTAAGACTGTTTACACTTTTTGCAATGAACAAATTTTTAAAAGAAAAGCGAAGTGATTTTTACCTGTTCAAACTGACTATTGACATTCGTAATAAATCAACTGGCAGCGCAATTAAAAAAAATAGAAAATTTATGTAACAATTGTAATGATGATGTATCAAAAAGGAAATTTTAAAACTATTATCATGAAAACAAAAGTTTTTATCCTCCTGTTGCTCATTAGTTCATATTGCGCTGATGCAAATGCACAAGCTGCATTTCAGGTAGTAGTTAAAGGGAAAGGAGATCCAGTCTTACTCTTTCCGGGATTTGCTTGTACAGGAGAGGTTTGGAATGAAACAGTAGCAGCACTGGCAGAAACACATGAATGCCATATTTTTACATTTGCCGGATTTGGCAACGTTCCCCCGATTGAAACTCCGTGGCTAATGAAAATAAAAGATGAGGTAATTAAATATGTAAAGGAACGTAAATTGAAAAAGCCAATTTTACTTGGTCATAGTTTGGGCGGAACAGTAAGTTTATGGCTGGCAATAGTAGAAAAAGACATGTTTAAAAAAGTGATAGCAGTAGATGCATTGCCAGCTACGGCGGCTTTGATGATACCCGGTTATAAAGGGGAAATGCTTCCGTACGATAATCCCCAAAGTAACAAAATGTTGAACATGGACAGTGCTTCATTTGCCAAAATGAATGCTCAAACCATTCCTTATATGTGCTTAAATAAAGAAAAACAAAACACCATACTCAACTGGATAAGTAAGGCCGATAGAAAAACATATGTGTTTGGATATATTGATATGCTTAACCTGGATTTAAGAAAGGAAATCGCAGCGATAAAAATTCCGGTAATCATTTTGGCTGCTACAAACCCTGATGTAAATACTGTTCAAAAAAACTACCAACTACAATATGCTAACCTACCTTCTGTAACCATTTACTATGCTGAACATTCGGCGCATTTTGTTATGTATGACCAACCAGAATGGTTTATCAATAAGGTAAAGGAGGCAATACAATAAAGTGGAGAAGAAAGTAAAATTTAATGAATTATTTAATAACTTCTATGATAAAGTTCATCGACTTTGCAGGGGTTATTTTAATGGTAACGAAGCAATGGCTTCAGATGCTGCACAAGATGTTTTTATAAAAGTATGGGAGTACCTGGATTCCTTTCGTAACGAATCGAAGATAAGCACATGGATTTATAGAATTGCAGTAAATACCTGCCTGCTCCATTTGCGTAAACAATCTGCAAAAAAGGAAAAGACAACTGATACTTTTCCGGTAACGGCAACAGAGTTATATACTTTTGAAGAAGAAGAAAAACTAAAAAAAATGTATGGCTGCATTAATAAGCTTGATGAAAAAAATAAAGTGATTATTCTAATGATTTTGGAAGGAGTGTCCTACGAGGAAATAGCTGAAGTTGTAGGAATAACTGAAGGGGCTCTACGGGTAAAAATTCACAGGATTAAAAATGATTTAACCAAATGTGTTGAAAATGGAAAACTTTGATGATTTGCAAAACCTTTGGAACAAACAATCAGGTTCCCCGATAAATACAACCACTTCCGACTTAATTAAAAAAGCCGAAGTAAATATGAAAAGAGTGAAGATTGGCCAGTTGCTTGCAATCGGAATCCTCTCAATACTAACTATAATATTAACAGGGTACTTTATATGGGCGGGGGCTTATCGGCTTAATGCGTTAACTATTGGCCTGGGCATAATGATTGGTGTAATTGTAGTAAGGATAATGCTGGAATGGATAAGCGTATATAAATTGAAAGGGATTAAACCTGACAGCTCAATGATAGAATTCAGCAATAGAATTGCACGGTTTTATACCTGGCGAAGAAAAATTCATGTAATATTTACCCCCATAATTTATATTTCTTACACAGCAGGATTTGCGTTATTGCTCCCTTCATTTAGAGAAAACCTTTCTTACGGAATGTACTTATATGTGCTCATAAGTGGGTTTGGGTCGCTTATTTTTCTGGCATTCTTTATTGCACGGAAAATAAAAAAAGAAACACAGATTTTGAATTTGTTAAAGCGTATTAAAAACTAAGTTGGAGTAGCTTGTGGGCGCCGGTCTCCCGCCTGTTGCGTTTTCGTTACTTAGTGTATTCCTTAAAAAGTAAATCCATTTTTCTATTGCAGTGATACCTTTCGGCAAAAGCTGCTTGCCCTCACAGGATTGCCAACCTTTGGAAGGTTGGCAACCCTTGGCAGTGTGCCGGAGAAAACAGTGGGGAGACACAACTGAATAAAACAAAATAACCTATTCAGCAGAAGTCACCCTCACAGGGTTGCCAATCCTTGGCAGTGTGCCGGATAAAAGGTAGAAACGTTTCATCTATAATCATAAAGTGCTTAACGAACTTTTAGCCGTAAGGTATGATAGGATACTTTTTATCAACACACCCTGCCGATGGTGCAATAATTTGATTGTGTGGTAAAAGTCCAATAAAAATTTAACTGCTGAAGGGATGCCAAGTAGGAGCGAAAAGCCCGGAACCAAGCGAAGTGAAACGTAGCTTGGTGAGGACTTGTAGCGGATAGCTGGAACAAAAGTCCATAGTAGTGCTTTACAGCTTAGTACCAGGAAGGCAGTTGTAACAAAAAAAATAGCATTTACTGTAGTGCTCATAACAATTGCTTTTTTGCAAATTTCATGGGTGAGCAGCATCCAATCAACTTCGATGTGGTAAGATGAGGTTATTTTGTTGTAAGATGATGAGTTTTATCAAAGCGGCTTTTGAAATCAGCCGCAAAGTTCCGGCTAACCCGAAGCTGTACACTATTCTGCATCGCTAGGTCATAATCTCCATTCAGTCTTGAAGTGTAGGATGCAACCATTTCAATATTTACAATGGTAGATTTGTGAATCCTGACAAATTGTTCAGGGCATAATTTTTAGGAAATAGATCTCAAGGTTTCATTGTGAAGTTATTTTTTGCCTTCGAGATAAATATTTATATAAGGAGGGTTGGCGGAAAAATATAAGATTTCTGAAACCATGATGCTTTATTTTATATTACCATAAGATACAACGAGCGTAGTGGCAAATTGGAGCAGCATCCTGCCGTTTTGTGTATCAGAAACTTTATCACGCCATTTTGAATTTTTTGTGAAAAATTGAACGATTAAGACAGGCACTGAATAGAATAACAGCAACAAATATAAATGTTCATCTAAAGCATACCTGAATGTTTGTTGAAAAGGAAAAGTGTGGTAATAAAAAGCGTAGAAAGTACCCAAACTAAAAATGGAAATGAAAACAGATGAAAAAAAAACCGATAAAATAATTACGGCTAACAGAAATAGTAAACCCTTTTTATTTTTATGCTTAACAGCAAAATACTGTGAAAATAAGAATGGTGCAAAAAACATCCAAAACGAGCTGAAAATAAATGATTCGGTAAAATAAAATGATGAAATATTTATGTTAGAACGTAAAAAATCCTGAGCCCAACGGATTACCTTCCGATGATTAAAATTTAATGCCTGCAAAGTCATCACTTTGATCCATTTCCTATACCAATCAAAGAAGACCAGCTATCCGCTTCCGGATGCGGCTCAAAGATTCTGGTTTCACTCCAATATAACTGGCTATTTGGTATTGAGGAACTCTTTGAAATATATCTGGTCTTTCTTTTAAAAGCTTTAAATACCGCTGTTCCGGAGTGTGGGTCAAATAAGAAGTAAGGCTTTTTTGCTGTTCAAAAAACACCGTCTCCATTACTGCTCTTGAAATTGTTTCTAATCTGGGAAATTCTCTGAATATTTGTTGGGCCTTTACTTCATTACCCACAACCACCGAAGTTATTTCTTCACAAACAAGGTAGTCTGTTGCAATGGCATCGTTTGAAAAGCTATTGAAGGAAATGATCCATTGCCCTTCATTAAAAAAGTTTGTCGTTTTTTCTTCTCCGTTATTGAAACTATACTGTCTAACCAAACCTGTCAAAATAAAAAAGGTATCCATGTTCCGCTGTCCTTCTTTTAAAAGAAAACCACCTTTCTTAATTTCTTTAATATCCATACTGTCAGAAAGCGCTGTACTTTCTTCCCTTGTAAGCGTTGTAAATTGTTGAAAGTAATTGATTAGTATATTGTTCATAAAGTTGATTGCCTTTTTCGTTTTAGATCATTTTTTCAAAATTCTGGCTCTTATTCTACTGAGCGATTCTGGTTTTATGCCTAAAAAACTTGCGAGTTGGTTTTGTGGAATGCGTTGTATTAAGTCGGGACGTGATTGTAGTAATTTTAAATATCGCTGCTCTGGAGAGGAAGTTTTAAAATCATCAAATGAAACTTGACTTTTTACTAATAGTTCTTCAGATAATTTGCGAAAAAGTATTTCAAATTTTGGAAATTTTTCAAACATAATAGCTTCCATTTCTGGGTTTCCTATTGACAGAATACAATCCTCCACACAAGCTACATAATATTTAGATGGCTTTTTATCAATAACACATAGCGGGTTAACCCCCTCCAGCTCGGTATAAAATGCGGTATTTTTTTCTTCGCCATCTAAAAAATAATAACTTCTTAAACAGCCTTCTAATATAAAATAGCATTCATCTGATAGTTGGCCTTCTTTTAAAAGAACAGTGCCTTTTTTAAAGGATTTGAAGGTATTGATTAGTATAAATTCTTTTTTTTCTTCTTCTGAAAGCGTAATATATTTTGATATAAATTCAAATACCTTGTGTTCCATTATTTATTTTTTTTATTTGTTACACTTGCCATTATCGGCAAATAAAACCTAAAGATTTCAGTTCAAAAATAATATAAATAAAATATGAAAGAAGAAAACTAATTATGAAAGTTAAAGCAAGGCTTTACCCAATAGTATTTACCTAAATAGAAATTAAATCAACATCAGTTACCAAAAAAGCCCTCACAAGAGGGCTTTTTTGGTAACTAGTAATATCAGCTTGTTGTTATTTTATTTTTAGTATAATAATTATTTTTTAGAGTTTGAATTTGTACAATTCTTTTAAAATTACCTGGTAAATTCAACTACCTGGGCACTCACAGTTATCGTTCTTCTAACATAGAAAGGGGCAAAACCACTGAAGTGTTCCTCTGTCATCACGTTGATGATAGCTTTGGAACCATTCAGCAGGTTAGCTTTCTTTATCATCGCTGAGTACGCATTTTCGTACAATTGCCTTTTGTGCCTACCTCCAATTGCCAATACAAAAGACGCCTCCGAACTTCCGGTTACCTGATCAATTACTTTGAAGTTGTTTGCACTTAGGTGTACCTCAGTGGCGTTTTGATTGTGGTTGGTAATATGGGCGGTGCCTATGCCACATGAACTAAGAAATGCCGTGAGCAACAACAACACGGAATAAATGCTGATCTTTTTCATTGTAGTAATTATTTATTGATTGTTATTGAGTACCATTTTATAATATATAAATTTGACAGTGCATTTCCTTTTATGGTATTACTATACTTCTTTTTTGATAAGTATTTGCACCAAATACACCAATCGCATTGCCTTTAATATTACTGATAGGATTGTCTGGAACCGCCAGAGGACTACCTGTAGAAGATTGAGAAAAACTAAACCAATATTTATAATTATTATAGTCTATACAATTCATCACAACTTCAATTAAATCACCTTTTTTAAATTCATCTGCTTTTCTCGAATATATTAGGGGAAATGTTACTTTTTTACCGTTAATAAATAAATCATCATATGCAAAGGCATCTTTAATTAATCTGCCATTTTTAAACAAGAATAAATTGTAGTTGTTTCCAAGCCCTATTGGATCGTTGTAAAATGGGGTTACCACTTTAATCGTTTCGCCAAAATTTGGAAAATCTTCAACCACCAAAGAATCTAAATTTACCATTGTAGGCATTGTAGAACTTGAGGTAAGTGTAACCCCATTTGTTACTATCTTAAGATGGTAAGTTTTGCCTGTAATGCCTATCAAACCAGCATTTCGGTAAACACCATTTGACTCCTCCGGCAAAGTATAAACTGTTCCATTATCTTCTTGTATAGTAACAGTTGCACCAATTAATGGAACAATGCTATTATCGGAGTTTACTTTATTTGTGTAGGATAGGTTAACAATACTACCAACTGTTGAACTATTGGTTACTTGACCATCAACCACTATTACCGGAGCAGTTGTATTTAAATCGAGGTCTATTACTTTTTCGCAACTTGTTAATGAAAATCCAAGTAATGCTGTATATAAAATTGAATATGTTTTTTTCATTTGATTATAGTTTTATTGATTAAAATTTGAAATTGTATGATACAGATGGAACCCAACGGAATAAGCTGGTTTGAACTGTTTCGATGATATTAGGATTATCTTTATTATCTCTAAAATTTATGGTGAAGGCATTTTCTCTACCATACACATTGTATAAACTAAATACCAACTCTTTTGACCATTTTTTTGTTTTCTTTAATTGCATAGTTGCACCAAAATCTAAACGATGGTAGTTAGGCATTCTATCAGCATTTCTACTGTTGTAGTAATAAGCAGTTTGTCCATTAACCTGATATTTACCCGTAGGAAATGTGAAAGCGCTACCTGTGTAGAAAATAAAATTTCCACTTAGTGTCCATTTTTTATTTAACTGATATATTCCAACAATTGCTACATCGTGTGTTCTATCCTGAGTTGCATTGTACCATTCATTGTTATTTATACCATTAATTTTTCTTTCCGTCTTGCTTAAAGTATAACTAATCCACCCAGTAAGTTTTCCTGTTTTTTTCTTTAACATAAACTCTGTACCATAAGCTCTGCCTTTGCCAAAAAGTAATTGTGCTTCTACCGTTTCGTTTAAAAACAAGTCAGCACCATTTCTATAGTCTAAAACATTTTCCATTTCTTTATAGTAAGCTTCAGCAGTAAATTCATAAGTGTTTAGTAAAATGTTTGAATAATAACCTACGCTAAACTGGTTACTAATTTGTGGCTGAATTATATTACTTGTACTTGCCCATTTGTCTAAAGGATTTGAACCATTTGAGTTGGTTATTTGATGCATATACTGAGCATTACGGGTATAGGCAGCTTTGATGGATGCATTGGCATTTAACATATAACCTATAGAAACTCTTGGCTCAAGGTTGTAATAAGTTTTTACTACAGCTCCCTTTGCATAGGTAATGGTATCTATAATACTACCCTTTTCATCAATATTAAAAAAGTTGCCACCACCCATTACGTTAAAAGCACTAAGTCTTGCACCAAGTGTTATGTTTAAATTTTTATTGGGCTTAAACACATTACTTGCATAAAGAGCATTTTCAAAAGAGTATCTTTTATCTTGAATTTTATCGTTGATGCTGGAAGTGGCGTTACCTGTAATTTCTCCGGGACGAATAATATGATAAATGGTCGACCATCCAAAACGTAAATTGTTTTGATTGTTGATGCTGTACTGGTAATCTTGCTTTAAATTCCAATCTCTTATTTGAGAAAATATTCTTATATCGTTTGTGCCATTTTTTACTTTAAACTCATAGTTGTAATTACTAAAAATTGCTGAAGTATTTAAAAATAAACGACTGTTAAAAATATGATTCCAACGTAAAGTGCCCGTACCATTTCCCCAATTGGTGGCAAATTGATTATTAAAACCTAAAACATCTTTACCAAAATATCCACTCAAGTAAAGCTTGTCTTTTTTGCCTAGTTCATAGTTTAGCTTAGCGTTAAAATCATAAAAATACAATTGATTGTCCTTAAATTTTTCGTCCATTTTTAGAAATACATCAGCATAAGTTCTTCTGCCGGTAATTAAAAAAGAAGATTTGTCTTTTTGAACAGGACCTTCAACGTTTAGCTTTGCACTAATAAGCCCCAAACTACCACTAACACTGGTATTTTGATTGTTTCCTTCATTCATTCTTACATCCAGCACACTGCTTAATCTTCCTCCATATTGTGCCGGCATTCCTCCCTTATACACCGCAATATCTTTTATAGCATCGCTATTAAAAGTAGAAAAGAAACCAAACAAATGACCTGCATTGTAAATGTTGGCTTCGTCTAAAATTATTTGATTTTGGTCGGTACTTCCGCCTCTTACAAAAATGCCACTATTACCTTCGCCGGCAGTTTTGATGCCCGGTAGCAATTGAATCGTTTTTAATAAATCTTTTTCACCAAAAATTACCGGAATATTTTTAGCTTCCTGCACCGATAATTTTTCGATACCCATTTGTGAACCACTAACAGAACGACCATACGATTTGCTGCTGGTAATTATAACACTTTGTAAATCGTAGTCAGCTTCTACAAGACCAATATTTTTTTCGGTGTTACTTACTAAATTAATACTTAAAGTGTCCGGTGTTTTGCCTAATGCACTGTACACAATTTGGTAGGTATTGGGTACCAATGAAATACTGTAAAAGCCATATTCATTTGAACTTGTGCCATAATTGGTATTTAACACTTTAATACTTGCACCAATAATGGACTCTCCATTATTTTTACTTTTAATACTACCACTAATTGTTTGTTTTTTTTGCCCAATTACTTTTTGGGCTGAGCTGAATAATGAAAGCAATAGAAGGGCTTTCATTGATTTTCTAATTGTCATAACAGTACTACTTTTTAAAATATTTTTTTAAGGATTATTATTAATTAAAATGAAAGCCAATAAATGAATGCTTGAATATTTTATGTAATTTTTTTAACTTCTATTTCAATTAATCATTGTGTGCATTTATCTCAAATAAGTTATTTGATGAAATAATTTTGCAAAATTGGTGTTGTAGAATGAAAAGGAAAATAACTTAAGTTAAGAAAGACAGTAAGGAGGCCGTTTTTTTTGAAGGAATTAATCTACTTGTTAGTAAGTGGATCGGTTGGTAGCATTGATATGAATTTCCTTTACAAAAGGAAGAGGGCGAAGGCAGTAAAATACCCGCTAACGCTTTAGGGCTTTGCTTTTGGGCAATTTTGAATTACTTTACAGGCTAACCAGGCACATAGCTTGATTTAGCCGTTGAACTGCCACGTTTGTAACACCCGTTTTAGTAGTTCATTTTTTTTCTGTCAAGAATTTTTATTATCTGTTGACCCATTCTCGTTTCAACATTGCGTATTGAAATTCACTTCCCCATTTTCCTTTGAAGAAAATATTTTCAATAAAGTGCCCTTTTGTTTAAATCCAATACTTTTTAGTAAGCTGATTGAAGCAATATTTTCCGCATCCACTATTTCAACAACCCGGTGTATTTCTTTTGTGTCAAACAGAAAAGTCAAAACTCCAATTAAGACTTCTCTTGCGTATCCCCTTTTTTGTTCGAGATGCGAAATTGTTATTCCAATTTCTGCAATTCTTGTGTCGTATTGGTCAAGTTGAATTGCACAGTCACCAATAAGTTGTCTCGTTTCACTGTTTTCAATTCCGCACTGCACCCATTCTCCTGCTTTGCCAAAATCCTTTGTCGAGTTGCCTTTAATAAATTCTTCGGCTTGTTCCATTGTCATAGCATCAAAGCCTTGATATTTTGTAACCTCTGGATTAGAGCGATAAATATGAAAGTCCGATAGGTCAGATAATTCGAGGTGTCGAATAGTAAGTCGTGTTGTTTTTATATTTAGTGTTTCCATTACTTATATTACTGTAATCACGAAGTTTTCGTTCTTAAGTTTTTCATATTTCAATACGAGGCCATTTCCATGCATAGCGGATAATTAGACAAAGAAGAACGACTTCTACAGCAGCGCCAAACACCATATGTATCCAGGCCTCGCCTGCCAAATTAAACAATATAGAGGGGATATTCACCGCGGCAACAATGATATTTGTCCAACGATTTATTGTAGCCGGCAGGGCAACCGAAAGGAAAATCATCAGTGCCGGAATTGTTACTAAGGCGAGTGCTGCCAAAACAAATCCTTGCGTAATATCAAAAACAAACACCCTCCTTTTCAGAATATTTTTTATTGTACCTGGCATATATAAGGCGAAATAATCAAGATAGATAATTAGAAACATTAAACTCGTCCACAGCGTAGCAAGCTTTAGGTTCACACTGACTCTGATGTCTTCCAGTGCATTTTGTGATATTTTTTTCGTGTTCATAAATTATAAATTATTAATCAAAAAATTAAAAATTAAACCCAAAATGCAGCCTGGGTTCAGTTGTCCATTTTGGCCAATTGTCATCTTTTTGATTAAAACCATCAGGCATTTTACTAAAAACAGGACGGCCTCCAATACCAAGTGATGGTTCAATAAAAAATTTATCCTTTAAGAGATTAATGTGATAGCCAATTCGATAAGTGTTGAATATAATAAAACCAGTACCCATTTTATCACCGTTTTCATTTTTAAATGTTTGCCACATAGGCGTCGCATGTACTGCTGCGTAAAGACCTTTCCAAAAATACCTTTGATAAGCCAAGCCAATTCCAAATTCTCTTATATAACCAGGAAATTTCTCTTCCGGTGTTCCGTATGCATCATTATAAAAAGGGTTAATACCAAGTGGCCAGGCATGTTTCCAGGTTTTTAATTCAATAGAAATAACATCTTTTCCTGTAATGCGATAACCTAAATTCAGTTGAGCAAAGCCCGGAGGGTTTACGTTGTCCAGATTGCCCAACAAAACAAAGTGTTACCAATGAAACACCGTTTGTAGCTGCTGTCTGTTTTACCATATTGCGCTTGAAGATTTAGAGAAAAAGCCCCAAAAAGTGCGATGACAAGAATGTTTTTTTTCTTTTGCATATCAAGTTTTGTTGATTTTAAATGATACTGCAAAAGTGGATTAGCGAGATACAATAACTCGTTCACTTAAGTTAAGAAATGTGTATTAGCGCTGTTTTTCAAGAATTCTTGCTCTTAGTCTGCTTAATGATGGAGCTTTGATACCTAAATAGCTCGCTAGTTGATGTTGTGGCACACGCTGAATAAGGTCGGGTCTTTTTTCTCATAAGTTCAGGTATCGTTGTTCAGGTGAAGACGTCTTAAACTCATCAAAGTCTATTTGTTGTTTGGAAAGTAATTCTTCCGACAATATTCTACACATTATTTCAAACTTTGGAAATTTACTATTTAAGTCTCCTCCCATACCAGGGTTTGTAACCGTTAGTATAGTATCTTCTGCACAACTTATAAAATATTCAGACGGAGTTTTGCTTACTACACAATGTGGTACTAAACCTTCCATTTCTGTAAAAAAGGCGGTAGTTTTTTCTTCACCATCTATGATGTAATATTTCCGAATACATCCTTTTAAAACAAAAAACTCTTCCTGAGAATTTTGTCCCTGTTTAAGTAAAATCGTGCCTTTTTTAACCGAGCGAAATAGGTCTAATGAAAGTATTGCGTTCTTCTCATCTTCGGTCAAACAAATGTATTTTGATATAAAGTCAAATAGTATGTCTTGCATTGTTTCAATATGTTGATATGTTATTGTCTTCTGTTATACTTGCTACCAACTTGGGTATTTTGAGTTAAAATATGATAAAAAATTCATGCGACAATATTTTGAAAACCTTTATTACAAAGGAGAACTGTAGCGTATAATTGTTTCTCCTTTTTCAACATGCTTTTCTTTCCCTATTTTCTGAATTATTGATTGTTTCTCCTTCTTCAACATGCTTTTCTTTCCCTATTTTCTGAATTATTGAAAAAAAATATTTCGACTGTTTTTCAGGTATGTCGCTAAATAGAAATTCTTAAGAAATCATAGATTAGTGTGCTTGCTGAAAAAGGATTGTCAAAATACAAGTTGTCATTATGGGCTTTTTAAGTGTCATGCTTTTATGGCAGCTAACGTTTTCGGGCTTGGCGAAAGTGGCGGTTTTTAGCACAAATGTTGATTTGGAGAACCAAACTTTGATTAATCAAAAATCTGTCTGCGGAGAACTGAACCTCCACTTTTTCCAAACCCGTGTTAGCGGTTCGTTGTTATTTCTGCTTGTTTATTTCTTCTTTTATTTTTTGTACACTAACACCCCCAACGGCAATATCTTCGTCAGATTTTTCATTTATCGTTATAAAAAACAAATGCTTAGGAATTCCCGATATTTCAACAGAAACATCAGTAAGTTGTGTAATAAGTCTGTCTTTTACTTCTCTTGTTAGTTTTCCTGCTGTAAATTCTATTATTGGCATAAGTCAAAATGTTATTTTAATATTAGTTTAAATTTTTCTTTTACTTTTTGAATTAATATATTGTTTGTATGTCAAAAATGCTATCCAAACAGCTACGATGCTAATAAGAATATTGCCCTCTCGTGATAAGTGAAACAATCCTAAAATAACAATTGCAAAACTCCCTAAAACCCAAAGTGCGTCAAGAGTTGTAATTGTTGTCACCAATATTTTATTTGTCAATTGTCTGCTGAAAACGAACCAAACGAAAGCTGAAAAAACCAATAAGTTACTTCCGATAATTGGGAAAACGTAAACATTGTCAATGTTGAATAAATTGTTCAGATTACTTGAAAACAGTAACATTGTCATACCGCTAATTGCAGAAAAGATACTGTTGATAGTTAAGTATTTTTTTAATTCTTTCATTTTTTCTCTGCTTTTAATTTTCGTGGATGTGGTTTTCCGTTCTCTGCATAGTGTCCAAAATCTTCTACCATTTCCTGGGCGATTTTGTTGAGTTTAATTTTCATTAAAGGTTGCATTATAAAGCCCAATAGTCCTTGAAAAACAAATTCCATTCTGATTTTTAGCTTCGTTTTTTTTGAACCCAAGCTTATTAGTTGCCAGTCGTTGGTTGCTGTTTTTACCATGCTTGGCATTCCTTCTGTTACTAAATATGCTAAGTGAAAATCGTTGTCAGAATATCGAGTAAGTTTTTCTCTGATGTTACCCATAACTGTTTGACACGCTCGTTCATCGCAATGTGAAGTTGCTAATTGTTTTCCGTGTCCTTCGGAATGATTTACGCCAGAAGCCCATTTATATGGATGTGCAAAATCGTGTCCTAATATTTTCCAGGAATTTTCGATACTGTTCTTGATGATGATTTCTTTTTGTATTACCATAATTTTGATGTTTTAATTATGGTGTAAATTTGCAACTGTTAAATTTATTTGTGTTTTCCTTTTAGCTTAGTTATTTGTCTTTTTGGCTCAATCGGTATTCAGATGGTGATTTTCCAAATTGTCTTTTGAATGCCTTATCAAAATTCGAAACTGTCTCGAAACCACATTCATAGGCTACTTCTGATATTTGTTTTGTTTTGAATTCAAGAAGATGAACTGATTTCTCCAATTTTTTTTCAAGGATGTATTTTGCAGGGCTTGCTTTGTATAATTCCGTAAATTTTCTCTTAAAAGTCGCTAAACTCAAATTACTCAAATGGGCAAGTTCTTGAATTGAAAGATTTGAGTAGATGTTTTTTTGAATAATATCATTAAAGTCATATTCATAGGGAACAAAAAGAGAGTTTACGAATGAATTAATTGAATTTGAATTTTCGCTTTTGCTCAATAATAAAAGCAACTCCTTGAGTTTTGTAATTATTAAATTTTCATCGGCAACACTCGGGTTGTCGAGCATAAAATTTATACTGTCAATGAAAGATTTCATTAAAGGTTCAATACTAATTTTTGTCGTGTCGAAGTTGTTTTGGAATTGTTGTAAAGTTAAGTCCGACTGAAAAAAACCTTTTACCATTGTCGGATAAAAAAATGCTCCAATTGCTGAAATAACTTGATGCTCTATTTTATCGTTGAGTATCACATTTTCCATAAAGTAATTTCCGCACTTAGAAAGCATAGCGTCACCTTCATTAAATGTCAGAAAGTTGGTCGGTGTCCGAAAATGGAAAGCACCTTTTGTAAGAAATAAGAAACAGGCTTCGTTTTCAGAGAAAAGTTTAGGCACACGTTTAAAACCTGTGGACATAACCAGTCTTTCAAAAACTACCTTTCCTTTATATTTTATTTCCGTCTGTTCTAAAATCATTTAATAGGTTTTTTGATGTTGTAAGTTGGGTATCCTATAATGACAGCTAATTTGATTATATGTCTTACTCCATCAGCCCAAGACCTCTGATTTGTATATTAGCCTGCTTGTTTTTAGTTTTATTTCCAAATATATATTTTTATAAAACACTGAAAATAGTATCATCTTTAATTAGACTCATAGTTTCTTAGGGTAGGGATTCTAAGGGCTATAGCGTAACGCATCGTTTGATTAATATGACAATTTTGTTAATGTAGAAAACTTTGATAAGAATGTAAAATATTATTTTGACTTTGCAGGTGATAAGTTAATAATCGGAAAACTTTATATGATTGCCTCAGATCTGAAAATTATCATATAAAAAATTGTTCAACAACTGGCTTATAGGTTTCGCCAACAGGAATAATAATCTTTCCAATTTCGATGATATTGGAGCTGAGTGCAGTGATACTTTTCTTATTCACGATATATGATTTATGTACCCGTATAAAATTACCTGACAGCTCAACTTCAATCTGACTTATCCGGTATTTTATCATAGCATTCCTTCCATCTTTGAAATGAATTTGTATGAAATCTTTGAGACTTTCAATATATAAAATTTCGCTTTCGTTAAATTGGTAAATTTTTGACCCCGATTTTATTGAAAGATAAATATCACCCTGCATTGCAGTATCTATCAGCGGAAGATGGCTGTTTTTTTGCTTTCTGCGGCAGAAACGGTCAACAGAAGCAAGAAACCTTTCAAAAGTGATTGGCTTCAGGAGATAATCAATTATATCAAGATCGTACCCCTGTAAGGCGTAATCCCTGTGAGCAGTTGTAATAATTACGGCAGGAGGCGTTCTTAACGCTTTTAAGAAGTCGATTCCTGTAAGGCGTGGCATTTGTATATCCAAAAACAAAAGCTCCACCTGATGCTGCATTAGAAACGAAGATGCCTCAATTGCATTTCCACATGTACCTGCCAATAACAGGCTGTCCAGTTCAGTAACATGTTTTTTTAAAAGCTGTACAGCGAGGGGTTCATCATCAACTATTAAACATCTTGCTTTCATTGGAATTTTAATTGCAATTTCGTAATAAAGGATCGAGTCGTTTTATTGATTTCAAAATTATGCTTTCCCGGGTAAATCAATTCAAGCTGCCTTTTCAGATTTTTTAGTCCTATGCCTGATGACTCGTCAGTACCCGGATTATAAAGATTTTCGGTATGAAAGGTAAGTGTATTATTAGAAGAACTTAATCGTACTATTACATCTGTCCTTCCAGTGTTCTGTTCTACACCATGCTTAAAAATATTTTCAACTATCGGTAATAAAAGTAAAGGAGCAATTTTATATGAATGATCAGTTTCGTAAACAGCTTGTAATACCAATCGGTCACCAAATCTGATTTTTTGCAAATCGAAGTAATTTTTAAGCAATTCGATTTCTTGTTCGAGCGGTACTAATTTATCGTTGCAACGATACAACAAGTAGTCAAGTATATGAGCCAGTTTTTCAATACATGATGGTGTTTGAGGTGAATTTTGAACAGCCAGTGAATAAATGTTATTTAAAGTATTGAATAGAAAATGAGGATTTAGCTGGGATTTTAATGCAGCAAGCTCTGCTTCTTTTTTTTCATGTTCTACTTCGGCTTGTTTACGGATAATCAATTGCCTGTCCAGCAATAAATAAAAAATCACAAATGGGGAGGCGGCTGCCATATTCCCGATAATGTAATACCGGAAAAGAACATTGAACTGGCTTACTATTTGCAAAAGTGTTTCCTGCTTGCTGTTATACCCCACCATAGGTTCTAATAAATACACCACGCCTATTCTGTTTAAAACTGCTATGAGGTATAGACCGGGTATTAATATTGCTACACCAAGTGTCATTTTCTTTTTTTCAAACAGCAACGGTATTACTGCAAGGCAAATAAAATAGCTGGTGGCAGCAACACCCATTAAATGAAAAAGAGCTTTTAAGGCGATAGCGAAGGATATTGACTGAACAGCCCCTGCATCTTCTCCGCTGGAAAAAAGGGGGTGAACCAAATAAACTATGTAGATAACAATCCAAAATACAAGATGGATTATCCACTTTCTTTCCCTTGCAAAATTCATTTAATTTTTATGGTAAAAGTAAACAAAAGACAATGCTGCTTGCATAAAAAAGACGAACAGGCTAAACTTGAAGATAAAAAGTTACTTTTTGAACATCAACCGGAAAATGTATTGTTTGTATTTGTAAACGCCAGGTTTGTCGAATAAGATTATATCAATTGAGAAACATATTCAGATTTGCAAAAAAAATAAATATGCGATTCAAAATGTTTCTCACTTTAGCAATAGTTATTTTGCTTATCAATAATAGTATGGCTCAATCTGAAAGCTATACAAGGAAAAAAGACAGTGCGCTTAAAATAACCTCCCCATTTGAGTTAATAGCAACCCATCAAAAAAAAGAGGTGGTGCTGGAATACGAGGATGATGAGCTTATAGTTTTTGAGCCTACCGCCAAACAGGCTCCGGTGCATCTGCTAATCGTTTCAAAAAAAAGAATCAATACTTTAAATGAAACTGGGAACAGTCACCAAAACATGCTTGGAAAAATGATTCTTTTGGCTAAAGACATGGCCAAAAAGAAAGGAATTGATCAAACCGGTTACAGACTTACAATTAACACCAATGAAAATGCAGGGCAATCTGTTTTTCATATTCATCTTCACTTACTGGGAGGAACAATGCTTGGCCCCATGATGGATCAAACCTACAGAAACAATGTTACTGTAATGGCAGGCAATGATAAGCAAGAGATTGAGCAGTTAATGAAAACATTCATGAACTCAATTGAAAAGAAAGATAGTACTACCCTATTTTCTTTGTTCGCCGATGTACCTGTTACATGGGTAGGAGTTTGGCAACCAGTTACTCAAAAGACGAAGCTAGAAGCCAACGAATTGTCCCCAGCATATAAAGTGTCTGATTTTAAAACCTGGTTTAGAAATATTATGAAAGGAGGTATTAAAGCAGAACTTTTTTCTAACCCGGTTATCGTAGAAGATGGTACTATTGGTTCGGTGACATTCGATTATAGTTTTTGGGTAAATAATAAAAAAGGGAATTGGGGAAAGGAAAGTTGGGGGCTTATAAAGCTGAATGATAAATGGAAAATTGCAAGTGTACTATTTTCAATGGAGTTAGAAAAAATCCGTAAACAACCGGAGGGAGTATCTGACTCCCCCTACACTAAACATCCAATCATTGAAAAGTATATCCAGTCTTTTAAAGACACGACTCACTTTCAAGGAACAGTATTGGTTGCCAAAGGCGATTCAATCATTCATCATGCAGCTTATGGAATGTTTGATGTAGAAAATAAAGTACCCAACACATTAAATACCCAGTTTCTAATAGGGTCGCTTACCAAATCATTTGTTGCAACTTCAATAATGCAACTCGTGGAAAAAGGACTGATTGATTTGGATGCTCCGTTACAGCAATATATCCCAAAATTAAGACCGGAACTGGCCAAAGAATTAACGGTACATCACTTACTGAAACAGCAATCTGGCCTAGCCGTTTACCTCGACGATTTAACAGTTGTTGAAATTATGGATATAATACCCTCAGAAATTTTGGAGATCCTTAATAAATCTAAAAAGAGTTTTAATGCCGGGGAAAAGTATGAGTATTCGAATATCAACTACTCCCTGCTTGCTATGGTAATTGAGCATGTAAGTGGTAAAACTTATAAGGCATATTTACAGGAAAACATTTTCAACCCAGCCGAAATGGGAGGCTCTGGTGTAGAAAGTTTGCTAAATATACCAGCAAACAGGGCTATTGGCTACAGAATGATTAATGACAAGTTTCGTCGTGTGCAAAACGTGGTTTCTTATGCCTTTGGTTCAGGCGATATTTATGCCACCGCTATGGATTTATATCATTGGGGCAAAGCGTTACACAATGGCACATTAGTGAGTGCAGCCAGTAGGGCAAAAATGTTTGATGGCGGCTCAAAAGTTTGGGGCTATTATGGCTACGGCTTTAGAATACAGCAGTACCAGCGCAGCCCATTTCTTCAAACTGCAGGCTCATTAATCCGTCATGGAGGTACTTTGAATGGTTATACTTCTAATTATCACTACTACAAAGAAGATGATCTTACAATTATAATCTTAAGCAATTACAGAAATATCCCTATTCGTACTTTATCTTATCACTTAAAAGAAATTGTACTTGACTCAGCGCCAGAAAAAAGAAAAAATGTTTTGGCGGAGTAGAAGTTACTTTTTTAGTTTATTCCCTGATTTTGTTGCAATGGTTTAAAAACAAGCTGAACATTAACATCCTGGCGAAATGTGATTAGTAATGATGCAAATTGCTTTTCATGGTGGCAGTATATTAACACGTTGAGTATATATTCGGAAGATAAACTATTAAATAAGGTTGATGAAATGAAAATAGCGCTTTCTGTATTAATGTAATACTTATTTTAATGAACCTGTCCGCATTTTCATAAAAAGAAAAGGCAATAACAATAGATTACCCTAATACCAAAGGAGTAATCAATCTGAGTTGGCAGGAAAGATTTGATGCAATTTTAAAGACACTTGATAAACATCATATTAAAGTTTCCCTATTTGTTTTCGGAATGAAAGTGGACAACACAAATTAAAGAGAATTATTGAGTAAATGGCAGAAAAGAATAGAGTTAAAAATACCAACGCAGAGCAGATAATATTTTGATATTTCCTGCTATAATTACTGATTCCTTAAATTTACAAATGACTGCACTACTCCAGCACTTTGCACAATACCCAGACCTAAGCGATGATTTGGAAAAAGAAATTATCAATCGGGTAAATCAACAAACATTTAAAAAGGGTGAATTGATTCATGATGCCAATAAAATAGGTACACATAGTTATTTTATTCAGCAAGAACGATTGAGGATGTATTTTATACATCACTGATCACCATAAATAATTACTCCAGAATTTGCTATATTAATTAAGGATTTTCATCTGCTATGGTAATAGACCATGAACAATACAACTACGATATTTTTCTACGCCTGCGGCAAATCAGCCGGGATAATTTTACCGGATAAAGAGTATTTGAAATTTAGATTGGCTTTTCTGACTTTATCCTCTAATTTCCTTAGTCCACAGGATAAATTCCTGAAGTCATTATTTTTATGCTTAGCAAGAAGCCGGCATGAAATAGATTTGCCATAACGAATTTTAAACCAGTAAAAATTATGACCAGAGAATTGGTTTTTTAAAGAGCATTTGCATCAGCGCATGTAGTCGGTATGATATTTAATACCACTACTGCATTCAACAAGAATATAAATCAAAAAAAATCAAGAAGATTGGTGTGGAAAGAATCCATATTGTTGAAAAAGATGGTACTGTAAATATGATTATTACCAATGTGGGCCGACTCCCTAATGGTAAATCAAAAATCAACAACAGGCCAACCAATGAGGAAAGGTAAAAACGGTCAGGGATGCTTTTTTTGAAGATGGAATAGAGTGTGGCGGGTTTAATTATGATAGAAAAAAATCTGCTGATGGGCACAGTTCAGGTCTTTCATAAACCTAAGACCAATCTGAAGGCGAACAGGTAACGCAAATGCTTACTCAGGATTACAAGAAATGCAATGAAAGGTTTGTAAGCAGTAGTTTGATGCTTAACGACCGGCTATCTAAAGAGTCGCCGAGCAGAAAAGCAACTATAATTAAAGAACTGGAAGTGCTTGGTAAAAAAGATCCGAAAGACACGGAGGAAAAATACAAAGCTCAAGAGGCACAGGACTTGGTTGGCGGTGTTCCCCGTTTAGTGCTTAGAAAATCCAGGAGTGAAAATAATGGGCTGTTTCTTTTTGATATCAAAAGTGTACCCAAGACTATGCGCCAGGTTGTAAAAGTGAACAATGTCGAACTCGACTTTAAGTTGGTTTTTTAAAAATCCAACATTAGAATGCTGCAATTAAAAAAATAACAAACTACATGAATCAAAATACGAACAACATTGTTTACAGCAATTGTCAGTATTCGAACAACGAGTTATGCTGTTTATAGAATAATTTATGCTGTTTGTAGAATAAAATAAAAGCTTTCCCAGAAGCACAAAAATTTTATTAGCTGTTAGCAGCAGTACACAAAAACGGAAGCATCTATTTAATATTATTCAAGAATGCTCAAAATAAAAAACATGAAACTTTCAATTTTAGTAAACCTGGTATTGTTAATAATCTTTGCCACTAGCTGTTCAAAAAAAGACGCTGATACTAACGAACCAGATACCTATCCGAAAGAAGTTAACATTACCTACCGAATGTCTTCTTTAAGCGGAGGTATAAGCGAAATTACATCTGGTAGTTATGTAAATGTTACCGGTGGTTCTACTACATTTAGTAATGCGGCTTTACCCTATATAAAAACGTTTAAGAGAACCGTGAATAAGCTAGATGATATTGGAATTTCGTTTATACATAATAATAGCAATAATAACAACACGCCATTTATTATAAGATTAGAAATACTTGTAAACAACAATGTTGTTAAAACTGAATCTTACAGCGGCACATCAGGGGTTATTGGCTCTATTGTGTATTTGTTCCCCTAGTTATTTAAAAATAGACTTTCTAAAAAATGAAAATAATTATTTCGCTTTGTTTCGCCCATTTTCTTTTTGTTTTGGCATCCGCTCAAATAAAAATTTTGCCTGGCGATAA
>JBGSMI010000165.1:0-92316 GCA_041740215.1 Ferruginibacter sp.
ATGTAGCAGCGATATCAACAACGATGGCAAGATTGACCTGATATTGGGTGGCAATATGTTTAGCTTTCCGCCGCAGTTTGGGCGGTTGGATGGCAGTTACGGTCATGTGCTGCTCAACGATGGTCAGGGTAATTTTACCTGTCTGGCATCTAACAAATCAGGACTAAGTTTGCGAGGAGCGATCCGTGACATCAAAGAGATACCAGTAAAACAAAAGCGTTACATTTTAGTGGTACAGAATGACCAGGTGCCGGTTATGTTTCAATTAAAAAAATAAAATAGTATTTACAACGGGATAAACAAGATGAATTTTTTTTTTAAAAATATTATATCAGTAGTTATTGTAGGGATGGCTATGTTTTTTTTAGCAGCCTGTTCATCCAAAGCAACAATCGACGATCCAATGTTTAAAGTATTGGAGAGTAAAGAGACAGGACTTACTTTCAGTAATGACCTTTCATACAATAAAGAATTCAACCTTTTTAAGTACATGTATTTTTACAATGGTAGTGGAATCGGTGCCGCTGATTTTAATAATGATGGTCTTACAGATTTGTTTTTTGGTTCCAATCAGCATGATAATAAACTATATCTCAACGAAGGAGGGCTTCATTTTAAGGATGCAACAATGGCCGCACAAATTCCAGAAAATGGTGGATGGACGACCGGTGTATCGGTAGTAGATATTAACAACGATGGGCTAATGGATATTTATGTTTGCCAGGTGGGTCAATACGATATTTTAAAAAGTAAAAATCAGTTGCTCATCAACCAGGGAATTGGCAAGGATAGCATCCCGGTATTTATTGATAAGGCGCATGAATATGGATTAGACTTTTCCGGATTCAGCACGCAGGCCGCTTTTTTCGATTACGATAATGATGGTGACCTGGATATGTTTTTATTAAACCACTCCGTTCATGAAAATGGAACCTTCCGACCCAGGAAAGAATTTGAAGGTACTTATTACGATGTATCCGGGGATCGGATTTTTAGAAACGATGGAATTTTTTTTACAGATGTAACCAAAAGTACCGGAATAAGCAGCACAGCCATTGGATATGGGTTGGGTATTGCAATAGCTGATATTAACCTTGATGGCTTTCCGGATATTTATATAGGCAACGACTTTCATGAAAACGATTATTTATACATCAATCAGCAAAACGGAACATTTAAGGAAGAGGGTGAAAAGCGCTTAATGCATACCAGCCAGTTTACTATGGGGGTGGATGTGGCTGACGTAAATAATGATGCGTATCCGGAAATTATTTCGATGGATATGCTGCCATCAGATCCATACATTTTGAAACGATCATTGGGCGAGGATACCTATGATATATTCAATTTTAAAATCGGCGCCGGTTACTCACACCAATACACGAGGAATAATTTTCAATACAACCGGCGCAATGGCTTATTTAGTGAAATTGGTTTATATAGTGGAATAGCTGCTACTGATTGGTCCTGGGCACCTTTGTGGGTAGATTTTGATAATGACGGATTGAAAGATCTTTTTATTTCGAACGGCATTCCAAAGCGGATGAATGACATTGATTATATCAGCTTTGTTTCCAACGGAGCTGTGCAACAAATGATTCGTGATAACAATGTGCAAGGCAAAGATCTTGCGTTGATTAACAAATTTCCAGAGATAAAATTGCCCAATAAATTTTATAAAAACAATGGCGACCTTACATTCACTGACGAAGAGTTAAAGATAGCTGGCAACCAGCAAACATTTTCCAATGGCGCTGTTTATGCCGATCTTGACAACGACGGGGATTTGGACATTGTGGTAAATAATATTGATGCCCCTGTATTGTTATACGAAAACAGAAATACCAGGTCGGGTAAAAAAAATTCTCAGCAAATAGTATTAACCGGTCCTGAAAAAAATAGAAATGCTATTGGCGCAAGGCTGGTGGTTTATGCAAACAAGGGTATTAGAACGTATGAAAAATTTCCGGTGAAAGGTTTTCTATCAAGTATGGAAATTCCTTTGATGATTGGTTTACAGAACACCATTGTCGATTCTGCTTTTCTAATTTGGCCCGACAATACTTACCAGTCGTTGACATTAAATACAGGTAGTCCGGCTGTTAAAATTGCATGGGAAAAAGGGCTTCCTTTATTTGATTTCAGCACAGTTACCAATCAATACTCTAATGCTACCAACAAAATGGCAGATATTTCCGGTGAAGTAAACCTCGGTTTCCTCCACAAGGAAAATCACTTTAGCGAATTTGACAGAGAGCCTTTATTGCCAAACATGCTTTCAACAGAAGGCCCTGCGCTTGCAGTTGCAGACATCAATCAGGATGGATTAGATGACGTGTTTTTTGGGTCGGCAAGAAATGAAAAAAGCGCCGTTTATTTGCAACAGGCATCAGGGAAATTTATTATCAGTCAGCAACCTATACTGGATAAGGATAGTATTTACGAAGATGTAGATGCCTGCTTTGCTGATGTAAACAATGATGGAAATATAGATCTTGTAATTGCAAGTGGTGGCAACGAATTTTATGGCGATGATACCCATAATACGCCACGGGTTTATTTAAATGATGGTAAAGCTAATTTCATAAAAAATGAAAATGCATTTGGTAATCTTTTTTTAACTGCTTCCAATGTCGTCCCCTATGATTTTAATGGAGATGGATTTGTTGATCTTTTTGTTGGGGCAAGAGCAGTGCCTTATGATTATGGTCAGGTTCCAAAGTCGTACCTCTTAATGAATGACAGAACGGGAAAATTTACGGATGTAACAAACAGTTTGTCAAAAGAACTAGCTACCGTGGGCTTTGTAACAAAGGCTATTTGGTTTGATTTGGACAAAAATGGTTACAAAGACTTATTGCTTACTCTTGAGTGGGGAGGTATCGTAGCCTTTATGAACGATAAAGGAAAATTTACCAAAAGAGAACTAACGGATAAACAAGGCTGGTGGAATTTTATTCTGCCTTGCGACATCGATAATGACGGCGATATCGATCTGGTAGCTGGTAATCTTGGATTGAACAGCCGATTAAATGCTTCAGAAAAAGAACCAGTTCGGATGTATTTTAATGATTTTGATGATAACGGAAAAATGGAACAGATACTAACTTATTACCTTGGCGCTAAAGAAATTCCTTTTGCAAATAAAATGGAACTTGAAAAGCAAATGCCGGTATTAAAGAAGAAATATTTGTATGCGGCAGATTTTGCAGAAGCCAGTTTAACCCAGTTGTTTTCCGACGAAAAGTTGAATGGGGCAAAGGTATATAAGGCAACTTATTTTTCAAATGCCCTTTTAATCAATGATGGAAAAGGCAACTTTCAAGCCAGGGCTTTGCCGCCTGAAGCACAGTTTGCGCCGTACAAAGATGCAGTAGTAGTGAATGCCAATAACGACGACCTTCCTGATATTTTGCTAGTTGGAAATTTTTATAATTGCAACATCGAAATGGGCAGGTATGATGCAGATTTTGGCACTATACTTATCAATCATGGCAATGGTAGCTTCTTTACTTCTTCAATCAATGGGCTGGCAATAAAAGGTCAGGTACGGAGGATACAATCAGTAAAAATTGGAAATCAACCAGCATTTATCCTGGCCCGGAATAATGATAGCGCAATGGTAATAAAATTTACAGCCAGACCTGTAAAAAAATAGTTTACCTGAGTTGGAAAAGATCTCTTTTTTGAAATAGGTCTTTTCTGAATGTCTCATTTATTCTTATGCAATAATTGAGTCACCTGATTCAATGATTCGTATAGCAATGCATTTGTTTAAATAGAAGTTATTTCCTCTCGAAAAAAACGCAATCATTTTAGTAGACTATTATTTATTATTTGTTGGATGATAGCAAATAAAACAACATGTCTCGTTAGTTTATTATTGGATAGTAGATGCGTGTAATCCACTTTGTACTATCTTTTTCCTGCATCCGGTTAGTAACCAGTGAAAAAAATGGTATTGCTGGAGCAATCTTTTGATAATCATTTACAAAAAGCTCCATTTGCTTTGATGCCCGGTCAATGACCGTTGAATCGCCTGTTATATCCGTAACTAAAATATGCCCGCCTGGCAGCATCCATTTATAGGAAATTTTACCACTTGCAGGCAGTTTTTTATTTACCGGTAAAGCAACTTTTACCAGGTAAGTGATGCTATCTTTTGTGAAAATATTGAGCATTGGATTGCCGGTTATTGTGGCATGTTGTGCGTCGATGTAGTTTTTAAGTCGGTCGATTAGTGAATAGACAAATTCGGTTGAAGGGTAATTCTTAACCGAATCATAAGTAGACAAAAGTATTGAATCTACTACCAATTCCTGCCGGACATCAATGCCGTAAACATTGGATGGCTCAGAAAAAAAGAGTTCGATTTTATTGAGTAGGATTGACATATCTTTTTTGATTTGTCGGGCGGAAAAATATTGCTGCAGGCGCGTGATAGGATTTTTAGAAGTTGCTATAATTGTTTCCCAATAAAGTTTAACGGTATCCTTTGAAGTAGCAATAATATCTAAGGATGAAGTAGCGAGCGCATTATTCTTATGCAGAATTGTAAATAACACAGAACTATATTTTATATCTTTAATCGTATAGGTATTTTCGTTAAATAGAACAGACTGCTTAGTGTATTTATCAACTAAAGTACTCTCATCACCATGCCACCATTTATGCCAGTTGTTTTCATCCAATAACAATCTTTTTACAGCCTGCTGATTCATTTTAATTTCAACATCTTTTTGAAGAACCATTTCAGCCGGAATAAATAAATATAGGGAAGCCAGCAACAGGCAAATGATAGTCAATACAGTAGCAATCCACTTTCTCATAAGTATAGTAATTTTTTGTTTTTAGTCTATAAAATATTTCAGCAAATAAAGTCAATTTCATCCATACTAATACCTGGTGGTTGCATTTAAAATTGTCGCATTCGTTTTTAGGCTGTGGTCGGTGGAGACACCGAGCACGGCGGTCAGCCCTGGCTGGTGACCCCACCAGCCAGCGACAATTATAAATTCACCCTACCCGGTAATATTTTTTATGATACCATTGTTACTTCCTTTTGATTTTATTCTAATGCTTTTCACAAGGTTCCTTTGGAAGTATCTCAAAAAAGCTGAATGCGCCTTCTATTGGTATAGTCTATCAAAAAGATCTAACTGGCAATGTTGTACATGTTATCTGAACTTCACCAATTAATGCTCCCTTGGTTTTATATGAATCTTTGAATGCGTTTAGATTAATTAAACTCAAAAAAATTATAGCGTTGCTAACCTGTAAAAAGTGTACTAAATATTTGAAAAAAAACTTGCAAACGTTTGATGTTTATAAAAGCATTGGCAAGTACGTTCATTAAAAGGGATACCTTTACTAAATAATTTTGATTATGCTAAAGCTATGTGTAATTGCTGCCCTTTCTATTTCAATTGGGCTGATCTCCTGTAATGATAATACAAAAAAAACTCCTGTTGAAATGACTGATACGTCCGGGAAGAAATGGTGGAAGGAAGCCGTTGTTTACCAGATTTATCCCAGAAGTTTTAAAGACAGTAACGGTGATGGAATTGGCGATTTAAAAGGTCTTACTTCTAAATTGGATTATGTAAAAAGTTTGGGCATTAATATCGTTTGGTTGAATCCGATCTATAGCAGCCCCAATGCAGATAATGGTTACGATATCAGTAACTATGATGATATTATGAAGGAGTTTGGTACGATGGCAGATTTTGATGCGATGTTGAGCGAAATGCATAAACGAGGACTAAAGTTGGTGATGGATTTAGTGGTGAATCATTGCAGTGATGAGCACGAATGGTTTAAGCAGGCCCGCAGTTCAAGAACAAATAAATACAGAGATTATTTCCATTGGTGGCCTGCAGAAAAGGGAAAGCCAGCCTTTCGGCCGGGAGCCTTTGAAGTTGATGGCAGCGGCTGGCGTTTTGATTCACTTACCAACAGTTATTACCTGCATTATTTCAGTTACAAACAACCGGATCTCAATTGGGAGAATCCGGCATTGCGCAAAGAAATATTTGCTATGATGAACCGCTGGTTTAAAAAAGGTGTGGATGGCTTTAGAATGGATGTAATTCCATTTATTGCAAAAGACACTACTTTCCCGGTGATAACGCAAAAAATGCTGGATGAAAAATATGATGGACGTTGGGATGTGTATTTGGCTAGCGGCCCCGGACTCCACAGTTACCTGCAGGAAATGAATAAAGAAGTGTTGAGTAAATATGATATTATGACATTGTCTGAAGGTGCCGGTACCACTAAAGCAACCGCCATGGATTTTGTAGATCCGGACAGGCACGAGCTGGATATGGCCTATCATTTTGATGGGGTAAGTTTGGGATATGTACCTGGTTATTTTAAAAAAATGGATCCTAACTGGAGCCTGGTTGCATTTAAGAAAATATATTCTGATTGGGATAGTGTTTTTGCCAACAAAGGATGGGGCACTATTTATCTTGGTAATCACGATCAACCACGGATGGTTTCAAGATGGGGGAATGATGCGCCGGAATTTAGGGCCGCATCTTCTAAAATGCTGACTACTTTTTTATTAAGTATGAGAGGAACACCTTATTATTATTTTGGGGATGAGTTGGGCATGACCAATATAAAATTTGACAAGATTGATGATTACCGCGACATTGAAACCATTGCTGAGTATGGTAAGGTTAAAAATGCAGGTGGGGATTTGAAAGGGTTTATTGAAGATCAAAAAAATGGCGGTGCAAGGGATAATGGCAGAACGCCGATGCAATGGACGGATGGCAAGCATGCAGATTTTACTTCAGGCACCCCGTGGCTTAAAGTAAATGACAATAAAAGTGAAATCAATGTACTTGCAGAAGAAAAAGATTCCAATTCAGTATTGAATTATTTTAAGAAGATGGTGCAATTGCGTAAAGATAAAAAAGAGGTTTTGGTATATGGAAAATACACCTTGCTTGATAAAGATAACCCGGATGTTTATGCTTACACCAGGGAAGCCAATGGCGAAAAGATACTGGTGTTATTAAGTTTTAGAAAAACCGGTGGCACTTTTAATTTGGGGAATATGAGAATTGGAGAAGAGTGGATCAACAATTTACAGGCTTTACAAGTAAATGCCAACACGGTTACTCTACAGCCATACCAGGCCTGCATTGTAAAAATAAAATAACTTAATGTTACAATAAACAAAGCGTTTTACAAAAATTACGATATGAAAAGAATAATATGGATGCTTGCTACGGCATTTGTTTATAGCAGCAGTTTTGCACAGGATGCCTGGAAAATAACGGCCAATAAAATTGACCCATCCAACTATTACGGTATTACTGTTGCCAATGGACAGATTGGTATTGTAAGCAGTCCGGAAGCCTTTAAAGTAAAAGATGTAGTACTGGCCGGAGCCTACGATTTATATGGTCGTGGCAGGGTAAGTAATTTCATCCGGAGTTTTAATTTACTCAATATGTACATGGAAATTGATGGCAGGCGATTGGCCAACAGCGATGTAACCAATATGCAACAGTCGTTGGATATGAAACATGCCAGCTTCACTACCAGCTTCGATTTCAAAGATCTGGCAACGGTTAGTTATACGTACTATTCTTTGCGCCAACTGCCTTATTCGGTATTAATGGATATTACCGTTACTGCAAAAAAAGATTTTAATTTAGGCAGCGCCAGCATCATGGAAGCACCCGATGCATTGAAAGATGTGCAGAATTATTACAACGAAATTGACAGACCGCATACCACCATCAGTTTGCTCACTTCGTCTGCAAAAAGTCCTACCGGTAAATTGCTCATGTGTGCCTCCAATGCATTTATTTTCAACGAAGCACATGGCAACGAGCCAAGAGTCATTCACGAAATGTGGGACAACAACATGCACCTGGTAAAGTTTGCAAAAAAGCTAAAGACGGGCGAGACGTACCGCTACTCCATTGTAGGTTCTTCCATTACATCCACCCATCATGACGACCCGCTGAACGAAGCAGAACGCCTGACCATTTTTGCAAAACTACAGGGCCGTGACAGGTTGATTGAAATGCACAACAAAGCCTGGAATGAACTGTGGAAAAGCGACATCATCATTGAAGGCGATGCACAAAGCCAGCAGGATGTACACAGCATGTTGTATCACTTGTATTCATTTGTACGGGAAGGTTCTGCCAACAGTCCGTCACCCATGGGATTGAGCGGATTGGGATACAATGGTCATGTGTTTTGGGATACGGAATTGTGGATGTTTCCGGCGATTTTGCAAATGCATCCTGAGTTGGCAAAGAGCATGATGGAGTATCGTTTTGAAAGATTGGAAGCGGCAAAAAGAAACGCATTTGGCAAAGGCTATAAAGGAGCGATGTATCCCTGGGAAAGTGCCGAAACCGGCGTAGAAGAAACACCTGTGTGGGCCCTGAGTGGACCGTTTGAGCATCACATCACCGCCTGTGTTGGATTTGCTGCCTGGAATTATTATGCCGTTACCCAGGATAAAAACTGGCTGAGAGAAAAGGGCTGGCCAATACTAAAAAACACCGCCGACTTTTGGGCCAGCAGGGTAGAAAGAAATGGTCCTGGAAAATATGATATTAAAAATGTGGTAGCCGCGGATGAGTGGGCCGAGAATGTAGATAACAATGCCTTTACCAATGCAGCGGCAAAAGCCAATTTAAAATACGCAACAGAGGCTGCAAAGTTATTAGGTATTACTCCCGATCCGGATTGGATGTTGGTGGCCAATAATATTCCTATTTTAAAAATGGAAAATGGTGTTACCAATGAGCATGCTACTTATAAAGGCGAAGGCATTAAGCAGGCAGATGTAAATTTGTTGGCTTTCCCCTTAAAAGAAATCACCGATCCAAAACAGATAAAAAAGGATCTGGATTATTATTCCGTAAGGGTGCCCGATGAAGGCACGCCGGCAATGACGCAAGCGATTTTTTCTTTGCTGTATTCCCGGATTGGCGATAGCGAAAAGGCATTCCATTTTTTCAAAGACGCATACGTGCCCAACCTGTTGCCGCCCTTTAATGTAATCGCAGAAACCAAGGGCGGTACCAACCCTTACTTTGCAACAGGGGCTGGTGGTATTTTGCAGGCCGTATTAAATGGTTTTGGTGGTCTGGACATCACACCCACTGGAATTACCCAAATTAAATCAACCTTGCCAAAGCAATGGAAAAGCCTTACGCTTACTGGAATTGGGCCAGATAAGAAGACGTTTATAGTGAAGTAAATAATAAAAAGGGGTGATTGCTTCTAAAACAATCACCCCTTTTTACAACTTTTAAAAAATACTAATAGAACTTGCTTTTGGTAATATCTTTTTTATAGGGATAAATACTTAGTAAAATTATGTTTTGATTTTCGATTGAAAAGAATACCACATTCTTTCTATCTAGTTGAATCATGTGAATATTTGCTTAAGAAGTTGTTCTTGGGATGTAAAGCATACTGGCAATTTTATCCAGTTTGATCAACGTAATATTTGCGAATTTTTCCGCAGCTAAATCAGACCAGTTTTCTTTTGGGTAGATGATGATAGAGTAGAAATCCTGTTCTGCCTCAACCGTCCATATTATTTGGAAAGCCATGTTTTCAATGTATGTTTCATTTCATCCTGTGTTATGTATTTACCAGCTTTGTAATCCTCCATTGCTTTTTTTATTTTGGTTTGAAGTGGAGCAGGTAATTCGTTTACTTCAATATCATTCATTGTGTTCGTATTATGCAACAATGCGTATACTTCTTCTATTACAGCACTATCATTAGTATTGCTGAGCATAGACAGTACTTGTTTTTTTTTATCCTGGATTGTCATGGATTAACGTTTTTATAAAGTTAGGTAAATAAATTGCGACCATAAATGTCGTTTTAATTTGTAAAAAGCTGGGAGTACCTAAACAAATAAGTCGTTATCAAAAAATTTAATATACCGATTATTTAAAAAAAACCTATTTTGCACCTGCTGGTATAATGAAACGACTATCTGCTATATTACTCCTTGGGATTTTTTCCTTTAATATCTTTGGATATCAAATCGTTGCATCCTTTCTCGAAAATCAGCAAAATCAACAAATGGAATTGGCAATTGATGGAAATGACTACATAGAAAGCCAGTTGATTTCAATTAAACAACCCACTAATTTACCCTATTATACCAACTCATTTGATTTTCATAGAATTGATGGTGAAGTAAACATTGATGGTATTATCTATAAGTATGTAAAGTGCAGAATTTATAATGATTCCCTGGAGTTGCTTTGTATACCCAATACAGGCAAAATGAAAATACAGGCTGCTAAGGCAGATTTTTCAAAAATGGCTTCCGACTTTCAACAATCCAATCATAAGAAGAAATCAAATACTGATACCAAATCACCTCAGAAAACAATCGGTGAATATGAGGAACATTTTACAGCAATTGCTTTTAGTACAACTCCGTTTTTAATCAATCATACGATTCAGCCTCACCTATTTGTAAGTACACTATTCACCAAATTGGTGGAACAGCCTCCTGAGATGCAATTGAGTCATACCACTGCCTGATTTTTATTGCTGTCTGCTAAAACGCCGATACTCTCTTTGTGATTTGCGTTTGGAATAAATGTTATTGTATAATGACTTCAATACCACAAATTTTTCCGTCTTAGCTTTGACAGCTCAATTGTTTATCCACTTTACTTTTTATTATGAAGAATATTTCGTTTGTTTTAGCTGTCATGCTATTTGCTATATCCTGTAAGCAACAAAAGCCGGTGCAAAAAACCTACTTTGCTGATCCTTTTTCCTATTGCAAAACGGTGAAGGAATTAAATGAGGTAGTGAAATTTAATAACTTCTCACCAATAGTTGCTGACCGAAATTATACCTATGCCAATATAGCTGCGTATGAGTGCATTGCAGCAGCTTATCCGGATAAGTACCACTCACTGGCCGGACAAATCAATGACCTAAAATCAATGCCCGCACTTGATACTTTGAAAAAGATAGATGTAGAATTTTCCGCCTTGCTTGCTTTTTGTAAAGTAGGAGAAGCCGTCACTTTTCCGGAAGGCAGTATGAAGGATTATGTGGATAGTTTAAAAACGCTTGCTAAAAAGCAGGGTATGCCGAATGATATGTTTAACAACTCGGTGGCTTTTTCAGATACTGTTGCAGACGCAATTTTACAATGGAGCAAAGGCGACAACTACCTGCAAACAAGGAGTGCACCTAAATACACTGTGATTGATACACCTGGTCGCTGGGTACCTACACCGCCGATGTATGCAAGCGCCATCGAGCCACATTGGAATCTGATAAGAACCATTGCACTGGACAGTGCAGCCCAGTTTAGAACCCCACCGCCAATACCTTTTGATATGAAGGATAAAAACGGGCCTTATTACAAGCAGGTAATGTTATCAAAAAATGCGATTGATAGTCTTACAGATGAGCAAAAGCACATCGCTATGTTTTGGAATGATTTGCCCAACGAATTGCATGTAAGCGGGCACGTTCAATTTATTACGAAAACATTTTCACCTCCCGGGCATTGGATGAATATTGTGGGCATAGCCTCTATGAAATCAAACGCTGATTTTGCAACAACAGTAGAAGCATACACGCTAACATCTATTGCTATGTTTGATGCATTTATCCATTGTTGGGATGAAAAATTCAGGAGCAATACAGTGCGGCCGGAAACTGTAATAAATAAATTTGTTGATCCTGAATGGAGACCTTATTTGCAAACACCACCTTTTCCAGAATATACCTGCGGACATAGCACTGTTTCTTCAGCGGCCGCAGAAGCCTTAACCAAAATGTACGGGAATAATTTTAGTTACACAGACACCAGCGAATTGGAATTTGGTGTGCCAAACCGTTCGTTTACTTCTTTCCGACAGGCTTCCGACGAAAATAACCTTGCCCGTTTTTATGGGGGCATTCATTTTCATCCGAGTTGTTTGGTAAGTACCGAGTATGGTAAAAAAGTAGGTGACTTCGTTGTAGGCAAACTCAAGCTTCGAAAGGAAAATCAATAGGCAATACTGTTTATCGGCAGTCAGCCTTTTAGACCCAATCCAACATTTTAAACACTGCAATCCCAGCGGATCGGAATTGCTGCGTGCATTGTTTTAATTTTTTCACGTCCATAAAGTTGAACCAGACTTTTTGGGTACTAAAGAATTCAAACACATCGCAATGTACTTCCATTTTTTGCTGTAAAAATTGGTCAGTAAGAAATTGTTATTATTCCAATCTGCCTGTGGTTTAATCTTTAATACCAGCTCTATTTTTATTAAAAATAAGGCCCTGTTAAAATGATGACATTCCAAAACAATAAGTGATTATTTAAAACGAAATCAAAATGAAAAAAATATTTAAGCGCATCATGGCGACCATTATTTTAATAGCCATCGCATTTCAAAGTTATTCGCAAGGTTGTGTAGCCATTCGCAGCACTGGCGCTTCCTGCTCTATTCAAAAGCCAGGTAGCGATTCTGGTAGTTGGGTATTTAGTGCCAACTACAGATACTTTAGGTCCTTTCGCCATTTTAAAGGAAAGGAAGAACAAAAGGAAAGACTGGTCCAGAATTCCGAGGTAATCAATTATACCAATTCCCTGGATCTTTCAATTTCGAAACGATTAAATAACCGTTGGTCGTTGAGTTTAAACTTTCCATTGCTTGCCACCAGCCGTTCTTCTTTGTATGAACATGGGTTGGTAAATGGCGTGTATGTAAAAAAAGAAAGACATAGCACACACTCTTATGGACTAGGGGATGTGAGACTTGCGGCTTACCGCTGGTTGATTGATCCGGTGAAGCATACCAAAATTAATGTGCAGGCTGGTCTCGGGATAAAGTTTGCAACCGGCGATTACAACTACAAAGATTACTGGTACAATGTAGGTGTAGGCGGAAAAAAGGAACTGAGAACAGTAGACCAATCCATGCAGTTAGGTGATGGAGGAACTGGTTTTACTACAGAACTAAACGCTTACTACATGCCATCACCTAAACTAAATATTTATGCCAATACTTATTACCTCATCAATCCAAGAAATGTGAACGGCACCCGCACTTACCGGGAAACATTATCACCGGCAATTGCCAATGAAGATATCATGAGTGTGCCCGATCAGTACATGGCAAGAGTTGGAGCTTCCTATAATTTTTTAAGGGTACAAGGTTTATCTGTTTCCGGCGGAGGCCGTATTGAGGGCATACCAGTGTATGACCTGGTTGGCGGCAGCGATGCATTTCGCAGACCGGGCTATGTAATATCTGTAGAACCGGGCGTTGGGTATGCAGCTAAAAAAACGACCTGGTATTTAAACGTTCCGGTGGCGTTGTCACGCAACCGCACACAAAGTGTAACCGATAAAGAGATGAGTAAAACATCGGGTACATTCCGCCAGGGCGATGCTGCGTTTGCAGATTATTCCATCAACGTGGGATGTGCGGTGAGATTTTAAAGTTTGTTGGAGTCAACCATTTTCCATTTAAAAAAATCAACAATGACTAAAATATTAATAGCCCTGCTGATTATGCTGTCACCAGTAATGAGTAGCGCTCAAACAGATATGGATGCCATCATGATGGCCAAAAAGCGTTTCTGTGTTGGCCCGATGTACAGTTATAGTAGCTGGAAAGATTATTGGGAAGGCACTTTAAAAAGAGACAATCAAAATTTGGGAACCGTTTCTACGCAGATGATCGGGCTGATGGGGAACTATGGAATCAGTTCAAAACTGAACGTTCTTTTTAGTGTTCCATATGTAAAAACAAAAGCAACGGCGGGTACACTGAGTGGCATGAAAGGCGTTCAGGATTTGAGCCTTTTTGTAAAATGGATGCCAGTTGAAACAGAAATGCTGGGCGGTTTTTTTTCACTTTATGGAATTGGCGGTCTTTCATTTCCGCTAACCAATTATGTAGCCGATTTTTTGCCGCTATCCATTGGATTGCAAAGTAGAACTGCGTCTGCAAGGTTGATGGCAGATTACCAGACAGGAAGTTTTTTTGTAACCGCATCTGCAACGTATGTGTTAAGGGATAATATAAAAATAGACCGAACAGCCTATTATACTACAGAATTGCATTTAACCAATGAGGTAAAGATGCCGGACGGTGCCAATTTCAATTTTAGAACTGGTATCAGGAACGAACGTTTGATTGCGGAAGCGGTCGTAAATAATTGGAATACGTTGGGTGGTTTTGATATCACCCGTAACAATATGCCTTTCCCTTCTAATAAAATGAATGCCACTACCATTGGTGCCAATTTTAAATATGTCATTCTCCCTACAAAGAATGAAGTATCGCTGGTGTGGGGTGCTAATACTACAGTAGCGGGTAGAAATATGGGCAAGTCCAATACATTTTACGGTTCGGTATTTTATGTACTTGATTTTAATCGCAGCGCAAAGTCATCTGATCAGCCTGCAAAAACTAATTAATTATGAAAAGAACATTTTTCCTTACAGGTTTATTGATTGCATCTTTTACGATGCTGTTCATTGGTTGTAATAAAGATATTGCAGGAAGAACGGATAATACACCTGCCTTAAATCCTGCAAATACAGACTTAAATGCCGGCACCTGGAAACCGATTTTACTTTCGGGTCCTGCTGAATTTACTGTACCGGCGCCCATCGCCACCAACACCCCGGAATATACAGCCCAAATTAATGAGATAAAAAGTTGGCAGGCAGATCTTACCAGCGATGAAAAGGCAATTGTAAAGTACTGGAGTGCTGGCGCAATATTGCGCTGGAATGAAATTTTAAGGGCATTGGTAGCGAAACATAATTTGCCACCTTACCAAAATGCAGATGGAACCTATCCTTTTCCAAATGCAAATAATCCGTTGGCCTATCCATTGTTTCCATTCTCTAATCCACCTTATGCTGCAAGGGCTTATGCTTATGTAAGCGCTGCGCAATATGATGCATTGGTAGCAGCATGGCATTATAAAAAATTGTATAACAGGGCGGCACCCTACAAAACGGATGCTACCATTAATGTACTGGTACCAAAATCTGATCTGCCTTCCTATCCTTCAGAAGATGGCGTAGTTGCCGGAACTGCGGTGGAGATGCTGAAGCTTTTATTTCCGGGCGATCAGGAATATATACAGCAGAAAGCAGAAGAGCATAAAAGATCCCGTATACTTTCGGGAGCCAATGTACGCAGCGATATTGAAGCGGGTGAAGCATTGGGTAAAGCTGTTGCCCAAAAATTTGTAACAAGGGCCAGGGGCGATAGGGCAGGTGCCGCTGCCGGAAACCAGGTATCCTGGACCAAACTTGAAACAGATTGCATGGCCCGTGGCGAAACGCCGTGGTATAGTACTGAACTTCCTAAACGTCCGCCAATGTTGCCGTTTTTTGGCAATGTAAAGGCCTTTTTATTTGATTCATTAACTGCTATCAGTCTTCGCCCGGGGCCACCACCATTGGTAAAAAGCCAACAAATGAAAACTGAGACAGAAGAGATTTATGAAATGATTAAAAACCCAACAAGAGAGAGAACCAGGATCGTTCATTTTTGGGCAGATGGTGTTGCAACTTCTACACCGCCAGGTCATTGGGATGCTATAGCTTCAGAAGATTTTATCACTAAAAATTTCAGCGAGGTTAGATGGGCGAGAAATATGGCATTACTTAATATGTCGCTGATGGACGCCGCCATTGTATGTTGGGATACCAAATATTTTTATTTTAACCCAAGACCAACTCAATTAAATCCGGCGATAAAAACACTAACAGGTATTCCAAATTTTCCTGCATATATATCAGGCCACTCTACTTTTAGCGGAGCAGCCGCAGCAATATTAGGACATATTATACCAGAGCGGGCAGCTCAATATAATGCAATGGCCGACGAAGCATCTTTATCAAGAATGTATGGTGGCATACATTTTAAAAGCGATTGTGTTGTGGGGCTTACAGTGGGGAAAAACGTTGGTAGCTACGCCATCGAAAGGGCAAAAACAGATGGTGCTGAATAATAGTAAGAAGTTAAGTTTTGTTAAGAAGGCGCCGTAATTCTTTACGGGGCCAAATTTTAAAATCATGGTCGTTTTGAGCGAATTGAATATAAATTGTTTTAGCAGTTAAGTTGTATTAAGAAGACACTGTAATTCTTTACGATTCCATTTTATCTAAAAAATCTGTAACTAAATATAATATGAAAAAGAGCATCCTATTTATATTCCTGTTAAGTAGTTGTTTAGTCGCCACGGCTCAACAATCCACATCGGGCATTGATTCTCTAAATAAAATAGCTGCACTTGATAGTATCGTGCTTTATTCTTACTTGAATCAATACATTATCAAACAGCTTCCTGTTGAGCAGGGAACCTATATTTTCTCCGGTAAAAAAACAGAGGTAATTAGTCTGGCAAATATCCCGGTTGATATAGCCAATAAAACCGGCAGGCAGGTGTTTGCAAAAATACCAGGCATATTTGTGTACGATATGGATGGCTCAGGCAACCAGGTGAATATTGCTGCAAGGGGACTTGATCCGCACAGGGGTTGGGAATTTAACCTCCGCAAAGACGGCATCATTACCAACTCGGATATGTATGGTTATCCTGCAAGTCATTATAGCATGCCGTTTGAAAGCATTGAGCGAATTGAATTGGTAAGAGGAACCGGCTCTTTGCAATATGGAGCACAATTTGGCGGCATGTTAAATTATGTTACCAGGCAGGGCGATACCTCCAGGCAAATGGGTTTCGAAAGTATAAATACTGCAGGTTCATTTAACCTTATCAGCACTTACAATGCCATTGGTGGAAAGAAAGGTAAATTTAAATATTATGCCTATTTCCAAAAAAAATCCAGAGATGGATATCGGCAAAATGAACATACCAATTCCCAGGCAGAAGGCATTAGTGTTACTTATCAGCCTAATCACCGTTTTTCGGTAAAAGCAGAGTGGGCCCGTTCTAAATATCTTTATCGCCTGCCCGGCGCATTAACAGATAGTATGTTCAATATAGATCCAACACAGTCCACCCGTTCCAGAAATTATTTCAGTCCCGATATCCATATTCCGTCAGTTACAATTAACTGGAAGGTAGCTGTGCAAACTCATCTGCAGTTGACAACTTCCGCAGTATTAGGAAGAAGAAATAGTGTATTATTTGATAAGCCAACCAATGTAAAAGACACGATCAATGCTTCAACTTTTCAATACAATAACCGGCAGGTAGATATTGACCGGTTTAATAGTTACACAACAGAATTGCGCCTGTTACAGCTTTATACATTGGGCAAACAAACAAGTTCACTTGCCGCCGGGATACAGTATATGAACAACGATTTGCATCGCACACAGCTTGGTAAAGGCACCACCGGCATTGATTATGATTTAAGCCTGGTAACACCCGCATGGGGCCGGGATGTGCATTTTAAAACAACCAATATTGCATTGTTTGCTGAAAACAAATTTCAGTTGTCACAAAAACTATCTGTAAATTTCGGCGCAAGGATCGAAACCGGGCAAACAGATATGAGTGGCACTATCATTTATTATCCCGATAATAAAATTCCGGTTTCTATACGGCACCAGTTTCCGTTGCTAGGCACCAATTTCTCTTATAAAAACTCCGCCAACACAGAGTTTTATGGGGGATTTTCGCAGAGTTATCGTCCAATGGTATTTAAAGATATTGTCCCCGGTTCATTATATGAAAAGGTAGATCCTGCAATCAAGGATGCCAGGGGCTATAATGCCGAGTTTGGATTTAGGGGGAAATGGAAATTTTTAAGATGGGATATAAATGGTTTTATGTTGGGATACAACAATCGTTTTGGTACCCTGGCCCAAACGGATAATGCCGGCACCTTTTATACATACAGAACCAATATAGGCAACTCGCTTACAACGGGTGCTGAAATATTTGTACAGGGGGATTGGTTGATGGGGCAGCAAACCAATTTGTCAATTTTTACATCCACTTCATTAATGCATGCAAGGTATACCGATGCGGTTGTAAAAGCAGGAAATTCAAATATTAATATCAGGGGAAATAAAATAGAAAGTGCCCCTGGATTAATTACCCGTAATGGAGTGACCATTCGGTACAAAAAATTGAATTATGCCGTTTTGTATAGTTATACCAGCGAAACTTTTGCTGATGCATTGAATACAGTTCAGCCGCCAAAAACTACAGGTGCTGTGGGGCTTGTTCCGGCCTATGGAATATTAGACATGAATGCCAGCTACCGGTTTTCAAAAGAATTGACCTTAAGATTGAATATGAATAACCTGGCCAACAAACAATATTTTACCAAACGACCCTTGTTTTATCCGGGCCCCGGAATCTGGTCTTCTGATGGAAGAAACGGAAGTGTAACCATTGCGGTGAGTTTGTAAATAGGTAACATGAAAAAAGTATTTTACTTCGGCTTCTTCGGACTATTGCTTTTTGAAATTCTGAATGTTTATTTGATAATGCCCATGCCCGGCAGCCAGCAGATGAACAGCATTGATGTGGCGTATTTTTTATACCAATGGCGGTGGGTTTTCAGAGCAGTATTCTCAACAGCTCTGCTAATTGGATTGTTTAAAGCAAGCTGGAAACGTAAATGGATACCCGTAATTCCGGTAATGATTGTAGCCATCGTAATTTACATGGCCAATTTTTACATGGCGGCCGATCACATGTTTTATCAGCCTAAAAATATTTTAATGTTATCTGGTAACGCTAACAAAGTAGATAGCAATCGCCTGGTAATTGGTGTACAAAATAATGGCGTGGCAAAAGCATATCCCATTCGTTTTTTAGGTTACCATCACCAGGTGCAGGATACGGTAGGTGGCAAACAATTGCTGATCACTTATTGCACGGTATGCAGAACAGGTCGTGTATTTGAACCAACTATAAATGGCAAAGCCGAACAATTTCGTTTGGTTGGCATGGATCATTTTAATGCGATGTTTGAAGATGCATCCACTAAAAGCTGGTGGCGGCAGGCAACAGGGCAAGCCATCACAGGAAAATTAAAAGACCAACAATTACCTGAATTTTTTAGCACGCAAACGTCGTTGGTAAAGTGGCTGCAGCTAAATCCTGGCTCACTTATAATGCAGGAAGATCCGGTCTTTAAAAATGACTATGACACTACCGATAAATTTGAAACCGGCAAAAGTACCAGCAAGCTAACAGGAACGGACAGCGTTTCCTGGAAAGATAAATCATGGGTGATTGGCGTGAAAGCTGGAAATGAAAAAAAAGCATATGATTGGAACCAGTTAAAAAAGCAACGCATCATTCACGATAAACTTGGGGGTAAAAATATTATCGTGGTATTGGCTCAGGATGACAAAAGTTTCTTTTCTTTTGAAAACCCTGATCCCGGCAACAATCTCACTTTGCGAAACGATACATTGGTACAAAATAATGTGCAATACAGGATTGATGGCATGGGAATCAATGGCAGTGTAGCGTTGAAGCAATTGCCGGCATACCAGGAGTTTTGGCATAGTTGGCGCACATTCAATAGTAACACTGGAAAATATTAAACCGGAAATTTGCGATGCGGTTGAGTTGTAGCATAAAGATTGTTCAGTGTAACGCTTATTGGTATCACGGGGATGCTTTTGTACAATATCTTTCATTGAAAGCCAGCGTGCAGATATAATTCCCTCAATATTATTGTAAGCGTTTATTTTCGCTTTCTCTAATTTTACATTCTAAAAAAATTTGCATGAAGTGGACAAAAGTTAAATTATACATGTTAAGTATGGCGATGATCGGGCAAGCATTAGCACAACAGCCTGCCTCTCCTGATAAAATTTATGGACAGTTGTTTCAGGATGTACAATTACAAAAAATATTTCCGGATGGAAAAACATTTGTGGATTGTACGCCCAAAAGAGCGGTAAAAGATATCATGTACGATTATGGGATGATGAAGGGCCAGGGAATGGATCTTAAAAAATTTGTAGCGGATAATTTTGACTTACCTCCTGCACCTCCTCAACTGAATTATATCCAGCAGGAGAAGGATCTTTCCATTCATATTAAAAACCTTTGGGGTGCTTTAAAAAGAAAAGCAGATTTTTCATCTACATTGAATGAATTTAAAAAGCCATCGGGTAGTTCTCTGCTCCCGTTACCCAATAGCTACATTGTACCCGGAGGCCGGTTTAGAGAAATTTATTATTGGGATAGTTATTTCACCATGCTGGGTTTAAAGGAAAGTGGCGAGGTTGAAATGATTGAAAATATGGTAAAGAATTTTGCCTACCTCATTGATACGTACGGTCATATCCCCAATGGCAACCGCAGCTACTATTTAAGCCGGAGCCAACCTCCGTTTTTTAGTATGATGGTTGAATTATTGGCAGGTATAAAAGGCAATGCAGTTTATACCGCCTATCTGCCTGCGATGGAAAAAGAGTATGCGTACTGGATGGATGGCGCTGATAAAATAAAAACGGGAACCAGCTTTAAACACCTGGTAAAGCTAGACGATGGCACTTTATTAAACCGTTATTGCGACGCAGGTTCTACACCACGCCCAGAGAGCTATAAGGAAGATTACGAAGTAGCTGAGAACGTAGCCAATGAACTGGCCATGCGCATTAAGGTAAGCTCACCGGAAGCACTGAAGAAAATTTTGGAAGATACCAAAGCAAAAGTAAATCTAAACCTACGCTCAGGTGCGGAAAGCGGCTGGGATTTTAGCACCCGCTGGTTTGCCGATGAAAAAACCATTGAAACCATTCAAACCACGGATATTATCCCCGTTGATTTGAACTGTTTGCTATATATGATGGAGCTGAATATTTCAAAAGCGAAAGCATCCATTGGTTTTAAAAATTCGGCCACAGTCTATCTGCAAAAAGCCAATAAAAGAAAAGCTGCCATTTTGAAATATTGCTGGAACAATCAATCAAAGTTTTTTTATGATTACAACGCAGTAACCAAAAGCCGGCAGAAAAACATTACTGCTGCAGGATTGTTTCCCTTGTTTGTAAAAATTGCAACACCTGCGCAGGCAACGGGTGTTGAACGGACTACTAAAATCCACCTTGTAAAAGAAGGAGGTCTTGTTACCACCACTCAACATTCCGGCCAGCAATGGGATGCTCCAAATGGCTGGGCACCATTGCAATGGATTGCTGTAAAGGGCTTAACAAATTATAGCAAAAATGTAACAGCAAAATTGATTGCTCAACGTTGGTTAATGCTTAATGAAAAAGTGTACGCAGCCACCGGAAAAATGATGGAGAAATACAATGTAGAAGATCTCAGCAAGGAAGCAGGCGGCGGCGAGTATCAATCGCAGGATGGCTTTGGCTGGACGAATGGTGTGTATTTGGCTTTGAAGAAAATCTATGGGGTGAAGTAGCTCATTAAAATAACAAAAGCTATACAGTTATCAAATAGCTGCATTTCGCATGTCTCACCTTTAGGGTAGAGGCTTGGATTTTTTTCTTATCCACCACAAACCTTTGCGGAAATTGGTATAAGTTGTTTTAGTTACATTTGGTAACATTTCTTATAAACGATTGCTATGAGTGTACCTAAACCAACCATGAGTTTTTGGCAGATTATCAACATGAATGTTGGCTTCTTTGGGATACAATATAGTTTTGGATTGCAACAAAGTGCGGTAAATCCTATTTATGATTTTCTGGGAGCAAAACCCGATGAAATTCCATGGCTTAATCTTGCAGGACCTCTAACTGGCTTAATTATACAACCGATCATTGGCGCACTTAGCGATAAAACCTGGCACCCACGCTGGGGAAGAAGGACACCTTATTTTTTTATTGGTGCTATGATTTGCAGCATCGCCTTATTCCTTTTTCCATTCAGCAGTGCCTTGTGGATGGCGGCTGGTTTGCTTTGGATTCTGGATGCAGGTAACAATACAGCGATGGAACCCTATCGTGCTTTTATAGCAGATAAATTAGATGCGAAGCAACAGCCTACCGGCTTTCAGGCGCAAAGCTTTTTTACCGGCTTCGGACAAACGCTGGCCAACGTTTCTCTATTTATATTCCCAATGATTTTTATTGGCAAAACGGGGAAGCTGCCTACCTGGGTTTTTGCATCCTTCTTTTTAGGAGCTGTCTGTTCGATTGCATCCGTTTTGTGGAGCATTCGTAAAACGCCGGAAATACCTCCCACGACAGAAGAACTAGCTGAATTAGTAGAAAAAAATAAGGGAATGCCACATCCGGTTATCCAGTTTTTTTTATCCATTCTCACCACAATCATTGCCTACATCGTAATTGCTATCTTAATCATTCCCTCCATTTTTATTAAAGGGCTTTTTAGAAAAGTGCTGTCGTATGCAGAACATCATCCTACCCTGAAAATTTTGTTTGCACAGAATATTGAAATCATTGATGCTATATTGAGTATGCCTAAAGTAATGTGGCAATTGGCACTGGTCTATTTGTTTCAATGGTATGCGCTGTTTTGTTACTGGCAAAACTCTTCTAAAAGTATTGCCTTATCGGTTTGGAAAACAACGCCACAACAAAATGAAAAACTCTATGAAGCAGCGGTTAGCTGGACAGGCCTGGTAAATGGCTGGTACAATATTGTAACCTTTTTGTGTGCTTTTGGCCTTGTATGGTTTGCCAAAAAATATTCGCCCAAGCTGGTTCATTTCGGTTGCCTGGTATTGGCAGGCATCGGCTTTCTGGCTTTTCCGCATATTGAAAACAAGTACCTTCTTTTTCCTGCCATTACAGGTTTTGGTATTGGTTGGGCAAGTATGATGGGCATACCTTATTTAATGGTGGTAAGCAAGATTCCCAAAGAAAGATATGGCGTTTACATGGGTGTTATCAACATGATGATCGTGATTCCGATGTTTATACAAACCACCACTTTTGGGTTTATACTAAAGCATTTTTTAAACAGTGATCCACGCAACGCAATATCATTTGCCGGTGTATTTTTATTAATTGCTGCAGCGCTCACATTGTTGATACAAACCACCAGGCCGGAAGGAGAGATTAGTTTGGCGGGTGGTGGTGGGCATTAGCGGAGCAAACCGTTAGAGGCACTTAGGAGTCGGCGAATTTAATTTGTGTTTATTTAGCTGTAGTGTTTTGTTCATTATTATTTTAAAAATTTAATAACCTAAATGAATAAAAAAATTGTCATCTGGTCAATTGCTGTCGGGCTCGGGGGTTTATTATTTGGCCTAGACGTAGCCGTTATTTCCGGTGCGGAAAAAGCCATTCAAAAACTCTGGAACCTCAGCGATTGGCAACAAGGAACTGCCATTGCAATGGCATTGTATGGCACTGCTTTTGGTGCGGCCTTTGGTAATATTCCGGCCAACAAAATCGGTCGAAAGAAAACGCTGATCTGGATTGGTATTTTATTCTTTGTTTCTTCTATCGGTGCGGCACTGGCCCAGGATGTTTACACGTTTATGGTCTTTCGTTTTATAAGCGGGTTAAGCATTGGAGCTTCTTCAATGGTAGCACCGGTTTATATTTCTGAGATTGCCCCGGCAAAATATCGTGGCCGTTTGGTGATCTCCTTTCAATTGAATGTGGTGAGTGGTATCCTCATCGCTTATTTATCAAACTATTTATTGCAAGGCGTTGGCGGCGATAACGACTGGCGTTGGATGCTGGGCGTAGTGGCCGTTCCTTCCCTGTTATTTTCTGCATTTATGTTAACCGTGCCGGAAACACCTAGATGGTTGTTACTATTTAAAAATGATGAGGCTCATGCAAGAGAAATTTTGTCGATCACAGAAGATGATATTGACAAAACCATCAATGAAATTAAAGCGGGTGCTCATCAAAAAAAGGAACCTTTATTCAACAAGAAATTTTATAAACCACTACTATTAGTATTTTTATTGGCCACCTTCAACCAATTATCTGGCATCAATGCCATCATCTATTTTGCGCCAAGGGTTTTTGAAATGGCCGGTATAGGAAAAGACGCAGCCTTTTTAAGTACAGCCGGTATCGGTGTGGTAAATTTAGTGTTCACCATCATTGGCTGGTCTTTGATTGACAAATTTGGCAGAAGAACTTTGATGTTCATTGGCTCTTTCGGATATATTATTTCGTTGGCATTGATTTCATTTTCTTTTAACAACGGCTCCGGCGAATTTATCACCTGGTATGTATTTATGTTTATTGCTGCGCATGCCGTGGGGCAGGGAGCTGTTATCTGGGTTTTTATTTCCGAAATATTTCCTAACTCAGTACGGGCTACAGGAACTTCCTTTGGTTGCCTCACCCATTGGGTTTGGGCAGCCGTGGTAGCACAGGTGTTCCCATTTTTTGCCGCCAACGTAGGGGGCAGTTATATATTTGGTTTCTTTTGTGCCATGATGGTGTTGCAATTAATATTTGTATGGAGAATGATGCCGGAAACAAAAGGAATCGCATTGGAAGACATGGATAAAACAACCGTAGTACATATATGAGCAAGATACTCTGCATCGGCGAAGCACTGATTGATATGATCTGTGTGGATAAAGGAAAATCGCTTTCTGAAGGCAATAATTTTTTAAAGAAAACGGGTGGTGCGCCAACCAATGTAGCTGCTGCAATTGCAGCCCTGGGTGGGCAGGTAGAACTGGCTGCAAAAGTAGGAACAGATCCTTTTGGTAATCAGTTGGTAGCAGAGATGCAGCATTTTGGCGTATCTACAAAGTACATGCTACAGGATAGTAATTACTTTACCACTTTCGCTTTTGTATCATTGATGGAAGATGGCGAGAGAGATTTTTATTTTAACCGTGGAGCCGATGGACAACTTACCAAAGATGAAGTGGATGCCATTGATTTGGAGGAGGTCTCGATTATTCACTTTGGATCGGCTACTGGCTTTTTGCCGGGCCCTTTGCAGATCGCCTATCAGCATCTTTTGCAAAAGGTTTTGCAAAAAAATATTTTTATCAGCTTTGATCCTAACTATCGTTCCTTATTATTTAAAAACAATGATCGAACGTTTATTGACCAGTCCTGGAATTTTTTAGATTGCTGTCATTTTTTTAAGTTAAGTGATGAAGAAGCCATGCTGATAACTGGCACTACTACATTGCAGGGTGCGGTAAATATATTATTGGAAAAAACTGCTTCAACATTTGCAATTACGTTAGGTAAAGAAGGCACCCTGCTCGGCTTCAATAAAACAACTACCATCATCCCGAGCATTCCAGTAACGCCAGTCGATACCACCGGCGCCGGTGACGCTTTTGTGGGTGCTGTTTTATACCAGCTTTGTGATAAAACACTGGAAGAAATAAAATCATTGTCTGCAGCGCAGTGGGCACATATTGTAACCAATGCCAACAAAGCAGGTGCCCGTACCTGCGAGTACATGGGCGCTATGGATGCGTTCAGGCAGTTGAGTAATCAGATATTTAATTAAAACTACAACCGTGTACAATCCATATATACATCAACACATCAATGCAATTCTTCAGAAAAAGAAAATTGACATTGGCGGCAATGATAACCTGTTTTTTACAAGATTTGTAGCCAATGCCACGGCTATACATGCTTTGTATCGTGAGTTATATGGAGATCATCCGCAAAATGAGGAAATTTTTAGCCAACTGGTAAATACCATTACCAAGGCTTATATCAACCGGCCGGCCTTACTAAAGCAATGTGATTACGATAAGGAGATTAAAGGAAACTGGTTTTTGAGTAATGAGATCACGGGAATGAGTTTGTACGTGGATCGGTTTTGCGGAGGTCTTCAAAACCTGCAAAAAAAATTACCCTACTTTAATAAACTGGGCGTAAATTTTCTGCACCTGATGCCGGTGATGCAAAGCCCCGGGGGGGAAAGTGATGGGGGCTATGCGGTATCTGATTTCAGAAAAGTAGATGAAAGGTTTGGCAACTTGAATGATCTGAAAAAAGTGCAGGCGGCGATGAGTAAGAATGGCATGTACCTGATGATGGATATTGTATTGAACCACACCTCGCAGCACCACGCATGGGCTGTAAAAGCAAAGCAGGGCGATAAAAAATACCAGGATTACTTCTACATGTATGATGACCGCGGTATTCCGGATGAGTTTGATAGAACGATGCCGGATGTTTTTCCGGAAAGTTCACCTGGCAATTTTACCTGGAGTGCAGAATGCAACAAATGGGTGATGACCGTTTTTCACCACTACCAGTGGGATTTAAATTATACCAATCCGCTGGTGTTTATTGAAATGCTGGATACTATTTTCTTTTATGCCAACATGGGTATTGATATTTTGCGGATAGATGCACCGGCTTTTATCTGGAAACAATTGGGTACTACAAGTCAGAATTTACCCAAAGCACATACTATATTAAGATTGATCAAACAGTGTGTGCAGGTGGCTACACCGGGCATGGCACTACTGGGCGAAGCCATTGTGGCCCCAAAGGAAATCATGAAATATTTTGGCACCGGATTGTACACCGCAAGAGAGTGCGACTTTGCCTACAATGCCACCCAGATGGCATTGCAATGGGATGCACTGGCCACTGGCGATACCAGAGTAATGTTGGCTGCACAACATGAAATTTTACAAAAACCTTATGGCCCATCCTGGATTACGTACACCCGTTGCCATGATGATATCGGATTGGGCTATGATGATTATATGATTCAGAACGCTGGTTTTGATCCATATGAGCACCGGAAATTTCTAAAGGAATATTATGCCGGACTACATCCTGATTCGCCGGCAAGGGGTGCATTGTTTTCAGTAAATCCAAAAACGCAGGATGCCCGGATCAGCGGATCACTGGCATCGCTTTGCGGGCTGGAAAAGGCAATTGATAAAAACGATTCTGCCGCCATTGAAATTTCGATCAATAAAATTTTGTTGATGCAGGCACAAAGTTTTTTTATTGGAGGCATTCCAATGATTTTTTATGGCGATGAGGCAGCATATACAAATGACTATTCTTATCTGCAAGAGCCGGACAAAAGTTATGATAACCGATGGATGCACCGGCCGGTGATTGATTGGGAAAAAAATGAAAAGATCGAAATGCAGGGAACCATTGAAGAGCAGATATTTAGTGGCACACAAAAGCTAATCACTATTAGAAAAAATTTGGCTGTTACGGGCGACTATAAAAATATTGCCTGGCTTACGCCTCATAATATTCATGTGGCAGGTTTTCTCCGCACACTGGATCAACAAAAGTTGTATTGTATTTTTAATTTTAGTAGGCGAACTGCCTTTTTAACCTGGGCTGCATTTAAGCAACATGGCCCGTCGCCGGACCACCTATACGATCATTGGAACGACCGGATTTATCCGGTTGGTTATGATCATGAGTATCTGATAATGCCGCCTTACAGTTTTAATATTTTAGAAGTTAAATAAAAAACCTGTGCAATAGTTATTGGTTGAATAATGTTCTGTATCTAATAGAATGGCAGGTTAAGACCAGATGTAAAAATCCTGTAATTGTTTAGTTTTCTTAATCAAAGGTTACGATCAGTTCGCAACCCTTGCCTGCAGCGGAAATTACTTTAAGCTCTCCATTAAATAAGGATGCCCTTGTTTTTATATTTAGCAAACCAACCCCATCCGTTTTTTGGACTGTATCGAATCCAATGCCATTGTCTTTTATGCTCAATATAATCCTTCCATTATCATTGGAAATCGAAAGGTTTACACGGGAAGCTTTTGAGTATTTTAGAATGTTATTAAACTGCTCCTGCACAATTCGGTAGATAGCGAGTTTTAATTTATCAGACGTACAATTTTCTTTAAATCTTTTAAAATCAAAGTCAACCTTTAGTGACCCGGTTTTTGTTACAATTACAATGATATTTGCCAGTGCCTCTGCCAGTTCAGAATCGTTAAGTGAAGGCGGAATCAATGAATGCGATAGTGATCTGATCTCGGCAATTGCCGAGGTGATTAAAATCTCCGTTTCATCTAAAAACGAGTTTGGGAGTTTAATGTCTCTCTTTGCAAGACCTAAATAGAGCCTCGAGCTGGCAAGTATCTGGTTTACATTATCATGTAGCTCCGCACCTATTTGTTGCCGTTCTTTCTCCTGTGCACCAATTACTGCCTGGGTAATTTCCAACTGCTTCTTTACTTGTTCCTCTTTTAATTTTTGTTCTAATAAAACTTTTTCCGTCACATTATTCGCAAGGGCAAGTATTACCGGCTTTCCCTTATATTCAATTCTGTGCGAAGTAATTTCCATGTATATACATTCTCCACCCTTAATAATGTGTTTCCATGTAGATGTCATTTTAAAAAAAATATCGGCTTTTGCCTTACGAGCCAACTCCTTTACAGATTGTATATCATCTTCATTTCGGAGCTCCAAGACCGACTTTTTTAAAAATTCCTCTTTTGTATAATTGTATTGTTCAATAGCCGGTTCATTCACTTCGAGTATGCTGAAATCATCCATGTCCCAAATTAGGATGCAAGCCGGGTTATTATTGAACAAGTAACGATAGCGCTCTTCTGAAGCTTTTAAAACAGCCTCTGCTTCCTTTCGTTCTGTAATGTTCTGCGTAGCCCCAATTATCCTGGATGCTTTTCCAACCTCGTTGCGGATAATGTAACCCTTATCTACGATGTAGGCATAAGTTCCGTCCTCTTTTTGAACCCTGCATTCTAGTTCAAAAATAAATTCATTTGGGTTTTCTAAAATTTCATTCACGCTTTGCAGTGTAGCCGCTACATCATCAGGATGAATCTTTCCGATAAAAAAACTTATTGTAGGGATGATCTCTTTTAAAGAACTACCAAAAATTTTATTCCAGCTTTCTACATTTCTATAAATGTCACCGGTTATTACATTCCAGTCCCATACCATATCATTGGTAGCCTTACTTACCAGGTTGTATCTTTCAATACTTTCCTGTAATGCTTCCATATTTTTTTTACGTTCAATACTATATCGAATTGTTTTTGCCAGCAACTTTTCATCAAAGTCGCCCTTAATCAGGTAATCCTGAGCACCCAGTGTAATAGCTTCTAACGCAAGCGATGTATCAGCAAGGCCGGAAAGAATAACAACCGGAATTTTGCCGGCATGTTTAAAAATAGTATTAAATGTGTTGATGCCTGTGCTGTCGGGCAATGATAAATCAAGTAATATTATGTCGATAGGTTCGTTTAACTGTGTCAGTGCATTATCTAACCGGATGGCCGGGAAGATTTTTTTTATATTGATATCGGATGCCTTCAATAGTTCTGATAGAAGAAACTGGTCACCTAAATTATCTTCCACCATCAAAATATTGACTGCCGTATTGAGAAGCATAATTATTTTATTTTAGGCAGGTGTACAATTGATATCCAATAGTTTTCTATTTTTTGAATGACTTCAAAAAATTTATCCAGATCGGCAGGTTTTGATATATAGCTATTTGCGTGATTTTTATATGAATCGGTGATGTCTTTTTCTGAGGTGGAGGTAGAAAGCATAATAACTGGAATGGATTTCAGTACTGGATTCGTTTTAATATAAATCAATACTTCATTACCATCAATGCGGGGCAGATTGATATCCAGTAAAATTAAATCAGGGCGTGTAGCATTGCTGTAAACGCCTTCTTTATTTAAAAATTGAATGGCTTGTTCTCCGTCCCGTGCTATAGAAATTTTGTTTCCAGCCTTCCCCTCATTTAAAGCCTCCATAGTTAATATTATGTCACCTTCGTTGTCTTCTACCAATAGTATGTGAAAAGTTGTCATAATGGATTTATTCCGTTTCGCTGTTGTAAAGATAAACTTACTATTTTTTCCTATCCAATGCAATCTATATCTTTTAGAGTATTGGTATCTTTCAAATCGAAAATCATTGTTGTATGTTGTGCCGGATAATCGTCATAAAAGTAAGATAGATAGAAATGCAAGATAAGTTGAAAAATGCTCCTATCCTTTTCGATGAATAAGTGGTTGCTCTATTGTATTATTTTTTTAACTTTCTAAATACGTTCAAAAATATCGGTCTCTGCTATTTGGGCTCTGCCATAAGAAACTAATTTTTCATATACACACTTGTAAATGAAATTTTATTCTGTTATATAAATTGGTCATCTTTTCTTATCTAAAACTACAATAAACGGAAAGTTGAGGTTCAGCGATGAATAATATCCCGACAGTCTGCAATGTTTTATTGAAATTATTGAAATCAGCGACATATTTTTTATAACAATATTCGAAAATCAAACCAAATTTAAACATCAATCAAGTTGTAATTATTAGTATAAAATGGCTTTATATCCATTTTTTTAAAGAGCATGAAGGCCTAAAGATTTTTGTGACATTTATAGGAGTCTGCTTGCCTTTACTTATTGGTGAAGCCTAACCTTTTTGTCAGTCATGGAAAGGGGTAATGCCTTTTTAAAAGAACAACTTGATGAATTAACTTTTATTTACCTAATTTAGAGAAAGGATAGCAGGGAATGAGCATAGTTATACCCAATATTTCATTAAAAGGGAACCAGATTGAAAACTCATGAAATTCACACTCTTTTTTAAACGATTGTCACGCTTATAAATAAACCCAAAACCAAATTTTATGAAGCAATTTTTATTAATAGACGACCACGAAATAGTTCGTTCCGGAGTGAAAAATGTGCTACAGGAATTGTTTAAACCATGTGAAATCTTTGAGGCAAATGACGAGAAATCAGCATTGAGTCAACTGAAGGCCCATAAATACGATTTGGTAATCATGGATGTTCAAATGCCTGGAACAGACACTGCAGGTTTGATGGAGTATATCAAAACAAGGTATCCGGATATAAGGGTGCTGATGTTTTCAATGAGTTCAGAAAATGTATATGCCAAAAGATTTTTAAAGGCAGGAGCCATGGGCTTTGTTTCTAAAAATGCTGGTTTAACCGAATTAAGAAAAGCGGTGGAATTGGTGCTAAACGATCGGAAATACATTAGCGAAACCCTTGCTGAGCAGTTGGCGGCAGAAATTGGTACCCAGCAACCCAATAACCCTTTTGATAAATTAAGCTCCAGAGAGTTTGAAATAGCCAATTTGTTGATGTCTGGCAAATCCAGTAGCGAGATTTCTGAATTATTGTCAATCAATTCTTCAACCGTTGGAACCCATAAAGCCAGGCTTTTTGAAAAATTGGGGGTAAACAATTTGCCCGAGTTAATTGAAGTGGCAAGAATTTACAAGCTAAACCTTGCTTAACTCAGCTTCATTAGTTACAACTGTAAAAAAATTATCTGCCTGTCGATTCGATACTTAATTCTTATTTCTTCAGCAGTTTATATTACAACGTTCATTTGATGTTTGCAATAAACCAAAACAGCGAAAATGGTTTCGAAAAACTAGTTTTGAAGGATAAACTTTCAAAAACATATGTTGAAATTATTCCCGCATGCGGAGCCATCCTGCATGCCTTTACGGTATTTCACAATGGAATATATATAAATACAATTGACCACTATGAAACAAAAGCAGATTTTTCAGAAAATGTAACCTCTAAAGGTTTTAAGAGTTGCAAGTTATCGCCCTTCGCCTGCAGGATAAATAATGCAAGCTATCATTTTGGAGAAAAAGATTATACTATTAAAAAATTCTTGTTAAATGGTAGCGCTTTGCATGGTTTATTGTATGATGCACCTTTTATAATTTTAGAACAGTTTGCCGATGATCTAAGCGCCGGAGTAACCTTGAAGTATACATATACAGGCACTGATGAGGGTTATCCGTTTTATTATGATTGCCTGGTTGAATATCAGCTAAAGAAAGACAATGAGCTTACCATTGTTACCGAAATCATTAACAAAGACAAAGGCTTAATTCCTATACAAGATGGTTGGCATCCTTATTTTTCGTTTGGTGGTAAAATTGATGATCTTCAACTGGAATTTCAATCCAAAGAGATCTTGGTTTTTGATGATGCCTTGTTACCAACCGGCGAGACGAAGCCTTATGCAGCGTTTGATTCAATTAAAAAAATCGGAGAAAACTTTTTTGACAACTGCTTTACCTTAAACTTTGCTGACCCGATGGCCATCGGGTGCCAACCGCTGTGTGTGCTGAGAGATCCGTCGAAAAAGCTCCAGATAGAAATCAGGCCGGATAAACATTATCCTTACCTCCAAATTTATACGCCACCTCACCGCAACAGTATTGCCATTGAAAACCTCAGCGCTGCACCAGATGCGTTTAATAATAAATTAGGGTTAATCACTTTACAGCCCGGGGAAAGTACTATTTTTACAACTACATATAAGATCACTTCCCTAATTTAACCGGATGAATATTATTGCAAAAAGTGTTTTAAAAAGTTTCGCTCAGATTTTTCCTCAACAACCAAATCTATATTTTTCGCCAGGTCGCATTAACCTGATTGGTGAACATGTGGATTATAACGATGGTTTTGTTATGCCTGCGGCTATCGATAAAGGCGTCTATTATGCCATTGCAGCAAACCAAACAGATACCATTCATTTTTATGCCGCGGATTTTGACGAACATTATTCTGTAGATATCAGCGCTATAAAAAGCGATGATGGGTGGAGAAACTATGTGTTGAGTGTAATAAACGAGTTTTTGATATTGGGTAAAGATATCAAGGGTTTTGATTGTGTATTTGGTGGCGATATTCCAAGAGGTTCGGGAATGAGTTCGTCTGCTGCAGTAGAAGGGGGACTTGCATTTGCAATCAATGAAATGTATCAAATTGGTTTTAACCGGGTAGAACTTGCCTTGTTATGCCAGCGTGCAGAGCATGGGTTTCCAAATGTTAAGTGTGGCATTATGGACCAGTTTGCCAATATGAACGGTAAAAAGGATCATGTAATATTGTTGGATTGCAGGAGCATGGATTATCAGTATTTTCCACTGCTCTTAACGGGCTACAAAATTGTGTTACTCAATTCTAAAGTGCATCATTCGTTGGCCTCCGGTGAATACAATATCCGACGCCAGCGTTGTGAAGAGGGGTTGGGGATTATAAAGAAACACCTGCCTGTTAAGTCATTCAGGGATATTAAAAATATAGAAGCATTGGAAATTGCCAAAAATGAAATGTCGCCGAAAGTGTACGACTGCTGTCGTTTTGTAGTGGAGGAAATTGGACGGACACAAAAAGCTGCCCAATTGCTTCAGCAAAATGATATTTCCGGTTTTGGAAAATTAATGTTTAAAACGCACGAGGGCCTTAGTAAACTGTATGAAGTGAGTTGTTTAGAGCTGGACTTTTTAGTGGAGCAGGCACATCAATTTCCTGCAGTAATCGGCTCAAGGTTAATGGGCGGTGGCTTTGGAGGTTGCACCATTAATATTGTAGCCGAAGATGGCATCGCCAATTTTATTGAAGATGCCAGCAGGGCATACCAGCAACAATTTGATATTGTACCCGAGGCTTATATTGTGGAAACAGCCGATGGCACCAACACCCTGGCCATTACACCTTAATATAAATTTTCTTTCTATCCAGTATCCAGGCAAATAACCACATCAGGGTAATGAACGTCAATGCATAAATGAGCGAACCAACTTTAGGTTCTGCTTCCAGTATTTGTTTACAAATATTTTCATAAAACCAACTAAAAGGCGAGAGGTAATTTTGTTTGCCGTCTGCACCAACATTTCCCGGAATCCGGATCAGTGCCAATAGTTTTGGTAATACACCGCTCAATACAAAAATGAATAGTGCATTTTTGCCAAACACATCAAAGAACCGACTCCACTTTCCCTGCCATCCTTTGAATTCAATCACGTAAATCAACACAGCCAAAATTAGCAACGCCAAACCAGTTGTGTACACTGCATAGCTGCTCGTCCATATTTTTTTGTTGATAGGGAAAACCATATCCCAGCAATAGCCGGCAAATATTAATACACAGCCTGCAACAAAGAGGCCGTTTACCATTTCGTGCGTTTTTCCTTTTTGTAATATATAACTACCGGCCAGATAGCCAAATATCACCTCCACGATGGCTGCAGGAATGCTCATTAGTCCTTCGGGATCAAATGATACACCTTCACCTTTATATATATGTGCTTCACCCACCATAGCAAGGTCTATCTTAGTGCCAAACCAACCTGCAAGGCTATACGGGTCTGCGGGATTTACGGCTACACACACAAACCAATAAGCCAGTAATATAAATGCGCTCACCACAAATGCACCACGCTGTTTAAAATAATGTGCTATTACCGATGCAAAAAAGTAGCAGAGCGCAATACGTTGTAATACGCCGGAAATGCGCACTCCCATCATTTTTCCATCATCTGTAACAAAGGCCCATGGCTTACCCACCAACCGTCCATCGTCCCATTTTATAAACGGAAACCAGTTTAGCAATAAGCCAATCAGGAAAATCAGCAAGGTTCTTTTGATTATTTTTTTCCAGAAGACCCCTTCGCCGGCAGCTTCCAGTTTTGGCAACACGAAAGCCATGGCATTGCCCACAGCAAATAAAAAAAACGGAAATACAAGGTCTGTAGGCGTAACGCCATGCCAGGGCGCATGTTTTAACGGTGCATAAATATGCCCCCAGCTACCCGGGTTATTTACCAAAATCATCAATGCCACAGTGGCACCACGAAAAACATCAAGGGAGTAGAAGCGTTGATTCATTGCTGGCAGTTTCGTTGAAAAGAAAAGGAAGGTAATTAATTCTTTTCACTCACCTCCAGCCAGCGCATTTCTTTTTCTGATGCAATAAAAGTAATCCCAATTTCGATAAATGCAGAATGTCAAGTCCAATTAACTAAAAACGGAATAGAATTCCTTAAAGAAGTTCTTTCAGTTGTTCAGGAGTTATTTCGATATCCTCACGAAGAATTTTTTCGAAGGAGTCCTTTTGGGATTGAGTCATTTTTGTGAACAGGGATTGTAGTAATTCGCCCATCGGCGTGTTTCATTCTATGATGCGAACCGTTAATCCGGGTAACAGAGAATCCAAGTTTTTCCAGCAATTTTATAAAGTCTTTGCCGCTGATAACGGGGAATTTTTCACTCATGCGGAAGCAGGCATTTTAAACTCCATTTCACGAACGCCAATAAATTTATTTCCCTCTTCAAAAGGTTGTTCTGTGATGCATATTTCAACTACCTCTTTTAGATTTTCAAGCGCTTCATCTATTGTTTCTCCATAAGAATGGCAACCTTTAAAAAGCGGGCATGAAACGATAAAAATACCGTCTTCATCCGTTTCAACTACAATCGGTAAATGATATTTTTTCATGTGACGAAGATACAAGATAGACGATTAGCATTTATGCTTGAAATTTTTCACCTGCTAATTCTTTTCACTCAACTCCAGCCAGCGCATTTCTTTTTCATCTAATAATTGTGCAATAGTGCCAATTCGTTCGGCAGCTTTTTGTAATTCATCAAAACCGGGATTGCCTTCGTTCATTTTTATTTCCAACGCAGCTTTTTCTTTTTGCAACTCCGGCATTTCTTTTTCCAGTAGCTCAAACTCTCTTTTTTCTTTGAAAGATAATTTTTGACCACCCGAGGTAGAGGCTACAACGGGGGCAATTTCAGCAACTTTGGGTTCCTGTTTCATAATCTGCCGGTCGTCTGTTAAGCTGCCGTTGGCAATGGCTTCTCTGTATTGTGAATAGTTACCAGGATAGTCTCTTATTATGCCGTTACCTTCAAAGGCAAACAGGTGATCCACCATCCTGTCCATAAAATAACGATCGTGACTAACAATTAAAATGCAGCCTGGGTACTCCATTAAAAATTCTTCCAGTGTGCGTAAGGTTTGTAAATCCAGATCATTGGTAGGTTCATCCAGTACCAAAAAGTTGGGATTTAAAAACAACACACTCATCAGGTGCAACCTGCGTTTTTCTCCACCACTTAATTTACTAAGTGGGGTAAATTGTTGTTCTGCAGAAAAACCAAATTTTTCCATAAACTGGCTGGCACTAATTTTACTGCCATCATTTAGCGGAAAATATTCTGCCATATCCTTTACGTACTCAATGGCCCTTTTATCTTCTTTGTATATCAATCCATCCTGGCTAAAGTTGCCAAACACAACGGTATCGCCGTGATTAATTTTTCCACTATCGGGCTGCTCCTGTTGCAGCGCAATTTTTAAAAAAGTTGATTTACCTACGCCGTTTTTACCAACTACTCCAATACGTTCACCTCTCTTAAAAGTATAATCAAAGCCCTTCATGATTTGAAGGTCGCCGTAACTTTTGTGTACTTTAATCAGCTCAAGAATTTTGCCACCGAGCCGGGTCATTTTTACCTGCAGACTTACTTCTTCTACATCCTTTTTCAGTTTCACTCTGTCTTCCACTTCTGCAAATGCATCCTGCCGACTCTTGCTTTTAGTAGTTCGGGCCTTGGGTTGCTTACGCATCCATTCCAATTCTTTTCTAAAAATGTTTTTATCTTTTTGTAATTCGCTTTGCTGCACTTCCAGCCGCATACTTTTTTGTTCTAAAAAGTTGTCGTAGTTACCCTTGTACACATACACTTTTTCCTCGTCTATCTCAACAATTTCGTTACAAACCGCATCCAGAAAATAGCGATCATGCGTAACCAATAGTAAGGTGACTTTCGCTGCAGCCAGGTAATCTTCCAGCCATTCTATCATTTCCACATCCAGGTGATTGGTAGGTTCATCCAGTATCAATAAGCAACGCCCTTCATGCAAGTCAGCTTCAATCAATGCCTGCGCCAGTGCTACTCTTTTCTTTTGCCCACCACTTAAATTGCCTACTTTCTCATTCAGGTGATGCAGGTTTAGTTTGCCCAATATCTGCTTCAGGTCGCTTTCAAAACTCCAGGCGTTCAGGTCATCTAATTTGGCCATTAGCTCGCCTAATTTATCAATATCTTCCAGTCCTTCCTCTAAAAAAAGTTCATATTCTTTAACCACTTTAACCACCGGGTTATCCAGCCGCAACACATTGTCCCAGATGCTTTTGTTACCGTCAAAATCATTGTCCTGCTGTAGCATTACCACTTTTATATCCTTATGTACCCACACAATACCCTCATCCGGTGTATCCAAACCTGTAATGATTTTTAACAACGTGCTTTTGCCACTACCATTGCGGGCTACGAGGGCAATTTTATCTCCTTCTTCTATATTTAAAGTGATATTTTTAAAAAGCGTTCTAATCCCGAAAGATTTACTGATATTTTCTATTGAAGCGTAATGCATGGCGGCAAAGGTAACGGAGAATCTTTTAATAGATAATTGATAAAGGGGTAAACAGGCAATTGGAAATACAATAGGGAGGTGGATGCCGGAAAGCTTTAGCAAAAAAAACGGAGCATGCACCAGGCATACAAAAGGGCTGCTAAAATTAGCCGGACTTTTATTTATATGATATATTCCATGCCAATTAAATCATTTAAGGCGCCGTAAATGTGGTTAAAGGGCTTTATTCTTCTGTAAAAAATTCAATCTTTTCCAATCGATATTGCAAATTACCGGAACAATTAAATAAATCCAGAATATACTTCTGTATCGTACAATTGCGCCAATATTTGGAATGGTATAGCCAATTATTAGCATCATGTTGAAAAAAAAGGCCAGTCCGAATATGTTGAAAGAATGTATTGAACCAGCTTGCTTCTTCCGGAACAATAGGAAAGTAATTAATAATAACTGGTAAATAAATAATTCAAAAGCCGTCAATAAAACGGACAATTGCGGAAACTCCCACAAATAGGGTCTTAAAAGAGAATGGTTGATTGCCTGTGGAAAATTGGCTACAAAACTCCAGAAATTTGGTTGCAGTTCATTCATGGCAATATTGGTATTGCCTCCCAGTAAAGTAGCGAAGTCGTTTTTGCGCTCCACCACTGCAGCAGGGATATTTAAAAAGGAGTTGGTAAAGGACGTCAAGAAAAATAGAAAGAAATATATTGCATAAGTAATTGGTACCACAAGTTGTCTTTTTTGGACTACGATGCTATAAACGATTGCACAAAGCATAGCAGGTAGAATGGCAATTACTACATAGTTTCTGAATAAAAAAATGGCAAACAACGACAACAGGAAGAGAAAGTACTGTTTAAAACTTGACCGACGTTGCTTAACCAGGAAGCCATGAAAAAGATAGCTAATGATGCCAAGGCATAAAAAAACGATTCCGTCTTTATGGATACAGGATGTGTATAGCAATAAAGAAGGTAAACAGAAACTCACCAGGATGACGGCTAACTGTTGCCCTTTATAAATTTCGCTGAATAAGCGGTAAAAAGCTATATGACCGAAAAACACAATGGTGCTAAAGATTATTGTATTGAGATAGAAATTGCCCCTTGTAAAAAGATCCAATATAGCAATGAATTTATGCAGTAAGTTAAATCTTAAATAAGCCCAAAAACTGTTTTCAGCTTTAAATAAGCCTCCAAATCCGTAGGTATGGATATCATTTTTAAAGTCGGTAAAAAAAAGCAGCGGGTTAGACAGTAGTAAATTATAATGAAATTTACCATCCTCATTGTTATCGAGATAGTCTACGTTGGTAGATAATTCTGTAAAATAAAATGCGGCAAAAATGCTGATACAAATTTTGAAAGCCAACAACAGATGAATTTGCCGGGAAGATAAATTGGATTGCTTAACAAAAGAGAGTTTCGGGATTAACCAAAAGCTAACTGTCAGATAAATAATGACAAACACTACTTGAAAACTCATAAAGCCAGTGGGTTAATCTACTGAAATAAAAATATGCTTACGATATCAACAAAGATAAGGACTGAATTATTACGAGTTTAGCACAGCTATATATAGACCCGATACAGAAAGAAAATGGCAACTGCAATCTGATCCGGGAGTTTGGCCATTAGTTTACAGGGTTTTAATGTTGTTAATATGCGCAACTATTAGCACAATACTTTTGGTTAATAATTTATATTGAATCACTGCTGGTTTTCCTACGCAGGGAAGAATTATTCTAAATCATTAGTTTTACCGGATAACAGCTATTTTTCATATAAATTTGCCAAAATTTAAAATTGTATCAGTTTTAATATCAGTGCTGGCTATACTTAATTTTGTAAAAATCAACATTCATTCCAGCGTCGTACCCAAAAAACTGATTCAAAGCTTATACTATAAACTTTGAATAATAAATAAAATTAGAATATGAGAAAAATAATCCCGGTTGTTTTATTGTTTTTTTTGTTCTTTCAGTCTTTAAACCTGGGTGCACAGGATCTATTAACAACTAAGGATTTAAGTACTATTGTTGTAGATAATTTATCTGAAAGTGATATCACAAAAATTAAAACGCAGTTACAGATAAACAACCTGACTGTTGAACAGGCTGAACCAATGGCATTGGCAAAAGGCATGAGTGCAGTTGAATTTGCCAAACTGAAATCAAGGTTGGGGGCTCAGCCATCCGCAGGCTTAACCAGCGATAAAAGCGCAGAGCAAATAAGAACCCAGGAAGCTGTTGTTAATAGTAAGGGAAAAGATGCTGGCAATATAAGTGTTTTTGGATCAGAATTATTTGACAATCCGGCACTAAATTTCGAACCAAATTTAAAACTAGCAACACCTTTGAACTATGTGCTAGGGCCGGGGGATGAATTACAGTTAAGTGTTTATGGCGTGCAGGAATTCAACGCTGTTTCAGCAGTAACACCGGAGGGGAAAATAAACATACAGTTTGTAGGGCAAATTCCGGTTGCAGGTATGACGATTGAAGCTGCCACCCAAAAAATTCAAGCGGCTTTTGCAAGGATTTACAGCACGGTAAGATCAGGTCAATCCAAAGTAGGGGTGACTTTAAGCCGTATCCGTACCATTAAAGTTACCATTATTGGAAGCAAGCTTCCTGGCAATTATTCCGTTTCTTCCCTTGCAACTGTTTATAATGCACTCTTTCTTGCCGGCGGTCCGTCTGAAAATGGGAGTTATAGAAACATTGAATTGTTAAGGGAAAACAAGCTTTTTACCACGGTGGATATTTATCAGTTTCTGGTCAATGGAAGTCAATCCGCCAATGTCGGGTTAAAGGATAACGATGTGATCCGCATTCCGGCATATTCCCATAGAGTAGTCATTGAAGGACAAGTAAAAAGGCCTGGTATCTTTGAAATGAAGGCAAATGAAACATTTACAGATTTACTATCGTTTACTTCCGGATTTAATGATCTTGCTTACACTGCTTCTGTTAATGTGACTCAAAAAACGAGCAAAGAATACAAAGTAAAGGACATGAAATCTTCAGAATATGTCAGCTACCAACCTTTGCCCGGAGATGTTTTTAAGGTGTCGCAAATTTTAAATCGTTTTGAAAATAGGGTAAAGGTAGAAGGTGCGGTATTTAGACCAGAAACTTATTCTTTTACGGAAGGCATGCGCATTGCTGATTTGATAGCCCAGGCCGATGGACTTCGGGAAGATGCCTATATTGAAAGAGCAATTATCATAAGGTTGAAACCAGATTTGACAACAGAATTGGTAAATGTGGATCTTGCTGGAGCGTTGAATGGAAATTCGGAAGCAAATATACCTTTGAAAAGGGAAGACCAGGTAACCGTGTATTCAATTCTGGACTTTAAAGAGTATCACAATGTTACCATCAATGGGGAGATTAAGGTTCCCGGACAATATCAGTTCAGGGAAAAATTGTCTTTAAATGATTTGTTGATACAAGCCGGTGGATTAATTGGCTCTGCCTCCAAACGAGTGGAGATTGCACGTATGATAAAATCTGAGCAAACGGATGACAACAATCCTAAAAAAGCCGAATTATTTAATTTGGAAATTGATGCGTCTAACAATGAGCAGGCTAGTAATTTTGAATTACAGCCTTTTGATGTAATCAATATCCGTAAAATGGGAGTTTATGAAAAGCCCCAAATGGTTTCTATAAGTGGAGCTGTAGCTTATGCAGGCATTTATGTGTTGGCCAATAAAAAAGAAAGATTGCTGGATATCGTTAAAAGGGCAGGGGGTTTAACGTCGATTGCCAATGTCGAAGGGGTAAAAATCAAACGTCCGATACAGGCAAGTCAGATTGAACAGTTGGAAAATGTAGATATTAAGCTGGGCAAAGGAGATACTATTCAGAATAAACTCACTAAAAAGTTAAGGGAAGATTTAAAGTATGCCACCATTCCGGTAAATTGGAAAAAAATAATCGAAGATCCTAATAGCAATACCAATATAACTCTATCACCCGGTGATGAAATAGAAGTAGCTATACTAAATGAAAGTGTAAAGGTTTCCGGCAATGTATTACTAACTTCTGAAATTCCTTTTCAGAAAGGGAAAGGTTTTCATTATTACATCAATGCTGTAGGCGGCGTGGATAGCAAGGCCTGGAAGAAAAAAGCCTATATCATTTATCCAAATGGTAAGGCTGCGGTTACTGGTTCATTCCTGTTTTTCAGAAATTATCCAAAAGTAATGGCTGGCTCCCAAATTGTTATTCCCGAAAAGCCGGAGGTAAGAAAGACAACTATTGGAGAATTTGTAAGCATTGCGAGTGTATTGGTGGGAATGGCTGGGGTAGTGATTGCAATTTTAAGGTAAGATATTTTAATTTTTTTACCGTTTGTATGATTTTTCCTAACGTAAAAGATATAGAACTTCCTGCTAGCACACATTTTATAAGACAATATTTATTTGAATTTTGACAATCAGGATAAAACATTTTAATTAAATGAGCAAGCAAACCCCTGGGGAAGAAATCAGTTTAAAGGAATTAATTATTACAGGCAGGGAGTGGTTTATCTATTTATTATCTAAATGGAAAATTATTTTTTTAGTTGGCATAATTGGCGGGGCCATAGGGTTAGGGCTTGCATTTTTAAGTAAACCGGTTTATACAGCCTCTTTATCATTCGCTTTAGAGGATGATAAGAGCAGTGGCGGATTAAGTGGGGCAATCAGTTTAGCCAGCCAGTTTGGCTTCGATTTAGGTAATAGTGGTGGCGGGATGTTTTCTGGGACTAACTTAATCGAATTGTTTAAATCAAGGTCGATGGTTGAGCAAGCACTTTTGTCGCCCGTTACAATCAAAGGAAAATCTATTTCTTTTGCAGAAATGTATATTCAGGATCAAGATTGGCGGGAAAAGTGGGAAAAGAAACCGGAATTAAAAACAGTTCAATTTTTGCCCAATGCAGATCGCCGGCTTTTTAATCGGGTGCAGGATAGTATTTTGGGCAGTATATATGGATCAATATCAACAAATGGTTTGTCCGTAATGCAGAAAGATAAAAAAATTGACATTATTACGATAGATGTAAAGTCGTCTGATGAAAATTTTGCCAAATATTTTACAGAAGCGTTGGCAAAAAATGTTTCAGATTTTTATATTGAATCAAAAACTAAGCGGTCTCGTATTAACATGGATATTTTGCAAAAGCAGACAGATTCTGTACGTTCCGAATTGAACTCTGCTATCACCGGCGTAGCATTAGCAAACGATAATACTTTTGGGTTAAACCCGGCATTAAATGTCCGGCGTTCTCCCTCGGCAAGGCGGCAGGTAGATGTGCAAGCCAATACCGCAATACTTATCGAGTTAGTGAAGCAGTCTGAGATGGCCAAAGTAACCGTACGCAAAGCGACCCCTTTAATTCAAGTGATCGACTATCCTATTTTTCCGTTGAAAAAGGAAAAGCTGGGCAAATTAAAAGGGCTGGTGTTAGGAGGTATTATAGCAGGAATTTTAATTGTTTTTGTTTTAATTTTTAGACGCTTTGTAAAACGCATCATGACTACATAGGCACTGTGCAGGGCGTGTATTTTTAATCAGTAGATTGAAAGATGCAAGGAGGCAACCGGTTAATAGAAACAGAGTTATTAAATAGAAGTGCAACTTTCAATGCAAAGAGACTTGAAAGTATACTGTATGTAAACAATTTTAGAAATTCAAGTAAAGTAAACTCTTCAACACTGGATTGTAGTGTAGAATTGTTATTTCAATCATGTAATCAAGGGAGGCTACGCCCCCTTTTATTTTAAAAAAAGCCGTAATAATTCGGAAACTGGTTTCGACGAGTATAAAACGGAAGTACTAAATCCACATTTTGGAGGAAAGGCACTGATAAGGTACTCTTAAATAATAAGCAACATTAATGGATATCAATAGATCAGATGTACTTTGGAATTATGCTGCAACCTTTTTGAAGATTGCGGCTTCCGTTCTATTACTTCCTTTTATATTAAGTAAAATGTCTGCTGAAACAGTTGGTATATGGTCAGTCTTTATGACGATTACTTCTATCGTTAGTCTGCTTGATTTTGGATTTAATCCTTCATTCACCAGGAATGTTACATATATTTTTAGCGGTGTAAATTTGTTAAAGGCAGAGGGTTTAGTTAATATCGATCATGGAAATACCATAATTGATTATGGTTTACTTAAAGGGGTTATATCAGCCATGAAATGGTTTTACCTGCGAGGATCGATTTTGTTGCTTTTATTGCTTGGTACAATAGGTACCTATTATATTAGTAGCCTATTGAAAAATTACCAGGGCAATCATTCCGAAGTATTTATAGCTTGGGGAGTGCTTTGTGTTATTAATACTTATAATCTTTTTACCCTCTACTATGATTCATTATTGCAGGGCAGAGGTTTAATTAAGCGGTCTAAACAAATCGTAATTGTCGGACAAATAGTTTATTTATTCATTGCGGCAATACTTATTCTTCATGGCAATGGTTTAATAGCCATCGTTGCAGCCCAGGCTTCCTCTGTGATTGTAATACGCTTGCTTTCCTACTATTGCTTTTTTACAAAAGAAATTAATATAAAACTAAATAGGGCGGTTACACGTTCAAAGTCCGACATTCTCAGCGCCATTTATCCAAATGCAATTAAGGTGGGGTTAACTTCATTCGGCGGATTTATGGTGCAAAAATCTGCTATTGTTATTGGGTCGTTGTACCTAAGTCTTGAAGAAATCGCATCCTATGGTATTACAATGCAACTAATAGCTGTAATAGCTGGGCTATCGGGTGTGTACACATCAACATATTTACCAAAAATTACACACTTGATGTTGAAAGACGATCGTCAAACGATCAAATCATTGTATATAAGGGGTCAGTTTATATTACTATTAACCTATTTGGCTGGGGGAGGGATATTACTTTTTTTGGGAGAATGGGTGTTAAATATGGCTGGTAGCAATACGCATTTAATGGCTTCAAACCTTATGCTGTTAGCATTATTTTTATCATTTGAGCAAACCAATATAACGATTGCAGGGGGTATACTTTTATCAAAAAACGAAGTGCCTTTTTTTAAAGCAGCCTTAATTTCAGGTGCTGGTATTGTAGTAGGCTTACTAATTGCATTTAAAATAATGAAGGCAGAATTATTCATCATGTTGTTTATCCCACTGGTTGTGGACTTTTCCTATCAAACATGGAAATGGCCATTGGAGGTTGCACGGGATTTAAACATACGAATGATTGATATCGTTGCAACATTAAAAAATATACGAACGACATAATCATGTTTAAGGGCATTACTAATAAAATTAAGAAAGTGTATTTTGTCCGAAAATGGCGTAGCACCAATGGGCATAATCAAACTATACCAGGCAGTATATTTCCGATTGAAATGGTAAAGGTCGGGGCATATACTTATGGAATTATCAAGCTGATTCATTTTGATCCCACCAACACAAAATACCAGTTGGAAATAGGTAATTTTGTTTCTATTGCACCTGATGTAAATTTTTTGCTCTGCGAAAATCATCAAACAAGTACATTTGCAACTTTCCCTTTAAAATCAATTTTTGATAACACCGTTTTTTATAAGGATGCAGTATGCAAAGGTTCTATCATAATTGAGGATGAAGTTTGGATTGGCTTTGGAGTAACCATCATATCTGGTGTTACAATTGGTAAAGGTGCAATTGTTGCAACAGGTTCAGTTGTTACAAACAATATACCACCTTATGCTGTTGCCGGAGGAGTACCTGCAAAAATTATCCGTTATAGATTCTCAGACGAAATAATCGCTCGTATGATTTCACTAAGATTAATCGATTTGCCCAAAAGCATAATTGATAAAAATATGGATTTGTTTTATAAAAAAATCGAATCAATAGAAGACATCACCTCAATTCAATCGCTATTTAAAAAAGATATTAATGAAAGAAAAAGTTAGTTATTATGCCCTTGCAAGACCAGAAATAGCAAGCGTAGTTCCAGCAGGTATTAAAACGATACTTGATATCGGAACGGGTGAGGGGTACTTCCTTAAATTAGTTAAAGAGCAAAAGGGTTGTGAAACCTGGGGAATTGAAGTAAATACAATAGCTGTAGAGATGGCTAAAACTCATGTCAATCACATAATTCCGGGTAAAGTGGAGGATGTGCTTCATTTAATTCCCGATGATTACTTTGATTGCATCACCTTTAATGACGTATTGGAGCATATGGTAGCACCGCATGATGTATTAACAATGATGAAACCCAAGCTTTCTAAAAACGGTATTATTATAGCATCTATTCCTAACGTGAGATATATTTTTAACTTGTATGAACTACTTGTAAAAAAGGATTGGGATTATAAAGATGCCGGTATTTTAGACTCAACTCATCTTCGCTTTTTCACGCAAAAAAGTATGAAATCAATGATAGAAAGAGCGGGCTACAAATTGGAATCACAAACGGGATCAAATGAAATTACTTCATGGAAGTTTCGATTGTTTAACCTGGTAACTCTTGGAATATTTTCCGACAGCAGGTTTTTACAATTTATTTGTATTGCTGAAAAATCTTAGCAATGAAAATTAATATAGATGTTTCCATATTAATTGTCAATTACAATACTTGCGGGTTAACGCTTCAATGCCTGCAATCGGTATTTAGCAAAACAGAGAATATCAGTTTTGAAGTTATTGTTGTTGACAATGCATCAACAGATGACTCAGTGAGGAAGATTTCCAACGAATTTCCGCAGGTTAAATTAATTGAGGCGAAGTATAATCTTGGTTTTGGAAAAGCTAATAACATGGGAGCCAAACAAGCTTCTGGTAATTATTTATTCCTATTGAATTCCGATACAATTTTATTGGAAAACTCCACAAAAATATTAAAGGACTACCTGGAAAAGGCACCAGATTTGAACATAGCTGTTGTAGGTTGTAAGTTGCTGGATTTAGAAAATCAGCCGCATAGTTCTTTTGGCAATTTCCCATCTATATGGCAGGAAATTTTTGAATATGGACCATCTAAAATTTTCCATAAGTTCTATAAAGAAAGGTTAAGTGTAAGTGTAGTTGACAGTAGTAATGTTATAAAAGAAGTAGACTATATTGTAGGTGCAGATATGTTTTTTAAGAAATCAAAATTTGATGAGGTAGGCGGATTTGATGAAGACTTCTTTTTTTATTATGAGGAAACTGAGCTATGCTTCAGGTTGAAAAAATTGGGATACAAAGTGATATGGAACCCCGTCACCTCAATCATTCACCACTCAGGGGCATCCAGCAAAACACTTGAAAGCGTTAATTATTGGGTGCTGGGGCAACTTCAAAAAAGCAAATATCTGTACTATAACAAATGCCATGGACCCATTATTACCTTAATGGTAAAATGCATATCAATTCCCAGAAATTTAATAAGATATCGTAAATTTGAAATGAGGAAAATTTTAAAAATACTATTCAATCCTACTTAATTGTTCCGATTATAAAAAGGAGATAAAATTGATATAGACACTTATTAAGATTCTACGTGACATTTATTACCCTGGTAGTTTTCAGAAAACTTTACTCCTTTTTAAATTTGTTGCAGGTAATCCAGCATTTAAAAATAAACGATAGAATTCATGACCTACATTACAATTCAACCTGGTTTCCGGCATTTCATTAGTAACAAATGCTAACAGCTAACCAGTAAATAAGAAATGAAAATATTATACATTTGTTCTCCTCCTTTATTAGATTATTCAGCCGAACAAATCAACGACTTAAAGCAGCATGTTGATTTGCACGTTGTAGTTTGGGTAGCCCTTCACTCACCTAATCATACCATACTAAAACTAAAAGATGGTCATTCTTTAGAGGGTATGTATACATTCGATGCCATTAAAGAGCAAATTGAGGATACAGATCTTTTTGAAACTTATTTTAACGGATGTAAATCAGTTCACTTTTTGTTTTTCCCATCAAGAGCCGGATTAAATATTATCTACTTAAACCTTACGATGGTAAAACTAACCAATACAATCAACCCACAGATACTACACTTTGATGATATTTCAGGGCGTTTATTGCTGTATGCGCTACTATTGCGAAAGCAAAAAATAGTTTTAAATATACATGACCCTCAGCTGCATTCAGGTGAAACAAACTGGTTTTATACCATCATGCGTAAAATTATTTTTCAAAAAATTTCGGCTTTTTGTACATTTTCGACCTTCAGCCGTCAGTTATTTACAAAAATATATCGTCCCCGTGTGCCGGTTGCTGATTTGCGGTTGGTACCGTATCATGCATATTCGGTATTAGGCAATAAATTTATCAAGGAAATAAATAAAGCGCCTATCGAAAAAGTGTTGTTGTTTTTTGGCCGCCTTTCTCCTTACAAAGGCATAGACGAGCTTTTGATAGCATTTTCACGCATATTAAAAAAAGTGCCAAACATAAAATTAGTAATTGCAGGTACAGGTTCCTACTCCTATAAGTTGCCGGATACATTACATAATTCACCTGCTCTTATTTTATTAAACCGCTTTATTACCAAGAACGAAATAAAATCTTTGTTTGAACAGGCAGACGCTATCATTTGCCCGTATAGAGATGCAACACAAAGTGGCGTATTGATGACGGCTGCTGTATTTAAAATTCCTGCCATCGTTTCAAATGTTGGCGCCTTGCCAGAGTATGTGCAGGATGGTGAGAACGGATATGTGTATGACTTAGCAGATGAGATGGGCCTTGAGAATACAATAAGGAAATTTTTAAACGATAAGAATTATTCGAATAAAAGTACTATGAACGGCATTGACAGCAATGTTTCCCGAAACAGTCATTTGCTTGTAAATCTTTATGCTCAACTAACAGCCACTAATTAAAATGATTCCGTATTATATTTTCTTTTGTTTTTTGTTTTTTATTTCATTTTATGATTTAATAAAAACGGATATCAAGTTTAGTAAAAAAATTGAGGACTTGCTTTATATCGTCTTGTGGCTTGCACTTGTTTTTTTTATAGGATTTCGTTATAAACTGGCCAATGATTGGTATAACTATGAAGGATTGATAAATAATATTGAGCCTTTGAATCAGGTTGTATTGGGAAATGCACCATTCTTCCATGACAGCAAAGGGATTGAATTCGGATTTAAATTGTTATGTTCAATGGTTAATTTATTTTTTAGTCCTTCCGGAGGTGCATTTCAGGCACTTACAGCGGTTGTCTCTGTTTTTTGTTACTCAATATTAATAAGTGTTACCAGAAAAGAGGACAGTATCCCGTACAAATTCATTTTTTTATCAATTTTTATTTCTCTCACGATGTTTAGAGAGTTTGATGTGTTAAGGCAGTCAATTGCGTTGTACATATTTTTAATTAGTATAAAATATCTAAATAATAATTTTTTAAAGTATTTCTTTATCAATATTTTAGGGTCTTTTTTTCACATAAGTGCACTCATTTTTATCCCCTTCTACTTTGTTTTTAAAATGAAATTCCATCGGCTTTTTATTCTAATCCTGCTGATTATTTATGTGCTTTCGATGGTAGTTCATTTTTCGTTTGTTACCGCTTTTACAGATCGGTTGAGTACTTATTTTCCGGAATTGATTTTCGTGCAAAAATTATATGCAACGTCGATAATGGGCGAGCCATCCGGTTCAATCAGTATTGTTGGTTTGGTTTATGTTATTTTCCTGGTGTTACTTTTCTTCAATTATAATAAGATTGATTTTGGCAATTATAAAATTCGCTTTTTTATAAATGTTTTTTTAGTTTTTATACTAATCAATATCCTCTTTTCGGATGCCAAGGAAGTAGCTGATCGTTTTTCTTACTATTTTTATATTGGGCTTGCCTTTGTATTTGTTTATTTAATTCAATTTATCCGAAAGGATATTGTTGTTACCTATATTGTTTTAATAATGGCTTTTCCGTTCATCCGGTTTTCGAGAATTATGGCCAATCCTGAGGCAAAAAGTGTAAATACCCCTTATAGAAATTATTTTTTTATAACGCCTGAAGATGATATCAGGCTATTAATAAATTGGAAAGAGAAAAATGAAAAGTAGTGACAGTAAAATATCCGTTTGCATCGCTGCTTACAATGGAGAAAAATTTATTGCAAAGCAGATAGATAGTATTATTTCGCAATTAGGAGTAAGGGATGAAGTAATTATATCAGACGATGGTTCAACAGACAACACCTGCAGAATTATTTCATCTTATTCGGATACGAGAATAAAGTTAGTACATAATCCGCACCCTTTCCCTCCGTTTAAAGCAAAGAGGTACAAGTCATACATAGTAGCTAAAAATTTTGAAAATGCCCTGAAGAAGGCAACAGGTGACTATATTTTTTTATCAGATCAGGATGATATATGGGAGTTTAATAAGGTAAGTCATTCCCTGTCAATACTTCAAAACAATAATATCAATCTTGTTGTGCATGACGCATCCGTTATAGATGAGCATAATAATACAATTGCTGAATCTTATTTTAAAATCGTTAATTCAAAAACGGGATTCATACGGAATGTAATCACAAATTCATATCTGGGATGCTGTTTGGTTTTTGATAAAAAAACACTGGTCCATTCTTTACCATTTCCAAATAATCTTGTTGCTCACGATTTGTGGATTGGACTTATAGCTGAAAAGATAGGAAAAGTAGCTTTTATACAAAATAAATTAATTAAATACAGGAGGCATGCCGGAACGGTAACCAATTCGTCCGCCAAAAGTTCTCATACATTAATTTCAAAATTGCTAATTAGATTTCAATTTGTAATGCAATATTTTATGAGAATGCATAAAACAAAGTTTTGATCCTTCGAGGAATGAACAAAATAGTTGTCAAATCCGGTTGGGTGCATATTGAAACTTCATAAAAAATCCAATTTTTACCACAAAATTTAAGCTAAGTAATGTAAAATCAATACTTTCGTTATATTAAGCCAGTGTTTAAAAATGCGTATGCTAAATACACAATCGGCATATATTTTCAACAATTAAAAATGAAAATTCTACATCTTGGAAAATATTATCCTCCCTATTTTGGGGGTATTGAGAAGGTGAATTTTGATTTGGTAGAAGAATTAAATAAGAACAATGTCTCAACGGATGTACTGTGTTTTAATGATGAATTCGTTGATGTCGTTGAGGAAAAAAATTACATCATTTATCGTGCAATTAATCTTGTTACAGCATTTTCTACCCCATTTTCACTCTCTTATTATAGAATACTTAAGAGAATTCATCATGTATATGACATTATACACATTCACTTACCTAATCCAGGTGGAGCAATTGCACTGCAATCTGTAAACTTTAAAGGTAAAATTGTAGTTCACTGGCATAGTGATATAATCAAACAGAAAATTTTAAAACATTTTTATGCACCCTTTCAAAAGGCATTGTTGAAGCGTGCTGCTTGTATTGTTGTGACTTCTCCTCCGTACTTGGAAGGCTCCGATGACCTGAAGCCATTCAAAAATAAATGCAAGGTTATCCCAATAGGAATTAACAAGAACGACTTTATACTCAATGATGATTTTTTAGAAATTTTAAAAAGTCGGTACTTACATAAGAAAGTTATCTTTAGTGTGGGTCGACTTATTTATTATAAAGGATTTAATTATTTGATTGAAGCAGCAAAATACCTGCCTGACGATTATATCATTTTGATAGGTGGAACGGGTGAATTAGAAAACGAGCTGGCTATTTTAATTAAAGAGTTTCGAGTAGAGTCGAAAGTGGAACTTTTGGGTAAAATTAGTTTTAATGATATCAGTAGCTATTTTGAACTATGCGAAGTTTATTGCCTGCCATCTTGTGAAAAGTCGGAAGCATTTGGCGTTGTTCAGATTGAAGCGATGTCTTTTGGCAAGCCATTAGTTTCCACAAATATTTTAAACTCCGGTGTACCATGGATTAACAAGAACGAGAATACCGGCCTTATCGTAGCCCCTAAAAATTCAAAAGAATTAGCTCTTGCCATTAAAAGAATCATTTCTGATCCCATTTTAGCAAAGGAATATGGGAACAACGGCAAACTTAAATATTTACAGGAATTTACCATTGAAAAGATGGTTGCAAGCACCATAGAATTGTATCAGAATCTGCTTCAAAATTAAAGTAAGCAAATACAATGTGCATATGCTGAGCCAAATATCTACTTATCAAACCACATAATTGAAATACCATTATCCTTAGTTTTTTTAAAACCTTTATTGTTGAAAAATTGAATCAATTTTTGTTTTTCTTCAGGGTAATGATGCTCGACCCTAAACGTAACAATTTTTTTGAAATTTTCCTCGATCATTGAATATATAATTTCATACTCAGCACCTTCACAATCCATCTTCAAAAAATCAATGCAATTAATATTGTTTTTTTGAAAGAATGTAGGTAAAGAAATGGTCTCAACAATATCGTACTCATCTAATTCAATACTCCTATGAACCGTCTTATTATAAGGCGATGAACTTTTGGGAATGGAAATTTGTTCTCCGTCAAGAACTCCTACAGCTAAATTAAACGGGATGACAATCTTTTCAAGTTTATTGATTTTGATATTATTAACCAAAAGATCAAAAGATTCTTTGTTTGGTTCAAATGCATAGACTATTGCGGCACCGGATCTTGCAGCATAAATAGAAAATACGCCTATGTTTGCGCCAACATCAATCACAGTTGATCCTGGAGCGATTAAGCCATATTCTAGTCGACAAAAAATCACCATAACTGTTATTGCATCATGTGGATTATTGGACAATCGTATCTCATAGCCATCACGGGTAACAAATTTGTTATTTTTCGGATTGGTTTGTTTGATGTATGCCACCCACAGCGAGGCAATATCTTTGAACATTAATGATTTTAGAAACATTCCGCTTAAATCTCTGCACTTAGTCACAAGCATATTTATCTCGATATTCCTTCCGAAAATTTCCATGTTATTTTGTTTCATTATTACCAGTCTTAAATTCTCATAGGCTAAAAAACGACACAGTTAAATAGAATGACTGCTTCATTGTCAAAATGATAATATGTAAGCAAGCACAATTTGGTTTTAGCCTTGATAATTCACTACTGTTTAAAAAAGTTCAGTTTGCAAAAGTAGGCTAATTATGCTACTTGTACTTTTGATTTTATTCATATAGCAATTGGATCTTTATTTCGCTTTTGGCTTTCTAAATTCATTTAATAATTTATTGAGTTAATGTTTTCTAATAATTAATTTTTAAAATACAATCTACCAGCACAATAAATAACTTAGTATTTTTCGTTCCCTGTTTAAAATATTGTCATGTAGAAGTTTAGAATTTAAATCATACTCAAAAATAATTTCAATTAGCAAATATTATAAATCCTTTAATTTTACCATTAAATTTCTCAAATGTCGCACACAATCCTCCTCACCGGTGGCGCCGGATTCATTGGCTCCCATCTCACCCGCCTTTTTGTAACAAAATATCCCGATTATAAAATCGTAAACATCGATAAGCTTACGTATGCAGGTAACCTTGAGAATCTTACGGATATCGAGAAGATGCCCAACTACCAGTTTGTAAAAGGTGATATTACGGATATGGCTTTGCTAAAGCAATTATTTGAAGAACATAAGTTTACCGCTGTATTGCATTGCGCTGCCGAAAGCCATGTTGACAGGTCGATTACCGATCCGCTGGCATTTGTTACTACTAATGTGGTAGGTACCGGTTCGTTGTTACAAACTGCCAAAGAATTTTGGAAAGCTGATTTTACAGGAAAAATATTTTATCATATTTCTACCGATGAAGTATATGGTTCATTGGGTGCAGAGGGCTTTTTTACAGAAGAAACCCCTTACGATCCACGCAGTCCATACTCTGCTTCAAAGGCATCCTCTGATCATTTGGTGAGAGCATTTTTTCATACTTATCACATGCCGGTAAAAATATCTAACTGTAGTAATAACTATGGGCCTTTTCATTTTCCTGAAAAGTTGATACCTCTTTGTATTCATAATATCATCAACAATAAACCGCTGCCAATTTACGGCAAGGGCGAAAATATACGGGACTGGTTATACGTAGAAGATCATGTGAGAGCCATTGATATAATTTTTCACAATGGGGTAGAAGGCGAGACTTATAACATTGGCGGTCACAACGAGTGGACCAACATCGCCATGGTAAAAGAACTTTGCAGGCAAATGGATGATAAATTGGGCAGGGAGAAAGGTGAGTCGGAAAAGTTGATTACTTATGTAAAAGACAGGGCTGGTCACGATTTGCGTTATGCCATTGATGCTACTAAATTGAAAGAAAAACTGGGCTGGTTGCCATCGCTCCAGTTTGAAGAGGGCATTTCTAAAACCATTGATTGGTACCTGAGCAATACCGAATGGCTTAACCACGTTACTAGTGGGAACTATCAAAATTATTACGAAGCGCAATACGAAAAGAGATAAACTATGAAAGGAATAATTCTGGCTGGAGGTTCTGGTACAAGACTCTATCCGATAACCATGGGAATCAGTAAGCAATTGATGCCAATTTACGATAAGCCAATGATCTATTATCCGCTAAGCACTTTGATGCTGGCTGGTATAAAGGAAATACTCATTATCACTACACCAGATGACCAGGCGCAGTTTATCCGCTTGCTGGGAGATGGTGCCCAGTGGGGTTGCAAAATATCGTATGCCAAACAAGAAATACCAAATGGACTTGCCCAGGCCTTTGTGATAGGCGAGGAGTTTATTGGAGCTGATAGTGTAGCGCTTGTTTTAGGAGATAATATATTTTACGGCAGCGGCTTTAGTAAATTGTTACAGCAGTCAGCCGATCCAAAAGGAGCAGTGATTTTCGCTTACCCGGTGAGTGACCCAGAACGCTATGGTGTAGTTGATTTTGACAGCGATTTGAATGCATTAAGCATAGAAGAAAAACCGGCAAAGCCAAAAAGCAATTATGCAGTGCCGGGTTTATATTTTTACGACAACACAGTTGTGGAAATTGCAAAAAATATTCCTGCAAGTCCAAGGGGTGAATACGAGATAACCGATGTAAACAGGGTTTATTTGGAAAATAAAAGTTTAAAAGTTGCCGTGCTTGATCGGGGATTTGCCTGGTTAGATACGGGTACTTTTGAATCTCTAAATGATGCCAGTGAATATGTAAGGGTTATTGAAAAACGGCAAGGTTTAAAAATAGGTTGCCCTGAAGAGATTGCCTGGCGAATGGGCTTTATTACCAAGGGGCAATTGTTGGAGCAAGCAGAAAAATTAAAAAAGAGTGGCTACGGCGAGTATTTGAAGTCTATGGTTGAGTAATTCAATTTCAAAAATAAAGTCAATTTAAAAGAGGCTGTTTCAAAACCATAAGCAGCCTCTTTTTTTTACAAATTCTACAATATTATTCTATTCATTTATCAATTTAAATATGACCAGACAGAATCAATTATTCTTGAAAATTTTATAACTCTAAATCAATCTTTCAAACTTCTGAAACAGGTCCTTTTAAATTTTTATTATCTAAAGTATTTTCATTTTAATTCCAAAAAACCTGCTGCGTTTTAACACATTAAATAACTGGGTTAGTGTCGGCTTTGATTATGAATACAATAGAAGAGGTAATGATGATTTGTTTGAATTTTGATTCCCTTTCTGATTTGCCCGCTATAATTTTCCTGGTAACATCACTTGCAGCCTGTTCGTCAATTAATTGTTTGATAAATCCAACCATGCCATAACTATGACAAGCCATAGCATTGGACACCACAGGAACTTTTGCTCTAACAGAATTTGGGGTAAACTTTACCAATCCTCTACGTATCGTTAGTAATATCTTAGTCCAAAAACTATGGTCTTCATTTAAATGCTGGGAAAAGCTATTAAGGTCAAGGCTTTTGCCATCGGGCCAATCATTCCAATACCCAGTACCCCAATCTTCTATAACATAAAGCCCCCCTGGTTTAAGGCAATTATCAAACAGATGCCAAAATGAAATTTTCGTTAAGTCACCTATATGTGATGCATCATCAATAATAATATCGAAACCATCCGGCGCATTTTCTTTTGCCACATCGGATAAAAGCTTTGTATCAGCCTGACTACCTTTATACATACGAATATTTTCAGCGGGCTTAAATTCCGGTGGAATATTCAGATCGATGCCAACAATGCGGCTGGAAGGAAAATAATCATTCCAAAGTTGTAATGAGCCCCCTTTGAGAATTCCAAGTTCCAGTAAAGCAATTTTTTGTCCAACCCAAGGTGCTAACACAGGGGCGTATGTTTCTAAATAGTGATTGGATATTTTATCTGTATTGTACACTTCCAGATTGAGATTAGGCATCTCCTTCAAATCATTTTTTAAATTCATGTGTTTATTTTTTTAAATTACTGTTAGGCTTTTAGGATTTGATTAATTTATTTAGATTGGGTTCCAAATGTTATACAATCTAACAAAAAAAAATTTTTCCGGGCAAAGATAGGGGTATTTAAGACTACAAACTAAGGTTGAAAAAACACTTGATTTAAAGAATAACATCGAAACAAAAGAGCGAACTGCTGGTAAACTTATTGAAAAAGGATAGGAGTTTTTCCGGAGCAACATTTCCAATTTATTTTAAACACATTAATGTTAATATTTGCTTTTACTTCTATTTATTATAAAGTTACTAGCGTTACAACGTAACGATTATTACTGTATGCTCAGGCAAATACTCGTTTAAACAGCCTTCAATTTCAAAACCGGAAAACGAATTTGAGCCAGTTCGAAACCACCGAACAAAATACCGCTGTACACAAGATTACCAATTAAAAAATGCTTCATAAAAGGAAAGCCTTGTGCATAGCATTGGATCAATCCTGCCCAGTCTCTCGTCAGTGGCATCATGGTTCTCAGGTCTATTCCCCCACCCAGCCATACTGCGAAATCGGAAATGAGCCAATGTCCCAATGCAGCTACCACGGCTGCGAATGCTACATTTTTTATATTTACTTTTTTAAGTACCCATTTGCCAAAAAACACAATCAGCGAAAAGATTCCGTAGGTGATATACCAGCCATTGTACATAACTCCGTATTTGCCACCAAACACAAAATAATTGATGATTAGATCGCTCACCAATAAAGTGATTAACGGGAATGCAAGTGCTTTCCATTTGCTGGTAAAATAAGCTCCACCAAATAAACCCATTGCACCAATGGGTGTGTAACCAGCCCAGGGAGTTAATTGTGCGGCATTCGGAATACGCATTGCAGCAGCAGCTATCATTAAGAGCAGCAATACCGTTAAACGGGGATTAAATTTTTCTGTTGCCATGAGTATATTTTTTTGAAAAAATGAAAGCAGCCTGACAAAAGGCTGCGTCAAAATAATGATCCTTACAAATTAAAAGTAACTCCGCCATTAACTAAAAACGGAATGGCATTGTATCCCCTAAGGTCGAAGAATTGTTTGTTGCTGATGTTTTGAAAATCTATAAAGAATTTTAAATTTTCTTTATAATTGTACGAGGCGTATGCACTCAACAAAAAATATTGCTTTAGCAATACATCTTCCTTTTGAAAACCACCCACATCGTACCGGCTGCTCACAGATTTCCCGGTAATACTTGCATAAAGGTCTTTTGTAAACTGGTAGCCAATGTTCAAATTTAAATTGTGTTTTGGCCTGCGAAGCAGGTAATTGTAGCTGGTGTCGTTGGTGTTTTTTCTACTTTGCGTTTGCTCGGTACCGGTAATATATGTGTAGTTTGCCGAAATACTTAAATTTTTTACCGGCTTCACAGCCAGTTCCAGCTCAACTCCATCTACAATTTGTTTTACAAAATTAAAATACTTAAAATTGATATAGTTGTAGTCAATGCCATTATTGATATCCCTGTGAAAATACACTACCCGGCTGCTGATTTTTTTATGTGTTTGCTGTACCCCAATTTCGTAGTTGGTAGATTTTTCGGGCTGCAGATTCTCATTGCCACTAAATTCCTCAAACAACTGATAAATAGAAGGTGCTTTAAACCCGGATGCGATACTTCCAAATACCCGCCAGTTTCTATCAATCGTGTAAGATGGGTTGAACGTGTAAGTAGCGTTGTTGCCATAGCGTGAGTGCTTGTTGGTTCTTCCGCCAATTTCTACATTCAGTTTTTTATTGAGTGCAGTAAAAATGAAGGAGGAATAAAACGATGTCTGGTGCATGGACGTATCATCAAAACTGCTACTGTAAGGCCCAAAGCTACTTAGTGAAAAATATTGTTGGTTCATATTGCTCCAACGATAATCTGCGCCAGCAATTATGGTAAGCCATTTTGTTGCAACTACATTCCCAAATAATTCTCCATACTGTGTTCTTCCTCCGTATTTGTTGCTTTCAAATTTTGTTCCGAAGGGGAGTACAAATAAACTATCATTGCTGTACCTCCTGCTAAGCTCGCCGTACTGATAATTACCAATAATATTTACAATGCCCTTTTTATAATTTACACCAATACCCGAACTAAGACTGCTGTTGTTTATAGTGTAGTCTTTTTCATCAGCAAAAATACCCGCATCAATATCTGATTTATACTGGCTGTGCTGTATAAATGTTTTTACCAGCAATGAAGGTATTAATTGGTATTGAACTGCTGCGCTGATTACATTGCCATCGTAGCCATCATTGTCAAAATTATTGTTGCCGGTACTATCGTTTGCTGCTGAAAATCCGTCGGTTTTTAATTTCGCAAAACGGGTGTTGTAAGTAAGCTTTCCTTCTTTTCCATATAATTGGAGATTGTTGCGGATCGTATTTTTATTACCAAAGCCAGTAGTGGCTTTTATATTAAAAGGCTTGCTCACATTGCTTTTTACGGTAATGATGTTGATGACGCCAGCTACTGCATCGCTGCCATATAAAGTAGATTGTGCTCCTTTACAAATTTCAATTCTTTCCACATCATTGATCGAAAAAAGATTGAGGTCAAATTCATTGTTGATCATAGAGGGGTCATTCACCGGAATACCATCCAGCAATATCAATGTTCTTCCGGAGGAGGCTCCTCTTACAAAAACAGTTTGCACACTTCCAGGTGCATTATAGGCGCCATTGATGGTAATGCCTGCCTGTTCATTTAAAATTTGAGCAACCGTTTTGCCGCTGCTCTTTTCAATTTGTTCTTTACTGATCACCGTTACAACCTTGCCTGTCTGGGATTGTTTTACCGGAAATTTTGTAGCAGTAATCACTACTTCATTTAAAATTTTGGAACTGTCTTCCGTAATAGCCGGAGTCTTTTGTGCATGTGCTGTACTACTGATGATTACAGCAGCCGCAATAAAAATTTTCTTTTTCATTTGTTGAAAAATTTTTTGTGACTGCTCCCGAGAAAATTCAGGTATGGTTATTAAACCCAACACCTGTTAGAAATATAAATGCCTTGCAGCGCTTACACTCCATGCCTTTCACCCGAAAGCCGTGAATGATTAAATGTGATACCTGGCAGGTCTTCTGGCTTGGCGTTCACTTTACCTTCCCGTTAATAAAAACAGTGGTGTGAGAGAAGTTGCCTTTCTTTCCCCTCCCTTTTTGGGGAGGTTGGGTGGGGCCGCCTTACAGCTACGGGGATAGCGCCGGATTTACACCGGCTTCCCTTTTAATTCCGGATCAACTCCGGAAACCAAATTCAGTGCAAATGTAAATGGTATGAGTTTGATGTGCCAAATTATTAAATGCACATTTGTTTAAAAATAAAAAGCAAGCTACGTAAGCATTGTTATTTTTGAGGCTATGTTCATTGATAATCCAGGTAAACCTTAGAGTTAATGCAGCTTTTACTGCCTGTTTTTACGAGCCACTGATCGGTTTATTTATTGACACAATTCCATACCTTATTGGTTTTCAGCGATACAAACAGTTCCGATTCTTTTTAAGACCTTTGTTACATACCCATGCGTAAAATCCATATCCTTTTTCTTTAAAAAAGGCAGGAAAAGATATTTCTCAAGCCAAATTTTTTCTTGTTATTGCCACTTTGTAAAAATCACACTTCCGGCTTCTTACCCTTGTTATCCTGGTTTTCGAAGTAGTTCCTATTAATGCTTACCGTATTGTCTCAATGCAGAATTAAAGGCAAATCAAAGGAAACGATGGTTAACTGCTTTTTCTAAGCAGCTTCTTTTGGGCGCTTATTTTTCCTCACCCTTCTCCAAAGAATTAGCCCTACTGCTACCACCGCAATTTGTGCCATGGCCCAAAACATGGTGCTGAAATCCCTGACTTCTTTACCGGCAAAATCCATGAAATGATGCTTATGCAACATCGCAAAACTGTAGCCCTCAATTAAATCCATATCATTGACCCGTACTGAAAGTTTTCCGGTACTGCTTTCTACATAATACCGCTCGTTACTATTTGTTGGGTAACTGATTTTCCATACTGGCAAACGCTTATTTACAAAGCCGTATTCACCTTCAAATTTGGTAATGGCTTCTGTTGCTACGATGTCCTTGTTGGAATGTTTACTAAACAAATTTGCAAGGTAACAGGCATAAATTTTTTCGCCGTCAGCCAATACTGAATAGTCTTTTGTATTTACATAGGTAGCGTTTGGCGGTGGAACAGATTTATCTTTCATCAAATCTTTACGGGGCCGGGCAGCCTCTGCGCCTTTGCTTTTCCATTCACTTTTTGTAAATACCTGCCAGTATGGTTCATCATTCAATTGCACCACACTTATATTGGTAATGGGCTTCTTTACTGCCTGCTGAAGTTGAGTAAGATTAAGTGCCGCATCGTAAGCCGGTATATTTTGTTCAGTAAAATAATCGTACCTGGTATCCGGTTTTAGTTTATCCAATGCATGAAAGGCGCCGCTAAAAGTAAACATCAGCGTAAAAAGTGAAATGGCAACAGACGTCCACCGGTGGTTTCTTCTTGCATTTATTACCTGGTTACCGTTGGGCTTTTTGGCTTTTGTAATAAAGAAAATATAAATCCCCATCAAAGTGGTAACAAAGGCCAGGATCAGCAAGGCAGCCATCACAAAATATTTCGCATTCCCAATGGCATCCATCCATGTCCAGTTATGAAATAAGGCAAATATTTTATCAAACACCGCTCTTTTGTTATCAACGGCATAAGCAAATCTGTCTGAGGTAGTTTCTACATAAATACGAATCCCATCGGCTCTTCCAAAATTTACTTTGTAAACAGGCAATAAGCGGTTCACAAATTTATATTCTTCATCAAATGCATTTATTAATTTGAGTCCGGTAACCTTGCTTCCTTTTTCATTTAACAATACACAATTGGTAGCAGCATCACAGCAATCATGCGCTGCTGTTGCGTCCGCCGGGTTACCGGGTTTCTCCTCCTCAACTGCTGAGGAAATTGATTGTAGCGAAGCGGTAGGGTAAAGATTGCTATCGGGCTTTGGTTGTCCTTCCAAAAAAAGTTGGGCAATATATTGTGCGTATAACTGATCACCATTAATCAATTGCTTCCCCGTTTTTGTGCTCAGGTATAAAGGGTGATCATTGGGTTTTAACTGCACCTGGTAAAACCAGTTGGTATCAATATGAATCAAGCGGAAATTATGAAATTTTTCAATCCTGTTTTGTAGCAGTACGGTTTGCAAACCGATCGTGATTTTTGTGCTGTCGATCACCGAAGGGGTTAAAAACTGGGTAGCTATTTTTGGACGGATAGTGGTCATGATGGGATGCATAAAGCCACTGGCAGCCCAGAGTATAACAGGGATAGCGATGAGCAGTGAAATGCTGCGATGCCATTTGTAAATATTTTTACGAAACATTTTTAGCTGTGTTAATTATAAAAAAAGGGTTACCGCAAAAAAGACTTCTGCAGTAACCATATCAGTTATTTTTTACCCGTAAAATTGTATTGAAGCCCCATTACGAATGTGCGGGGAGCTGCAGGGGTAAATGTACTCCTGTCTGTAGCATTGTTGCCTCTTCTAACAGAGGTGGCATATAATGCATCCGTTAAGTTTAATACGTTGGTAAATATTTCTATGCCATGCCATTGATAGCCAACACGAAAGTTTAACAGGTCGTAACCTTTGTACCGAACTGTATTGACCTGGTTTTGAAACCAACCCGCCGAGTGTTGCCACTCAATTGCACCCCGTAAATTTTTCAACCATTTTGGGTAATAAGTAAACTCCGTATTAAAGGTTGTACGGGGAGAACCTGGCATTTCGAAACCATCCAGTTTTTTTAGTGCATCACTTGGTTTGGTACTTACCAAAAAATCTTCAAAACGGTGCAGGGCGGTAGTACCGCTAAACCTGAAACTAAACTCCTGTGCCGGCTTTACCGTGATGCCATACTCAATACCGCGGTGCAGGGTTTTGCCCGCACTTTGGAAGTCTGTTGAATTGTCGGGCTGGCGGATACTTAGCAATTCATTTTTTCCGATCATTTGGTAGAATGCTACATCTACGTAAACTTTATTTTTAAACAGGGATGCCCAGCCGCCAACTTCATTATTGGTAAATTGTCCGGCGTTTAAATTGTAATAGAATTCAGCAGGATTGCTGTTAGGCTTCTTACGGAAAATCGCTGATAAGGCGGGAGGGGCAAAGCCTTTGGAGAAATTGGCGTACAGACCAATGTCTTTTGCCACAGCATAGGTTACTCCAAGTTTTGGTGTAAATTGTTCATATCGTTTGCTGCCTGATGAAACGTCTAAAAAATTATCGTAGGTAAACGACATGATATCATATCTTAAACCGGTAGAAAAGCGAAGTTTATTGAACGGCTCAAAATCAAATTGGGTATATGCTGCACCATTGCGAATAATGGCGGAATAATCTGCCAGTTTAATATCAGGTCTTTCTGCTTTGATGGTGTATTTCTCTACTGATAAACCACCCGTTCTTAGCTGGGCATTTAAATCTACCTGGTAACTCCAGTAATCGTTCGGAGAGTAATCCATCATTGCACCAACCAGTAATTTGGATTGTAAAAAATTGAATTTTTGTGTATGTTGGGCAATTACACCGTAACTTTTAAAATTGTTTGAGTTTATTTCGCCTCTGGCAGTTGTTTGGCCTCTCGTCCAGCGGATAGCGTAAGAAGGGTTTTGGCCATGTTCATTAAACCGGTTGAACACCGTAATAAAACTTTTTGAACCGGCATTCCAGTCGTGCTCCAATGTAATGCGGCTGCGGCTTGCCATGGATTTGCGATAGGTAAAATCCGAAGTGCCTATATAGGCCCTTTTGTAAAAAGCAATGCTATCGGCACTACCCGACATATCGGAATAATATTTGGCATACATAAAAGTGCCAATCAACCTTGTATTGGTATTGAAATGATATTCCATACGGGTATTCCAACTGTTTTTGGTGTAATCCGAATTGGCCATCCAGCTATTGGTTTGATCGCTGACAAGGCCTCCTGCATAAATACCAAATTTACCTACTCTTACCCCGGCACCTAATTGCAAACGCCTGTATCCAAACTGGTCAAACTGGATTCCAATTTTTGCTGTAGGAATGGCGGTAGGGCGCTGTGAAATAAAATTAATGGCACCACCAACTGCTTCCGGTCCATAGATGCTTGATACAGGGCCTTTCACCACTTCAATAGAGCTAACAGTAAACTGGTTCACTTCTAATAAAGCATTGTGGTTAAATACCCCCATTGGCCTGATGGGAATACCGTCTTCCATGTATAAATAATAGTTGGAAGTGCCCATTGGCTGGCGAATACTCATGCCATGTTGCTCATTGTTGTAGTTGACCATTACCACGCCCGGCACTTTGTTGATCACCTCATAAATAGCAGTGGCCTTTGTTTCATCTAATACTTTTGCAGAAATTTTGCTGATGGCGATGGGAGCCTCCGACCTTAGCGACGCTTCCCTGTTTGCTGTGACTACCACTTCCTGCATACTTGTTTGATTGGGCTGCAGTGCAATTGAATTGCTATTGCCCGGTATCAGCTCAATTTCTTTTGACTGGTAGCCAAGAGCGGTTATTGCTACGGATGTTTTTTCCGTGCTATTGATTAATATGAAGGTGCCATTGTTATTTGAGATAACAGGCGTTGACAAATTTTTACTTTTTAAAATTGCACCTGAGACAGGTTCTTTTGAAATTGCGTCATAAAGTTTGCCGCCAATATTTTGTGCAAATGCGCCGGCAGCAACCGTTAAGAATAGTATGGTTGAAAATAAATGTTTCATAATTAGTTATGTTTATAAAATTGCAGACTGATGATTTTAAATATTTTCGAAAAGTTTGATTCGGGTATCCTTTTCATGATACTTAATTACCATTATCCGATAATAGATTTTTATTGCGATGGCAATTACAATACTGGCCATAAAAAAAACGGTGTAGGTTGCCCCGGTTTCTGTGAATAGCCAATGCAGTATTGATTTACCATAGTTTAATAGAAACCAGGCGCTGAGTATGATTACCGCAACGATGCTCAGTTCTTTTAGCTCTTGGTAGTAATACCATTTTTTTAAGATGTTATGGAGCATCTTTATTTGTGTGTTCATGTTTTTTTTTTATTGTTGAATCATTGCACGCTGCGTTATGCCGTTAAGTGTAAATTGAAGTACAGTTGCCGCATTGATATAATGATCGCAAAGGCAATTGGCGTTCGTTCAATAGAATACCCTGGCACTTCGTTTTAAAGCAGTGGCCTTTGCATTGAATTAAACTAATGGCCGGTTACCATTTTGAAAGCAGATGCATTACAAAACAGATCGTGGCTGAATTAATTAGGTAATTAGTATTTTGTATTAAATTTTAGGGGGGCGAAAAAAGGGATAGGCGATATTTGCCAGCAGGTAATTTTTATCAAATACTGTTACATTTGAAACAATGCCTATAGTAAAATGAATATTGTATGTTGGTGTATTGTTTGAAGTAATTTCTATTTTCTTTTCCAGCTTTCTTTCGGGCATTTGCTGATCTTTACTTTCTTCGGCCTTCAGCTTTTTCACCATCTGGCATTTGCCATTACAATGCATTTTGGGTTGGGCTTTGTTAACGCAGTTTTTAGCAAAAGCAGCGGTATTGGTGTAATAATTAAGCATCACAAAGCCATTGTTAAACGTTTGTGTTGCAAATGCTGATATTAAAAGTATGACTGTTATTTGCTTAAACATTTTGTATTCTATCGTTGGTTTTTTTCTTAAAACAGCCAGTCGGTATTTGCTTTTAAAGCACCGGGGTTATAAATTTTCCCGTAATTATTTTCCGGTTATTTGGTTACTAAGCCCTTAATTGATTGGCTGATTTTGTCTTAATTGTTTAACGGGATCTTTAACAACATATAAATATTTCTGCCCGGTCGTGAAATATTTCCCCAATCCAGATGCTCGTGATATTTTTTGTCGAACACATTTTCAATACCTGTCTGCAACTGAATATTGTTGTTGAAAATGTTAGCGGTATAGCCAAACCTGGCGTGTAGCAGTAAGTAACCGGCCGTGGCATCTTCACCATAATGTGGGCTAACCTTTTGCTGGCTTAAGGCAGCTTCTGTTTCCAGTTGTATGGATAATTTTTTTGGCTGATACCTTACAGAACTTATGTTTTTTAACGGAGCAACAAAAGGCAAAGGATCATTATTATTATCCCTTACTACAGTATACCGGATGGTGGTAACAATATCAACCGAATGTAGTAGTTTAAAAAAGCCGCTGGCTTCTGCGCCTGCAACAATTGCATAAGGAATATTAATAAAAGATTTCACTCCATTTGCTCCGATCGTCATTGTGCTGAAAGAAGGAGTTACTTTGCCGGTAATAAAATTTGTAACCATGGAGTAGTACCCATTCACCTGAATTCTGCTTCGTTGCCAGTTATACAGTAGCGAAATATCTGCCTGTAAAGATTTTTCTGATTTCAAATCAGTAGTGCCAATATAATCATATCCATCGCTGGCATTAAAAAGATAAAAGCCGAATAATTCGGTAGTGGTTGGCACCCTTTCCGTATAACTTATGCCTGATGATAACTTCAGTTTTTTGCTGACTTTTTTTGAAACCTGTACCGAAATGTTTTTCAATAGATCATTTCTTGGTTCGGTTGATTTGCTAAAAATACTGACCTGGTCTTTTGCTGCTGTTGAAGCCAGTTGAGATGAAATGAAGTCCGTTCTTGCGGTTAGCTCTAATTGAATGGAGCTATCCCGTTGCCATAACCAGGACGCTGAAATACCGTATTGATTTTTGCGGTTGTCCGGCCAGGTTAGCATAAACATAGATGGTTGCCCGGTTTGATACATTGTCATAGATGCTTTTAAAAATGTGGATGAACCATCGACCCGGAATAATACTTTTTGTTTGCTGTTCACCTTTATTTCACCTTCTGTATAAATGCCGTATGTTTTAGATACACCGGGCATATCCATATGTATGGGTACCAGCGGTCTTTTGGTATCATCCATAAAATGTCGGATGCTATTGGCATAAACTTTTGTGCTCCATTTGTACAGCCGCTTTGCAGTATTTTCTTTGTGCATACTAAAAGATGCTATTCTTGCAGCAGCGTATCCAACATCCATCGGCAATGCCGGGTAACCAATATTCCATCCATCATCTGCCAAGATATCCGCTTTAAAATAAGTGTATTTGTTTTGTTGAAATTTTACGGACAACGAGTAATTTATTTTTTCATATTGAGAAAATGGAATGGTTGCTCCACCGCCACTTCTGTAATTTTTACTCTTTCGGTAGGTCCCGCTAGCACCAAAAGCAAATTTGCCGGATGAGTAATTAAGCCGCATCGATTCGTAAAAACTCCTTGCTGCGGTTTGGTATCCACTATTAAAAATGCCGGTAACTTTATGGTGGTTATCATAATTGGGTTCGGCCATTTTCATATTTATGGTACCGCCCGTTGCTGAGCCATTCATAAAACCGCTGGCCGCTGTTTGCACCTGTAGGTTCTCTAAATTAATTGGCTCAATATAAATCGTTGCCGGATCCATTTTATCTGTGCAGGCGCCATGTAATCGCATGCCATCAACCAATACATTTATTTGCCCGCCATTAAAATACCGGATAGACGGCTCCATGCCATAGGCACCCCGGCGTACTAAGGTTATTTCAGGCAGGCGGCTCAATATATCTTCTATGGTTGCAGCATTGTTCGATTTAAAAAAACTAACCAATTGCTGCCGGGGTGTTTTTTGTATGCTGTTTACTTTCAACTCCTGCAATAGAATGATGTGCAAACTATCGCTGCTCACTATTGAAGTAGTATTTTGTGACCGGGTAATGATAGCACATGAAGTACACAGTAAAAAAGTGAATAACTTTTTCATGATAAAAAATTTAAAGCAGGTATTAATACCGCAATACCCGCCTTTAAAAAGCTAAAATTGTACTTCAAAAAATTGGGTAGTATCTGCAACTGCTGTACCCGACCTGTAATCCATGTTCAGTTGCCATAAGCCGGTCATCGTAAAGTTTACTTTTCCTTTGTAATGCCCGTTTGCAATGTGTGTTGGATTTACATTGTTTGGAGACCCGTGACCCATACTTGGCATTTCTGGTGTAAGTAGTACCGACAGGCTGCTGTCTGCAGGAAAGCTCATCATCGATGTTTTTTTATAGATGGCAATCTCCATATCATTGATGCCAACTTTAGGAGTGAAAGGTTCTATAAGTGCTACAAAATACTTACCTCCGTCGTGGGCTGCAGTAAAAGATCGCATGGTGGATCTGGTTGGTTCGACAACTGTAAATGGTATTGTGATAAAGCCTTCTTTATCCGAAGCGTGGTTGTGTACATTCACTTTCACCGTCCAGGCCCCACCCATCGATGACATAATAAAAACTACGTTACAGGGAAAAAGGTGATTAACCGCCTCTTCCGATACAGGGTTTTCGTACGGCGCTGAATGCTGCATGGTACCCATGTTCATCATTGGGGTGAGTTTAATATGTGCATCCTCAATTCTATTACCCGAAACAGAATCGTAGAGGGCTATATAAAATTGAGTGTATCCTGCATTGATCGTAGTTTGTTTGGTATAAACTACTACTTTGGCTGCTGCACCCACAGCAAATCCTTCTGCCTGTTTTGTTAGTCCGATGGTTGGATCTGGTTCAGCCGTTTTGTCTTTAGAGCAGGAAGCGAATATTGTAACAATGCATAAAAGTGTAGGCAATAGCATTGCCAGAAATGATTTTTTCATTACGAAGTATTTTTTGTAAAACGATAAGATGATGGCGCATTTCTGCCAGATAGCTACCTGTTGCTGATTGAGATTTTGCCTGTAGTAGTTAACTGCCTACAGGCATCTATAGGCCAATCCTGCTGGCAGCATGGGTTATAAATGCATTCTAAAAAATGGTATCGTATTTATGCCCGGGGTGGGTGAAAGAAGGAATAGGATAGATCCTGTATTGGGTGACTTTTTTCAAAATTAATTGCCCTTGCAACAAAGTACAGGTCCGAAGAGAAGTCAAACAAATCAGAGAACGAACAAATAATCTCGATCTTTTTCCCGATTTTCCTCTCAGGTATCTGCTGGTCTTTCTTTTCTTCTTCCTGCAATTTTTTCATCATCTGGCATTTACCATTACAATGCAATTTGGGTTTGGCTTTGTTAACGCAGTTCTTGGCAAAGGCCGCGGTATTGGTATAGTAATCGATCAGTACAAAGCCATTGCTAAACGTTTGTGCTACAAACGCTACCAATAAAAATATGGCTATCGAATACTTGATCATGAGTGCAAAGATAAAGGCATTTACCAGTTGGTTTATGCGGCTGGTCATAATTTTTTTTTATTTTGGGCTAACCATTTTATTATTAGCTTTCACTATCTTCAAATCATGACAGCAAAATTGAACCAGCTTAATCTTTTTGATTTATCCATGATTGTGGTAAGCCTTGTGATAGGCATGGGGATTTTTAGAAATCCGGCTTCGGTTGCTGCAACCTCAGGAAATAGCAGCATCTTTTTTTTAGTGTGGACGGTGGGTGGATTGATTGCTTTATGTGGCGCATTAACTTATGCAGAGATTGGTCTCCGTCTTCCTTCGATGGGTGGCTATTACAAAGTATTTGCAGCGTGTTATCATCCGGCTGTTGGCTTTACAGTGAATGCATTGATATTGATTAGCAACGCTGCTTCACTTGCAGTGGTTGCTTTAATTGGCGCCGATTATGTAAGCGATTTATTATTTGGTGCGCCTTCCGGAACTTTCTTTAACACGGGCATCTCCATTCTGGCAGTTGCCTTATTTTATGTGGTTAATTTGTTTGGATTGAAAACAAGCAGCCGTACTTTAAATGTGCTGATTGTAATTAAAATAGGACTGGTGATACTCCTGATCGCCAGCATATTTAAAGGCGTAATGATTGAGCCGCATGGTTATGAAATAAATTCTCCGGTTTTTACACTGTCCGATAAATCTGCTTTATCATTGTTTTTAATCTCATTAATACCCGTTTGTTTTTCTTATGGCGGATATCAGCAGTCAATTAATTTTGGGTCTGAAGTAAAGAGTGCAAAAATTTTACCCAAGGGCATTATCATTGGAATCACCATTGTGGTGGTACTTTATTTGCTTATAAACTATTCCTATACTCAGGTAATTGGTTACGAGAAAATGAAAAACGCAAGTGCTATTGGCTCGCTTTTGTGCGAAGCCTGGTTTGGCAAAGCCGGCGGTAAAGTGTTTGATGCCTTGATGTTTTTGAGTGTACTGGCCTATGTACATATTCTGCTAATGAGCAATCCAAGGGTAATGTATGCAATGAGCCAAGACAACGTTTTTCCTAAAATATTCTCCTACCGCAGTCCTAAAAGCCAGGCTTTGGTGGCTGGTCTTACTACTTTTGCTTTAATCACTATCATCATTACATTTTTTGGCAAAGGGGTAGATAATATTTTAAACTTCACCATGTTTTTAGACAGCATTGGAATGAGTACATCCGCCGCCACTATTTTTGTTTTAAGAAAGCGAAAACAAAACCAACAAATGGTTACCGGCACCTGGAACAGGTTTACACCGCTCTTTGCTTCCTTCTTTGTGTTTAGTTATTTCATGGTGGCGGTAGGGGTAGTTATAAAAAACCTTGATGCAGCTTTAATAGGTATTGGATTGCTGGCTTTGCTTCTGGGCATTTATTATATATTCTATTTTAAAAAAAATAATGCAACTGAAGAATAGTTGCACAAATTAGAAAAGTATGTCTAAATTTGAAAAGCTAAAAGAAGGGATACAAGCAGAGCCAAAAGACTTTACTTATGCTGAGTTAACAACCTTATTAAGCGGAATGGGGTATGCGGAATCGAATAAGGGAAAGACATCCGCTTCGAGGGTAGCTTTTTTAAACATGCAGACATCTCATATTTTACGAATCCATAAACCGCATCCGGGGAACATTATTAAGCAATATACACTTCGCTTGATTATAGAAGAATCAAAAAGTCAGCATAAATTATGACATCAAATATTTTTGGAATACAAAGATTTTATCGGTTCTGTAAATTACTCAGAGGAGGATGAGTGTTTTTATGGTAAGATTGAAGGTATAAATGACCTTGTAACATTTGAGGGTTCCGCAGTAAAGGAGTTAAAAAAAGCATTCAAAAATGCCGTAGAAGATTATATCGAACTTTGCAAGGAACAAAATAAGGAACCCTATAAATCTGTAAAGGGGTCCTTCAATATCCGCATTGAGCCGAAACTGCATTACTCTGCAATTTTCACGGCTTTAAAAAAGGGAATTTCCCTTAACCAGTTTGTAGCAGAGGCAATTAAAAACAATGTAGATAAAAAATTACTTAACCATTCATAATGGACATCTCATATATCATCAACGAACTGGCTGAAGATCGGGAAAATTATTTCAATGCCATTGCGCCTCCAATAATACAGAGTAGCAATTTCGCTTTTAAAACAGTGGATGAAATGCGCCATGCATTTGCAGATGAATACTCAACTTATTTGTATAGCCGGGGATTAAATCCTACAGTTGATATACTGAGAAAAAAGTTAGCTGCATTAGACAATGCAGAAGATTGCCTGGTATTTAACAGCGGTGCTGCTGCCATCTTTGCGGCAGTGTTGGCCAATGTAAAATCGGGCGATCACATTGTATCGGTTAACAAGCCCTATACCTGGGCGCAAAAAATGTTCAACGATATTTTACCCTGCTTTGGTGTTACTACTTCGTATATAGATGGACGTGATATAGAAAATTTTGAACGGGCGATATTGCCCAATACTACTGTTATTTATTTGGAAAGTCCGAACAGTTGGGATTTTGCCCTACAGGATTTAAAGGCCGTAGCTGAATTGGCTAAGGCGGAAGATATAGTTACTATCATCGACAACAGTTATTGTACACCCATTTATCAAAGGCCCTTGGATTATGGCATTGATCTTACATTGCAATCCGGCACTAAATATATTGGAGGCCATAGCGACACCGTAGCAGGTGTTTTAAGTGGCAGCCGGTTAATGATAGAGCGGATATTCAATTCGGAATATATGAATATCGGCAGCGGCATTTCACCATTCAATGCATGGTTACTCATTCGTGGCTTGCGTACCTTACCCATGCGCCTGGAACGAATCACAAAAACAACATACGAGGTAATCAGTTATCTGAAACAGCATGAAAAAGTTGAAACTGTTTTATTCCCCTTTGATGAAAGCTTTCCACAGTACCAATTGGCAAAGCAACAAATGGAGGGGGCCTGTGGATTGCTTACATTTATTATAAAAGCAGATTCAGTACAGCAAATTGAAAAATTCTGCAATAGTCTGCAACATATTTTAATGGCGGTGAGTTGGGGTGGTCACGAAAGCCTGGTGATTCCTAAATGTGCCGGGATGCCTGCAGAAGAATTTGATGCACTTAATAGGGAACATAGGATGATCCGGCTTTATGCAGGACTTGAAGAGCCGGATTACATTATCAAAGATTTAAAACAAGGCTTTGAGAAAATGGGTTGAAAACTATTATAAAATGTTTGATGTTTAACCAATCTATAAATTATAAATCCCTTGCACTGGTAATTCAATAGCAAGTATTTTGAGCGGCACTAAATCTTCTGGCTTGTTGTAAATGGCTGATTGCCATTCTCCCTTATCGTCTTTGCTAAAGCAATTCACATACATCAATTCTGGTTCTACCAATAAGTAATATTCCAGCGTTTCAATTTTTTGGTATTGAATAAACTTATCAACTGTATCGTATTTTCGGGTACTGTCACTTAGCACTTCAATAATCAAAACAGGAAACTGTTTGATGTACTTATTTTGTAAATCAGCCGGATGATTGGTTACGAAAATATCCGGGTAAGTGTAATAATCTTCACCCTGAATTTTTGTCTTCACTTGTTCAAAATAGATTTTATTTTTTGTGCCAGATAAAAGTTTTCTTAGTAAGAAATACAAATTTCCGACCATTTCGTTGTGTATATCTGAGTTACCTGACATATCATATAATTGACCGTTAATAAATTCATGCCTTATATCACTGGTTTCATCCAGTTGGATGTATTCATCCACCGTATATATTTTATCATCTGTTGATTGTATCATAAACTACTATTTAACCAAATTTACAATTTTATCTGACATGTTTAATTACATATAACCGCAAGTGTGCATCTAACGTTTTGATTGATAAAGAATATACCTGCTATGACTGATTTCATTAATTGTTGCAGATCATTCTAACATCTAAAACGAATGTTAAGCAGGCTGACCAGGACAATAAGGCAACTTCACATTGTAAACATGGGTTGGTAATCTATCCAATATTCAATTAGATCGGCAGATTCCGGCAAAACACAGGTTACATTTTTATCCCTTTCGGCCCCTTTTTAAAATATATTTACCGCTTATAAAAATGGGTGTGTCTCTTTACAGCAGGATGTTATAATTTTGAAGCATGCGATACCTAAGTTATACCTTAATAGCCATCATTGTATTGTGCAATTCTATAACCGCCCAGGAAAAATGGGACCTAAGAAAATGTGTTGATTATGCCGTTAGCCATGGTTTCACGATAAGGCAAGCCGAACTGCAAACCAAACTGGCCGATATACAGTATAACCAAAACAAGCTTTCGCAATTACCAAATTTAAATGCCGGCAACAGTTATGGCCTAAGTTTTGGTCTGCGGGAAAATCCAACCACTGGTATTTTCGAAAATCAGCGATTTTTTAACCTGGGCCTCAACCTTCAAAGCAGTGCCAGCATCTTTAACTGGTATAGTAAAAGAAATGCCATTGCTGCCGATCAATTTGAGGTGCTTGCTGCAAGAGCAGGTGTTGAGAAGCAAAAAAACGATTTGTCGTTGCTGGTTGCCAATAATTATTTAGCGATATTACTGGCTATAGAACAGGAGAACATAGCAAGAGTACAACTGCAGCAGTCCATTGCTCAATTTACCAATACCCGTAAGTTAGTAGATGCCGGGGCGCTGCCGGAATTGAACGCCGCAGAACTAGAAGCTCAGGTAGCCCGTGATACATCAAGTGTGATATCTGCAAAGGGAAATGTACAACAAGCTATTCTTAATTTAAAAGCCAATTTAAATCTGGATGCTGCCGCTGAATTTGATGTGGCCGTTCCTCCGATTGAAATGATACCTGTTGATCCAATTGCCGACTTGCAACCTGAAGCCGTATTTGCCTTGGCAGTTAAGAATTTGCCCCAGCAACAAGTAAATAACCTGAAGTATCAGGCAGGTGAAAAAAATGTATTGTCATCCAAAGGCGCCATGAAGCCAAATATTGGTGCATTTGGTAATATTGGAACCAATTACGTGTATTTTAAAACACCGATTTACGAGAGGATATTAACCGGAGCAACCACTCCAACCGGACTAATCGTAAATACTGGCACTACCACCTATCCAATATTATCGCCGGTAACAAAACAAGGTGACATTTCCGGTTATATCAAACCAAATGGAGTGGGGTCGCAACTGCCAAATAATCTGGGGCAAAATATTGGATTAAATATAAGTGTACCAATTTTTAATGGCAGCAGTTTACGAAGTAATTACGAGCGCTCGAAAGTAAATTTGCAAAATCTTTCACTACAAAAGGAAATAGATAACCAAAAAATTAAGCAGGATATTTATCAGGCTTATAATTCTGCCATCGTTGCATTGGAGAAATTTAATGCCAGTAAAAAGGCCGTAGAAACTTCGCAACGTAGTTATGATTTTTCAAAAAAGCGTTATGAGGTAGGGATGTTACCAACACTTGATTTAATTACAAATCAGAATAATTTATTCAGAGCTAAGCTGGAAATGGTTTCCAACCAATTTGATTATGTTTTTAAAATGAAGGTGCTGGAGTTTTATAGAGGTTTGGGAATAAAATTGTAAGCCCCCCTCTAACTCCCCAAAGGGGGAGAACAGGAAGCGTAATGGAATGCGATCCTTTTAGTGATAGGTTGAAGCGAATGCCAATAAAGCAGGTTTGGGTTTTATGAGTTTTAATGGTGTATGATTACAGTTGAGTTGTTATTTAGATAAGAGGCTTTTAATGTTCTTTACAAATTATGGTTAAAATGATTTTTTAAAGCAGCCTCAGTTGATAACATTTGGTTGCCTGTTGAAACAAACGATAACACAAAATAATAAACAGAGTATATGAGCAAGACTGTAAAATGGATTTTAATAGGATTGGTGATAGTGTTGGCCACATTGGGTGTATTAAAAGCCACGGGCGTATTTGGCGGAAAAGAAGGAACGAAGGTAACTGCTGAAAAGGTGCAGAAACGTACTATTATAGAAATTGTAAATGCAAGCGGAAAAATTTATCCGGAAATAGAAGTAAAAGTTAGTCCGGATATTAGTGGCGAAATTACCGAGCTTACCGTTCAGGAAGGCGATAGTGTAAAAAAGGGTCAAATTATCGCCCGTATTTATGCAGATATTTACAGCATACAAGCCAACCAGGCAGCAAGCGGTGTCGCTCAAAGCGAGGCACAAGTTGCCAACTCACAAGCAGCATTAGACGCTCTAAAAGCCCAATTGGATCAGTCGCAAAAGACTTACAGCATGCAAAAGCAATTGTTTGATGATAAAGTAATTAGCCGGAATGAATTTAATTTGGCCGAGGCCAATTACAAAAGTGCACAGGCCAATCTCAATGCGGCAAAGCAAGGCATTCGGGGCGGTATGGCTGCGGTGCAAAGCGCACAAGCCAACCTTGCTAAAGCAAATAAGGATCTCAGCAGAACGGCAGTGCTGGCGCCAATGGATGGTGTAGTTAGTTTGTTAAGTGTAAAAAAGGGCGAACGGGTGGTAGGAAGTAACCTGATGAGTGGAACAGAAATGCTTCGCATAGCGGACATGTCTAAAATTGAAATTAGGGTAGATGTTAGCGAAAGTGATATCTCAAAAGTACACTTAGGCGATAGTGCCATTGTAACAGTAGATGCTTACAGTGATCGTAAATTTAGGGGTGTTGTTACACAAATAGCAAGCAGCAATAATGGTGCGGCTTCGCAGTCGGCACTTACAAATACGAGCACAGATGTTACCAACTACAAAGTGTATGTGCGGTTGTTGCCGGAAAGCTATGCTGATTTGCTTGGAAAACAACGGGCGTACCCTTTTAGACCGGGAATGAGTGCTAGCGCAGATATACAGACTAAAACCCACATTGATGTTTTAAGCGTACCGATCAATGCAGTTACCACAAGGGATATCAATGACAGCACCGATATAAAAAAAGAAAGTACCCAAAAAGCCGATGAAATGACAAAGAAAACAGAAGCTTCTGTAGATGATTTGGAAGTGGTGGTTTTTTTGGTAGACAAAGAAGGAATTGTAAGAAAAGCAACAGTAAAAACTGCTATTCAGGATATAAATTACATCGAAATTACCGGTGGGCTAAAGGAAGGCGATGAAGTAATATCCGGCCCTTATGACGTAGTGAGTAAGCTTTTAAAAGCAAAGGATAAAGTGAAGGTGGTAGATAAGAAAGATTTGTTTGAGAAGAAGAAATAGTAAGCTGAAATTATAGATTCTAACCAACAACTTTTCATATATTGAAAAGTTGTTGGTGTTTTAAGAAGGTGTACCGAAGTAAATTAGCATAACCTTGCTTACCATTTCAATGATCATCTATAGAAATATTGCTGTATAATGAAAGTTAATTCCATTGGAGTGATCTCATCAACCAAAAAGCATTAGATTTACTTCAGTATTCAGCGGCTGTTCAATTAGTTTTCATACAATTCCTAGCAGCAACTCGTTACAGTCAATTCAATATCCCATCTTTTGCAGCAAGCAAAACCATCGAAAAAATTGCAATGCAGTCAATTGAATAAAAATAGCAAGGATGAAAAGAATATTTTCCATGTTTCCTCTTTTTTTACTGTCTTTATTGTTTAGTGCCGGTAGCATTTTTTCACAAAATGCGGTGTTGATAAATTTCGGCAGCAATAACTGTTACAATGTGCGCAGCCCGTATTTTTCATTGATCAATAATCCTTTGAGCGCTACACCAACGGAATTGGCAGGCTGCGGCCTTACTTCTCAGTTGCCTAATTTTTTCTCCGTTTTTATTGCCTACAATCCACTCAATAATAAAATATATGTGGCTGATGTAAGAAGTGGAACAGACACAAAAATATGGGTAATGCATATGGGGCTTCCAGCCAATATTGCCTGCCCAGTAATACCAGTGGAGCCAACTTATTCGTACAGTTATGTAAGCAATAATTTTGAGTTTGATAATAACGGTGACCTTTGGTCGTTTTCAAATTATAACGGTACAACAGGCCAATGCAACATGGATAAGTTTGATGTTGCCACCGGTAATGTGATCAATACAAGGGTGCTACAGTTTCCTGCTGGTAATTTCCCCACCAGCATCAACAGTGGCGATCTTACTATTTTACCCAATGGCCGCATGTTTGCAACATTGGGCGACCAACCCTCCAGGTTATATGAAATAAACAATTATAGCAGTACCAACAGTATTGCTACCGCTACTTATTTACAAACGTTGCCCAATGATTGCTACGGTATTGCTTACCTGAACGGACAATTGGAACTTACCGGTATTGATTTTTCAGGCAGTTGTTATTATTTTGATTATAATATCAGCAGCAATACATTGGGTATACAAAAGCCCTTTCAGATAGGGCAGGGGCCAATTGATAATTCAAGTTTAACACCATCGCTGGGTGTTACCAAACTTTTGGTAAACACCATAAAAGTAAATACCAATACCGCCGACCTTACCTACGAAGTGTATGTGAAAAACATTGGCAATGTAATCATCAACGATATCAATGTAGTTGATGATCTTGGGGCTGTATTTGGGGCGGGCAGTATTTCTAATGTAAGTACCACTTTTGTTGCAGGTGCAAATATAGGAGCACTTACTTTGAATCCATTTTATAATGGCACTACAAATATTTCTATGTTGAATGCCGGACAGAAATTGCCCAACGAGACATTGGGTAAAACCAACTATTATTTTAAGTTGCTGATAAAATGCAGGGTCACCAACCTGAGTGCAGCCACCATTTATTTAAACTCCGCCATTGCCCGGGGCACCATTGGCAACGCCGGTAATAGCAGTCTTATAAACATTTTAGATTCTTCCAATGATGGTACGGAAGCAGTTGTTGATCCCAATAACAATGGCAATGCTGGCGAGGTTGGCGAAAATATTCCAACTCCTTTTATTTTAGGAACACTTCCGGTAAATTTTATAAACGTAGGCGCCTTAAGCAATAATAAGACCGCGGTTGTAAAATGGAAAATTGCCACACCTGCCATCAATGCGAAGAATTTTGAAGTAGAATTCAGCACCGATGGTAACAATTGGACAGCGTTAGAAACGATCTACATCACTAATACCATTCAGGCAGATTATCAGTTTAGTCATCTTCCAGTACCAGTTGGTAACTTGTATTACAGGATTAAGCAAACAGACCATGATGGAGTGTATGTTTATAGCAGAATTGTACTGTTGCAGCAAAAAGCAAAGCAAAAGAATTTTATTGTATTGCCAAATCCTGCCAATCATTTCATTCAGGTATCAGTACCTGTTGATATAAATGGAAAAGTACAAATTGAATTGTTTGATGCGGCCGGAAGAAAGATTTATTCAAAACCAGTCACGCAGCCAATAACCGGAATCAATACCAGCCATCTATCAAACGGAATGTATTTGTTGAAAATAATACACAACGAATTGATTGATACAAGAAAGATTTTGATTGTACATTAGCGTCTCAATCCGCAACTGCCGCATATAAATATGGCATTGTTTAAAAATTTTGGTCCGGGCTGAAGTGCATATGGCGTCATCGTTGCGTCCCTGTCTGCCTGATCATCGACTACTTGATGTATTAGGCACGCAATCAGGCAGTACCCTCTTGTACTGAATATCTTTGTTGATCAGATGCCCGTAAATATGCATCATTTGTCTGACATTGACACAAAATTTAAGGAAAAGCACCCATCAGCGAAATAGCGCCTCTGCAAGATCAATGCTCTCCGGTTTACCAACATCAACTAATCGATCGCCGGTATGATCGTAGCCAAGTATTATATGATCAGCAGCCAGATCAAGGTAAGTATCCATGATAGAAAATTTACCAGTTTGTTTGATTAAATCAAATATTTCGGGCTGGTAAATTACCACACAACTATAGGCTTTTTCAACCAACTGGTTTTTTCTTTCATCGCTTTCAGCAAAGCTTAAATGCGGTCCTTTTTCTTCACCAGTTTGCAAATTTCTCCAGCCGCACAATCTGTTTTGTTTATCAAACAATAATACCCTTGATGATTTTCTGCTGGTAACGCCAAAGGTAACCAGCGGTTTATGCTGCTGATGAAAAGCCATTAGTTTGTTTAAATCCAGGTTGGTCAATATATCTACATTCAACGAAATAAATGGCTGATCATCCTCGAGTAAATATCTCGCTTTCACCAAGCCTCCACCAGTTTCCAGCACCTCCGTGCTTTCATCGCTTATGATTACATGGCTACCCCATCCATTATTTTTTTTTATTATCTCCACAATCTGATCCGGAAAATGATGCACATTCACGACTACATCTGTGACGCCATATTGCTGCAGGTATTCAATATTTCTTTGTAAAAGCGATTTACCATTTACAATGGCCAATGCCTTGGGATTGGCATCTGTCCAAGGTTTAAATCTTGTTCCCAAGCCTGCAGAAAATATCATTGCTTTTATACCGTTTTCCAATTTTCCATATTTGTGTGTTGTAAAATTATTTTCACCTTAAATTTATTTCTTAAATGTCTTGCGATGGCTTCAGCAGCGTATACACTTCTGTGTTGACCACCAGTGCAACCAAAGTTGATCACCAGGTGTTCAAATCCACGTTTAATATAATCCTCCACTGATATATCAATAACACTGTAAACACTGTTTAAAAAATCGGGCATCTTGGTTTGCTGTTCCAGAAAATCTTTCACCGGCTTATCAAGACCTGATAGATTTTTATACGCATCAAACCTGCCGGGATTTAATATACCACGCATATCAAAAACAAAACCTCCACCATTGATGGTTTCATCTTTTGGATAGCCTGTTTTTATAAAGGAAAAGCTATTGATTGCAACTACCAAGGGTGTTTCATCTGTTGCCTGGATGGGTGTAAATTCTTTTACTACTTCATCGCTGATGCACATTTCCAGTACCTTTTTAAATTCGGGTACAGAAATACCTAAGTTCTGGTTATTTACAAACCATTTTAAATTTTTAAGTGCCTGCGGTATGCTGGTTAAAAACTGTGCTTTACGCTCAAACAGCCCACGGAAGCCGTAAGCACCCAATACCTGCAACAGGCGTATTAAAACATAACCGTTGTACTGGCTGCGAAATACATCCCGGTCAACAGGCTCGTTCACTATTTTTTCAAATGCGTTGATATAATCCTCCAGCAATGATTGTTTCCATTCATCGGGCAAGTTGGCCCTTGCCTGCCACAATAAAGAAGCGACATCATATTGCGGTGCCCCTTTCATACCGCCCTGGTAATCTATAAAATGAACGGCTTCTGCATGTACCTCCGTAGAAGGGCTTACCATAATATTCCTGCTCTGGAAATCACGAAACATAAAAAATTTATACTCTGTATGAGACAGATAATTACTCAATGCCTCAAAATCTTTAATCAGCTTTTGCTTGTCGTAGGGCCTGCGCAAAGCGTCCAGAAAATAGTATTTAAAATACAACAAATCCGCAATGATGGCCTCTTTACCAAAGGAGGCATTGGTAAGACATTTTGTATAATCCAGTCCTTCGTGGCCCCTCACCTGTAACAAAGCGAGCTGGTGAAGGCTTTTTTGAAAAAGGGAATACACATATTCAGTATAGCCATGCTCTTCCAACTTATTTAATAAGGATACATTGCCAAAATCTTCCTGCAGGTAAATTGTTTTATCGTCGCTGATGCAAAATATTTCAGGCGTATTAAGCTTCTTTTTATAAAAATGTTTTGAGAAATAAATAAAGGATTCGTTCTCTTGTACGTTGGCTCCATGTGTGGCAATAAATTTGCTGGCAGTGGTATGCAAACGATAATAATTTCTTTCACTTCCTGCCTGTGGCAATTTATCAATACTAGTAATGGTTGCATCGGAATAGGATGCAAACAGTAGCTTAATCTTTTCGTTGGTTGACTGCATTTATTGTAGATCGTGTTTAGGTAAAAGTAGAATAATTGTGGCAAATAAATTGTCAAGGGTGTATTTCAAATCGAATAGCTGTTGGATGTCGAAGCGACAGGTAGTTGGATAGGACAGTCACAACGGCGCGTTTTAGCTCAGTATTCGCATCTTTCGAAAAAGAGAGCGACAATTTGAAATGAACCCAAAGGATAGTACTTTGACAGTTTGTGCGTATTTTTATAAAAAAGTAAGAAATGAAAAATTTGCAGTTGTTGTTTACAGTACTTATTTTTTTGACTGCAAAATCATCAATCAGTCAAATTTGCAGCCAGCCCGGCGCATTGTTAAGTGTGCGCAATTCCTACAGAAGCCATATTGAGTATATCGTATTTACTTTTGTAAAGCCATACAATTACAAGGGTGATTTAACAACCACTACAACAGCATCATTTTCTCAAGTCCCTTTATTTAATGTTACTAAACTAAAAGGAGAGCATTTTTATAAAATTACTTTTACCAGCATAGGTCCCCTTTGCGATACTAAAAATTATGTAGTAGTGCCACAGGAAAAAATTATAGACTTTGCACCATTACAAAGAGCGCAAGGCATCATCAGCTATGCAATTGGACTCGCAAAGGGTGCAAAAATAACCAGCCATATTGCATACAATTATCATAGTTTCCACATTGTGAAACTGCGTATTGAATAATTCTATCTGTACCTGTTTTATTTCTTCCAGTTGCAACCAACTTCATCTTTTATCGTTGATAAGAATCAAAAGAATTCAATAGCAGCTTTGCTTTTATATCAAATTTTGTTGGTTAGGATTGATCTTACATTTTCATCATTGTAATGATTACCTTTTTGATTTCCTGGTTAAAATGGGCCGATATTATTGGTGTTTTTTAATTTAGTGGGTAGTTGAGTTTGTAAATGCTATTACGTAATAACTCTATGCGCTGTTCATTAGCAGCCTCAGTGATGCGTATCACCTGCGAAGGGCGATATCGTTTTCTTATTGTCTTCACTTTCTTTCAGACAGCTTATTGAGTGCGGTAAAGCGTAAGACCTATATTTTACATTTACGCACCTAAATATTGCGATGGCAAATATTTTTTGGTTTTTTATCAAAAGAATATTTTCCTGGCGTAAGTAATCCATGGGAGAGTTTGCCATCGGCCCGGCATCGGGAAGCGCTTTGGCAAAATATATTTTTCATTTTTTGTAATATTCATCTGGTGCTTGCATCCAATCTATGTAAACAATAAAAACAATCTAACATGAAGAAAATTATTACATTCATTCTGATCAGTCACCTTGTTATCGGTATAAAAGCACAGGATTACAAAGCGTTTAAAGTAAATGTTACAGGAAAGGGACAACCCGTTATTTTAATCCCCGGCTATAGTTGCGGTGGAGATGTGTGGAAAGAAACAGTGGATCACTTAAAAGACAGGTACGAATGCCATGTGCTTACGCTGGCAGGCTTTGCAGGGGTGCCGGCGATTGACTCACCTGTCTTAGAAACAGTCAAAACTGAAATTATAAGATACGTTCAGCAAAAAAAATTACATCAACCGATTTTGATAGGACATAGTCTTGGATCTTTTATGAGTCTTTGGGTAAGTAGCACTGAGCCTGATCTGTTTGGCAAACTGATTTGTGTAGATGGAATGCCTTTTTTATCTGCTTTGAGCGACCCGGCTGCCAATGCAGACTCATTAAAAAAATCGCCGATTTACAATTCGGCTGTGGTGGTCAAAAATTTTGAAAATCTACCCGACTCAGGTTTTATTGATCGAACGGCTAAAGCGTTGGCATGGCAAGTGGCTGACACAGCAAGGGCAAGGCAAATTGCAACCTGGCAATTTTATAGCAACAGGCGAACGCTCGGACTTGCATTGGTTGAACTGGCTACTACTGATCTGAGGAAAGACATCGTAAAAATTAAGTCACCAGTATTGGTGCTCGGCAGCATATATTTTACCAAAGAAAAAAGCTATGAATTAATAGGCCAGCAGTTTAAGAATTTACCTTCCGCAATCATCCATGTGGCAGACAGTAAGCATTTTATTATGTACGACCAGCCACAATGGTTTTATAATGAGATAGATACTTTTTTGAAATAATAGTGTTGCCCATTTTACTATTGCAGTAAAAGGCATACGGTGGCTTTCTTTGTTCAGTAGAACTTCTTAGCACAAGAGTGCGACGCCTGTGAAGCTTTATAGTAGTACTTAAGTCTGGTCAAAAAAAAATATTATTCGAAAGAAAAATTATTATGAATAATTTGAATCAACAAGTTTTTTAAACAGTATGAATCAGCAAGACCAATTTACAAACCTGTACAATGAATTTGGCGAAGGGATAAAAAAATTATGTCTTGGTTACACAGGCGATGCTGTTCTGGCGCAGGATCTGTTACAGGAAACGTTTATTGCGGTATGGAACAACATGCAAAAGTTTAGGGGCGATGCCAAATGGAGCACCTGGATTTATAGGATTGCAGCCAATACCTGCCTGGCGCATTTGCGCAAGAAGAAGGATACTGTGATGGATGTAGAAAATACTGCATTGGCAATGCTGCCGGATGAAATCAATACAAAGGAGCAGGAAATACAACTACTATACAAATGTATCAGCCGCCTGGCCGAAACAGACCGTCTGATTATAACGCTGGTGATGGAGGATAAACCTTATGAAGAAATTGCCGCCATCACCGGTATTACAGAAAATAATTTGCGGGTAAAAATTTACCGGATAAAAAAACAACTCACCGAAATTTATAACAGCTATGGCAGACTTTGATGCTTTAAAAAATATGTGGCAACAGCCAACGACAGAAAACGTTGATAGAATATTGCCACCAGCAAATACGAGCCATCATTCAGCAGGTTTGAAAATGAAATTACAACGGGAGCAATTGCTGGGCGCCATCATGCTCGTGATCACCGCTATCCTTATTTCGTTTATGGCTTTATACGGCAATTTCAATTTTGTGCATTGGTACACTTATGGCGCAATGGTGTTGGTGTGCATCATTTGTTTAGTGCAAACTGCTATACTGCTGGCAACCTACAAAAGAATAAAACGTATTGATGAAACGGCCTTGCCTGCATTACACCTGCAACAATGGGAGACATATTATGCATTTAGAAAAAAACAAATCCGCTGGAACATGCCGGTATATTATATCCTGCTCAACATAGCAATGGGTATCTATTTTATTGAAGTGTTTGAAGGTCGCCCTATCATTAATGTGACGATACTGCTGACTATTTATTTTGGCTGGATGTTGTTTTCCTGGTTTTACCTGGGCAAGAGAAAACTGAAGCAGGAGAATGCAAGACTACAGAAGATTATGGATGAGCTAAAGGCAATTGAAGGGCAGTTGGGTTTGGAGGAACCAATTTTATCATAACCATCTCAGGAAATTTTACCTTTTCTATTGCTTAGGTTGCAAAGTTGCCAATGTTATTTCATCCAATTTTAAACTAATTCTTTCCGCGTTTTAACAGCGGCACCACTTAAATGAAATACTGTAAATTGCATACCGTAAATTAAATTGACATGGCACGTATTGCAGGAATAGCAACAAAGAAAAATACAAAAGGGGAAATAACTCATGCGACAATTAATGTGCAAAAACACAGGGCATTGATAACGCCGATGCTTTATGAATTGGGTATTATTGAAAAAGGCGCATTTGAAGAGGAATGTGAACAAGCAATTTCATTGGAGGAATTCAGAAAGAAAATGCATAAAAGAGTAAATGCTGCATGGCAACAATAGTCATTCTACCACCCCTTGAAGGCAAGTTATTTGACCTTGTTTTTATATTGCATGATAAAGAGTATTTCGGATTTATAGAAACTCTGCTGATTTAATTCCATTCATGGTAAATTATATTTAGTGACATTTAGAAAACCTGGTAATATATAATGCTATTTCTTGTGGGCTTGTATTTAGGCTCTGGACTGTAATTTCTGATGCTTTAAAATAATCTGATTGCACGTCAAAATGATGTATTATTAAACTGTGGACTTTGTAATCTCCATCATCATAATAAATTTTAAAAAAAGTTATAATAATATTACTCCATTCCATGTCTCCGCATTCTTTTGTAAATAAAGAATTTGCATTGATTACAATAACCGGTTTCCCAATTTTTATAAAAGATAAAATTATCAATATTGTAGCTGCAAGCAGAAAAATTAGAATATTGATATACCACACATCATTTAATCTCATGGCAGAAATTATAATAAAAATTGTAAGCATAATTAGTATTACATATTTACCCAGAGTAGGCTTAATAACTAATTCGTCTTTTATATTAACGTTCTTAGTATTAGGTATTTCATATTTATTTGTAGCAATGAAGTCATAGGACAGCGTTGGGAACACTGTCCTTGTACGGTTATTCTCAAGCCTTCTGTATTCATCCAGGACGTAAGAAATATAATTACTTTTTCTTTCTTCAAAAATTTGTTTCATTGACTAAAACTACGACTTAAAATAGATTAAAACTTTAACTCCCGTTACATTTAAGTAACGGGAGTTATTCAATTCCAAGACATGCAATTTATTCACCTACAATTTCATCCTTCCTCTTTCTAAACTTCCTTGGATCATTGCCATCCATTTGCACGATAGCCGGATAAAATTTACCCAACACATCTACCAATGTTGTCTGGCTTTGCATTACTTCATTGATATCTTTGTAAGCAAAAGGTGCCTCATCAAGGCCGCCGCCAATAAGTTTTACACCATGCTCTTTCAGTTCTCTTCTCAATGCTTCATGGGTAATATTGGCCAACGCTTTTGTGCGACTCATCTTTCTACCAGCACCATGAGATGCGGAGTTTAAGGAAGCTGTTTCGCCTTTTCCTTTTACAATAAAGCCCGGTGCCGTCATGCTGCCCGGAATGATGCCCAGCACATCTTTTCCTGCAGGCGTGGCACCTTTACGATGTACAATCACTTCCCTGCCTTCCCACATTTCTTTCCATGCAAAGTTGTGGTGGTTCTCCACCATTGCCAATGGCTTTTCACCGATTGCCTTTGCAATTTTTTCATGGATAGTATGATGACAGGCACTTGCATAATCACCAGCCAGGTTCATCGCCAGCCAGTATTCCATACCTTCTTCCGTATCTAAATCCAACCAGGCCAAATGTTTGGCTTCTCTTGGTAACACCGTTTTTTGCATGGCTATTTGTGTGTAGTGATTGGCAATGGTGGCACCCATACCACGACTTCCGCTATGGCTTAACAAGCCAACATAATTGCCAACAGCTAAACCCATTGGGTTGTCAGCATCACTAATGGCTACTTTGCCAAATTCTACAAAATGGTTACCGCTACCAGAAGTGCCAAGTTGTTTCAATGCTTTGTGTTGCATGCCATTTAAAAAAGCGATTTCACTAAATTCTTTCCGGTCAATCACTTCATGATCTCTGCTATCGCTGAATTCTCTGCCTGCACCAAACAAGGTATTAGTAACTAATTCTCTTTGAAACCAGGCTTCTCTTTTTTTCAGTTCCTCTGGCTCAATGGCGAAAATACTTAGGCACATTCTGCATCCAATATCTACACCAACGGCGTAAGGAATGATGGCATTGTTAGTTGCCAATACGCCACCAATCGGCAAGCCATAACCCTGGTGTGCATCGGGCATCAAAGCGCCGGCGACAGCCACAGGTAATTTAGCAGCAATTTGCATTTGCAATAAAGCGCCTTCTTCAATATGCTTTGCACCGAAGATGTTGTAGTCAACACTTTTTTCATTCAGCGGAATGGCCTCCCCCAACCCCTCCGAAGGAGGGGCTTTTGCAGACACTAATTGTTTGGCGATTTTTTCTAATTTTTCTTCACTCAAATAATTTTCTGGTGTTGCCAATATATCTTTCAATATTTGCAATGCTTCTTCTTCTGTATGATGTTTAAAATGTGTACACATGGTATGCATGGCCACACTCACCACTGGCCCTTCTTCGTATCCAATGGCACGGATTTGTTTTCCGGTTATTTTTAATTTGCTCATTTTGGTGTTTATTTTTCTATATATCTTTTAAAGGAATTTACTCCTCGTTTTTTTGTAAATTGCAGTAAGTATTTAATATTAAAAATCAGTCATTATGATTAATTCAGAAATACGTCAACAGATTCATAAGCTTATTGATGAGGCAAATGAAAATCAATTGGATGCTGTTCTTGAAGTACTGCAACCTTCTACATCCCGTTATACGCAGGAGGAAATAAATTCCTTTTACCTGCGTGCCAAACAGTTTGAAGATAGTGGCAGCAAAGGATATTCTGTTGAAGAATCCCATGCGCTCATCCGCAGTAAACACAAACAGCATGGCGTATAAAATTGTCATTACCCCGTTAGCCAATCTTGATGAATTAGAAGCCTATGAATGGTATGAAAAAGAACTCACTGGTCTGGGAGAAGAACTACTTAAAGAACTTGAAACCGCTTACAAAAAAATTGCTGCACATCCACAATACTTCGGCTTTATAGACGAACAAAAAGAACTAAGAGATTACCTACTACCTCGTTTTCCATTTTTGATTGTTTTTGGAATTGTTGGTAATACTGTTGTAGTTATTACGGTTCATCATGCAAAAAAGCATCCTTCTAAAAAATATGGCATTACAGGTTTGTAATATTTTGTATTCTTTTTAATACCAGCTTTTTATTTTCATAGCATCATCATTGGCCTGTCCCGATTTTTCTCAAGTCACTCACTTTTACTGGTGGATTCTTTATTGAACTTTTCCCGCCAGGCATGAAGGCAAAACCTACATTGTTCTGCCCAAGGTGTCCTTGGTATTTTTTTACACTTCGGACAAAGGTTCAACTTCAATTCATTTTTATGTTCATTCCAAATTCTTGTCGCCACTGAGAGTTTAAAACTTTCATATCCATTCTCAAGTAACTTTAAAACGGCATCGTCACTGGATACATACTGTTCTTCGTTTTGATATTTATGAAATCGCATTTTGTTTCCTTGGGCAATTCTTTCACAAGCAATCTTATGGCTGTAAGCTGCTCCTTCCTGTTGGTTCATACGACCGCAGTAATCCCAGATGTAGGCTGCCAGTTCTGGATACAATTCTTTACTTTCCATAATACACCTCCATTGTTTTACTTAATAATAATTCAAACATATTTATTTTACTGCGCCGGTATCTTCAACCCCATTGCCTTCATCGCCAGCAAAGCTTCTGCATTTCCAATAGCATCATTTACCGGATTATGGTCGTGTGTTGTTTTACGCAATAATTTTTTCCATTCGGCATTTAGGCCGGTGTCCATCTTCAAGCCGCAGTACAAATCGCCTATGCGCCTTGCAGAAAATCCAAAAGGATTTTTGCCCAGATAAGTATGAAAATACCAGTTGATCCACTGCCAGTCGAAGGCTGGGTTATCACTGATAAAAATCGGCCGCCCTTTTGAGTTAACTGATAGCCAGTTTTCAAAATCGGCCATTACTTTCATTGGGTCTTCAAAACTTTCGTGTTCATCCCTCTTGAAGCCGCTTACGGCCAATGCTTCCGGAATCCATAATGCTGAAATAGGTTTTGTTTTACCATAAAATGTTTTGCTTAATGATGGCTCCAGCACTACGGCACCAAAGCATACCATTGAATATTTATGCGGAATAGGTCCGTCTGATTCCACATCTACTATTATGTAACTCATTGTTATTGTTTTAATATTTTTAAATTTAGGTTTCTAAACGCATCCAATCAGATGCATTTTTTTTGTAAATTGCAATAAATCAATTTTTATGGCTTTAGCAACTGTTAAAACAAAAAAGACTGTACGCTCTAAACGCAGCCCAAAGGCTAAACCTATGACCAGGTTAGAAATGGTTCAAAAAATGCTGGCCGATCAGAAGATTATCCGGGAGGCCCTGCAAAATGGTATTCCATTAAAACAACTTGAAAAAACTCATGGCTTTAAATTTGCAATCTTACCGGATCCAAAAAATTGATGAACGCACTTATAGTTTCATTACAGAAAAAGCTGTTGAATATAATTGTATTTTTATAAGTTACGCTGAGTATTTTCCAAATTACCCTGATATTGCCCCCAACTTTTTTTCTTTCAACCTTGAGCTAAAAGACCCCAAAGCAAAACTTCCCAGAGGAACTGACAAAAGAATTGCTGACACAGTAATTACAATAGTTGGTGACTTTCTTGCTTTAAAAACCAATGCCGTTGTTTATGTATGCGACAACTCCGACGGAAAGGAAAAAGCAAGATCCAGAAAATTCTTAAGCTGGTTTGATTACTACGACCATCCTTCCAGCAAGATTATTCAGGTAACAAGCAATTTTAGCGTTGGCGGATTATTCATCTATAGTTCATTGCTTGTTCACAAGAAAAACAAAAGGTTTACTGAAATGGTGATGGCCTATCTTGAATTAACGAAGGATGATGATAAATAGCCGACTCACATCTTATAGATTGCAACTTTTCTTCATTAAATTATAAAATCATCCCGTTAATAGTCTTTACAAAATTTCCCAAATTTATTTTATTAACATCATTCAATACTATTTCGGATATCGACTTATGATCTTTTTGTTCAGGCATTGAAAAAGACAATGATATTGCCCAAACTACACCCTTCTTTATTTCTAATGGGTCGATAAGTAATGTCAAGTAAAGCTTCTTCCCGACTGGCTTCCACACAAATTCCATAAGGATTATATCATTAAACCACCAGTCTCTGCTTATATCTAACGGCCCAATCATTTTCCGGCCATTACTGGTAAAAGCTTCAACTACTTTTTCAATTCTTTGTTCCATAATAAGCCTCCCTCATTTTAATCAGCAATTCATTTACACGTTCCAAATTCGGCTCCCGTTGCAAGTTGGCTTGCTGATACAGCAAAGGCAATTCATCTTTTAGCACCGTTGCTTTTTGAACTAATTCTTCATACTCATATTTCCCATCTTTTATTGCCAGTAAAAAGTCACGATCTTTTCTAAACACATTTATTTTTCCTTCTACTGCTATTTCTTTTGCCATCAGTAACAGCCGGAACACATGCATCATATTTTTTGAATCGTAGTTCTTTCCGTGCGACATTGTTGTTTTGTACCGTTCGTCATTTCGCTTTGCTACCCAATCCCAATAATCCTTGTATTGTTTGCAATAAACAGAATAAGCATCTTTATTAAAATACAGCATCGCTATTGGCCTTTCTCCTTTGGGAATGCTGCTTAAACTTACTTCGTTGGCATTGTCCTTTTTGGTTACACCAGCGTAATTGATCTCTTCGGAATAATACAAATTATAACAATCCCTTAAATGCGCTATGGCTGTTAATCCTATTTTGCTTTGCTCAAACCCTTTTTCTTCCAGGTATTTTTTTAAAGCTACGGCTTCTTTATCCTCATACACAAAGCAAAAATCAAGTACCGACTTTCTTACCTCTTCAACAGGATTTACAATTTTCTTTTCCAGTCCGGATGCTTTTTTTATTTGGGTAAAAGCATAGTTGGCAAAACTCTGTTCACATTGCCTGGATAAAAACATTTCCGGTTGCAACATGTCCATAACAGGATTTCTGTACAGCACACACGTATCCGGCACATTCAGCATCTCCAATATATTAGGATTACTTTTCGACAACAATTCCATGAACCGTTTCAACTCGTAATACATGACATCATTTGTTTCGTTGTTTACCTGCGCTGTATACTCCAAACTATAGAAAAGATTTTTGGGTAATACAAATACCCCTTTGATATCCGTATCCGATGTTGGCGTGTTCAGTCCATACGATCTGCTACCGCTTATTACTTCAAAAATCAATAGCCCGTTATTTTTTATCAAATCAATGGTTAGCTTTTGCATACAACATTTTTAAAAAGAATTCATTGAGTAGTCCTATGTCAGCATTGTTTACCGCCAGATTTTCCTTCTCCGCTTCTATATATTCAAATAAAATTTCTATCCACGCATTTAATTTTTCTTCCTTTTTATGAAGGTACTTTTCACCCACTGTTGCTTTCAAGGTTATTAATTCTCTTAGCTTTATTTTATAAGGTTCTTCCACATATTTCATCAGGCCCTCTATGTGCATGGGCAAAACGGTATTGTCTTTTATTATCCAGTTGCAGGAAAGCAAAGACCGTATCAGATAGAAATAACTTTTCAACTTTATCTCCTCTTTCTCTTTCAATTCTTCCCAAAACTTTTTTGCCAGGGAATTATGATGAAAGAAAACTGCGATTGGTGAATAATAACTGCCGATCAGTTTTTTAAACTCCTCTTTAAATCCCGGCACCGAAAAATATTCTATCGGCGAATTGAATCGCTCTATCAACGGTGCATTTGATTTTTTTACGAGTGTCAGTGACTTTCTCAAATCCCAACCGGTTATATCCAGGTCACCATCCATGATCTCTATCGTATCTTTTTTTACACTCAATGATAAATACCAATCTCTTTCGTGCATGTACATGAAGCGGATGTCGAAATCACTATCCGGCGAAGGAAAACCCCATGCCCTGCTGCCTGTTTCGCAGGCGTAGAGTATTTTGATTTTTTTCTTTGCTTCTATTTCGGTTAGTATGTTTTTTATGTTTTTCATTTTGTTTTTTACTGCTGACTTTCTATTTATAAAAAAACCACCCTGTTGTGGGTGGCTCACTTTTATAAATCTTGACTTTTATTTTTTAGCCAGATTACCACCTTCCTTTTTTGCGTAACTATTTCTTGTCGCTATTTTGCCATCTCTTCCATAAACAATTAAATCGGCGCTTCTGCTTACAGCTAAGCCTTTTGCATAAGTCAGTGCTTCTTTTTTAGTATCGGTTATGAAAGTAAATTTTGTACTACCTTCTCCTTTTACAGCCCAGGCATTACCAAGTGGTATGACGTACTGATTTAATCTCGTTATGCTTTTCTGTTTATTCATACTTCAAATTTAAGTGATTTCTTTAATGATTTTCTTTAACGCTTGTAAGTATTCCAGATTGTTAGCCCGGGTAACTCTTATCTTTTTATACCTGTTTTCAGGATTCCATTTTTTAACGATGTTCCATTGTGTATAAAAATTACTTTGAATCCTCAGTTCTGCTCCAGAGTAGAAAAGCAATCTTGCTAAATCGTGATTTCTTATTTCTCCTAAACTGATAATTAATGTTGCCGGGCTATTTCTGTTGATATGCTGTAGATAGCCTGACAACTCCTGCCTTGTTTCAGGAAAACCCAAGTTAAACTGCAAGGTGCTGCATATTTTATTTTTCAATGCAATCTCGGCAGCATATCCTGCTAAATAAATTGATGCCGCATATCTTCCATTTTTGTATAACGCCTGGGCATCCTTTGTCTTATTGAGTATTAAATATTTCAAAACCTGCGATGGAATCATAATCCTTTAAAATTTTAGAATCCAATATAAGAAATGCAATTTGAAAGTTTTAGCGTATTCCTTTTTTAAAATTTTGAAATTTCCTCTTATCCTTGGCTCAACTTCAAATACTAATCTCTTCATCCAGATATGTAAAGCGCTCATCATGGTTGCTATCCGGCGAAGGAAAACCCGGTGTCCGCTACCCGTTTCGCAGGCACAAAGTATTTTAATTTGCTCCTATTTTGTTTTAATATGGCTTTTATGTTTTGCATTTTGTTTATCGTATTATTCCAATTCATCAATAAGTTTTAACGCCTCTATGAAGCCTTTTTTGCAAAAATTAAAATGCTCAAGAAGCAAATTTCCAAGCCCCTCAAATTCGAGTTTTAGTTTTTGTAGTTCTACTTCATTTGAAATACATGCACTGGTATTATTGGAAAATTTAGATGTCAAAACTCCTTGCCAATCATTTGTCTCACTCATTTGGAAATGAACGCTTTTATGCCTGTACTTTATAATATCTGAGTAATTCGTGTTATAAAAATTTAAAACCCAATTAAGATGTGGTGACTTTGGGTCAAAAGTTATTTGTTTCCCTTTAAGAATTTTTTCCTTTATCTCTTTAATATAATTTGAAAAAGATAACCTCAATGGACTGATTTTTGTAAGCTGATAATTTGATAAAAGAAAAGTAATTCTTTCCCAAAAACTGTAAAGCCTATCAAACCCAAATCCGATCATTAATAAGTATTGCATATCACTATACCCTAAATTTGGCAAATGTCTAATACCGTATTCTGAGGATATTTTTTTTCCAAGTAAATCGCTTAAATTCTTCTGATGAAAAAGTGCCGTTAAAAGACATTCTTGAATTTCCTCATGGCAATACTCCATTTCTTTGCAAAAAAAACCATGCGATATTTCAGATTTTTCAGGTTTTATTCTTCTTGGCTTTCGCAATGTATTAGCAAAAAAGCCGAAACAGGTGGAATCATTTTCGTATCTAAGTTCTGCAATATTCTCAATTTGATAACGCTGTTTAATTTCTGACCTCAACTTTCTAAGCTCCTCTAACGCTGATAATTCCTTTATCAGAAGCATAATCCTAGCAGTACAACCAAATGGCTCGAATGTTTCTACATGAAATTGTATCGTTTTCAGAAGAGAGGCCGATTCTGCTAATGAGTTCAATTTAAATTTATA
>JBGSMI010000167.1:0-54575 GCA_041740215.1 Ferruginibacter sp.
CTGTTGCTGAGTATCCAGATATAAGTGGTAATGCCCGTATTATAAAACAGGTTATTGGGCAATTGCACTATGGCTTCCAGCCAGTCGTTCTCAATAATGTAGCGGCGGATATTGCTTTCGCCACCACCTGCGTCGCCGGTAAACAAACTGCTGCCATTGTGTACAGATGCAATGCGGCTACCGATCTTGCTCTGTTTAAGTGGTTTCATTTTATTAACCATCTCCATTAAAAATAACAACTGCCCGTCCGAAGAACGGGGCGTTGCATCGGCATCATCCTCATTACCCCAGTAATCTTTCAACCTGATTTTAAAACGTGGATCAATGATATCCTTGCCGTCTTTGATGTATTTTTTTTTACTCTCCCACGACTTACCATACGGCGGATTGGACAACATATAATCAAAGGCAGTACCGGCAAATTCATCGTTGGATAAAGTAGAACCTACCCGGATATTTTCAGGGTTTTTGCCCTTGATCATCATATCCGATTTGCAGATGGCATAGGTTTCATCATTGATCTCTTTGCCATACAAATACACATCCCCTTTTGCTTTGATCGTTCCGTATTCATCCTTAATAAAGTTCTGCGATTCTGTGAGCATGCCACCACTGCCACAAGCGGGATCATAGATGGTTAATACCGGGGTAGTTTGTCTTTTACCGGTTCAAAAATAATATGTGTCATCAGGTCAATCACTTCACGGGGTGTAAAATGTTCACCCGCTTCTTCATCCAAATATCCTTATATCCCTGCTTCATCTTTTCATCAAGGAATGACCGGTCAATCAAATCCATTACTTCCGCATTTTTACTGCTGAATAGTTTAAAGCTATTGTAGTAAGCCTTTTCATTGATGCGCAAATGTTCAGCGAGTGCTTTAAAGTCTGTCAGCTTCAGTCGGCTCTTTTTACCATTCAGCGTAAGGGCCAGTTCTTCTTCATCCAAAGGGTTCAGCAGGCTCACATTCAGTAAGTCGTAAGCCGGGCTTAACACAATACCTTCCGGCTGGTGCATCAACGAAAAATTTTTCAGGTGCATATCATTCCTTTAATCTAGTCAAATGAACAGTACGACATTTTAAGAAGCTATCTAAATTTGCGAGGCATTCTAGAAGAAAGACATATTGACTTTTTAAGGAAGATTAGAGAAAATTAAGTTCTATAGAAAACATTAGAAACTGTATTGCACATAACAGAGCAATTCCCAATAGATCAGTTTCAAACTATGAAAAGACAAAACCCGAAGTTTTGCAATTCATTGAAGACTTTTGGGAAGAGGAGATTGCCCTATCAACAGAAAGTCCAATAATGAATTTGTTAGAGCAAGCCTCTTATAACAAACTAATAATTTTACTTGTTAATGCGATTTGGGATGAAACCAAAAATGAAGTTAGTGTACAAGACATATGGAGGAATGAAATTCCTAAATACACATTTAATAATTTTGCTGACTTTAAAACATATTTGAAAAATATTTCCGACGAAGATGCAACGAGGAACTTTCCGAATTACGATACGGAAAAAGAAACTTATGAAAGTTTATATAACGGTCAAAAGTTGGTAGACCTAATATTAAATGATTACAAAAAAGATTTAATTATTTTAGGGTGGATTTAGTAATCACAGTCGCAAGAAGTTAAAAAACATTTGCAAGTCACATAAACTAAAACAGGATGTTACCCTTACAAAGAATTCGTATTTGAATGAAATCTATTTAAAAAATTCAGAAGGTTCAACTTTGAGTGCTTTTGCAATTGCAGAAACATGGCTAATACTTGTGTTTACAGTTCCCTTTTCAATTCGACCAATTTGGCTTAATTCAAAACCCGTCCTTCCAGCTAATTCTTCTTGGCTAATACCTTTGGACAATCTAATTGCCCTAAGTCTTTGCCCAAACTGGGTTATGAATTCTTGATTATTGAAATACTTCACTATTACAAGGTGAATGTATTGGAAGGGTTAAGATTAGAGCAAATTTGCCCCATTTTTGATAATTTTATTTATCTTGTGACAAATAAAATAAACCCAATGTTTACAAAGTTCTTCCTAAAAAATGGCTTGGGCGGTCCAGGTGAAACAACTAAAAAAATATGTGAACGATATAATTATTTTCTCTCCATCGGTGCGCAAATTAATTCCGAAGAAATTATGCATTTCGTTTATCAAGAGAGATATTTAGCACACAAGATTAGTATGAATAAAACTTCAATGTATGACCATTTTACTTTTGAGAAATTGTACTCGTATTCGAAGAATGATTTAACTTATTTTATATTTCTATTACAATTCGCTGAAACCGCGAATTTCCGAAATGGAGTTTGCAATTATCAGGATTTACTTACTTGCACAAATGAAATAATAATAGAAACAGTTAATAAACTTTGCGGAAATACAGAATATAGTAATATGGGATTTTTAATGCTAAGAACTAAATCTTTTACAGCATCCTTTAAGCCATTTTTATGATAAAAAACATGAAGCAACTACTTTCAACAATTATTATAATTTCATTTAGTTTATCAGCTTGGGGACAAAGCTATTTCGAAGCAAAAGATACTGTGAGCCGGATGGAAATGATGGCGCTTATGGAAAAAATAATGTCTGAAAATATAAAGGAAGGAACCTTTCAATATAAAGGGCAGCCGGTTTATGTTCTCAAAGGTCTTCAAGGAAGATTTACTTTAGAAGGTTATGACGGTGTTTCGGTACATTTTGGTTCAGTTATTGGAAACTTTGTAATTGTTCAATGGAAATTGGGTAGAGGTATTTATCTAACCAAAGATTTAATGGGGAACTTAAAAAGTAGCTTTAGCAAAATTAAAAAGGAATTTGGACTTAAAAAGAAAGACTCAGATGGAAATGTAATTTTCAATGTGATGCATACTGTTGAACTTATTAACAGTCCCGACAAAAACTACATTGTTGCATATACGACACAGATGAAAGATTTAAAAAGTCTTGATTAATCAGGTTAGTCAAATCTTGTATTGAAATAATTGTCAAGGAAATGAATAGCCTTCTCTTTAGAATTTAATATAAATAATGTATTTCAGGGATTTCAGTTAAAATTTTTTTTATATAAAAAATACAAAAGGCGGTTAACCTCTCTGCCGGTTCTTGAAACAAACCCCCGATACCCCTAGCATATCTAAATAAGACTGAGCTTACATTGTTTACGCTTTAAAATAGAAAATAAAAAATGAGTAGGTTATATCTTACTTAATATATTATAGCATTAATTGAAAAGTTTTAGCATTGTTTTACCATAACAATAAAAAAGCCCTGAAAGTATCAACTGTCAGGACTCCAATTGTTTAAACGTGGTGGCCTCGTCAGGAATCGAACCTGAATCTGGGGCTTCGGAGGCCCTTATACTATCCATTGTACTACGTGGCCGGTAGGCTATTTTCCGAAATGGCTAAAATTACTGCCGAATATTTTTACCGCTATGGCCAGCAATATTACGCCGAAAAATTTTCTTGTGATCGTCATTCCATTTGGACCTAGAAATTTCTCTATCCATTTCAGTGATTTCAGCACAATATAAATTACTACACAGTTAATCAGGATACCAAGAAATATGTTGGCATCATAGTAGTTAGCCTTTAAACTCATGATGGTGGTAAGTGTACCTGATCCGGCTATCAGCGGAAAAGCGATGGGCACTACACTTCCACTTTTGGGATTATTATCTGGTTTAAAAAATTCGTGTCCCAATATCATTTCGAGGCCAATAATAAATATCACAATACTACCTGCAACCGCAAAAGATTGCACATCCAGACCCAGCAAATCAAGAAACTGCTTGCCGATAAATAAAAAAAGGATCATGAGGGCTCCCGAGGCCAATGTGGCTTGTGTAGACCGAATCTCTCCACCCATCTTCAACCTCAGCGAGGCCAGCACCGGAATATTTCCTACCATATCAATTACGGCAAAAAGCGTAAAAGTTACGGTCAGTATTTCCTTGATTGCTATTTGACTGAAATCCAATTTTTAATATTTTTTGCAAATATACATTTTCAAATAGAGGAAACGGTGATAGGGCATGTTTCAGATTTTGGCCATGTGGTGCCAACGTTTCAAAAAGACAGTGATAATAAGTAGCAAACTTCCACAAAGTTGGTAATCCCATGACTTTGCTACACCAATAATTTACAATGCTCCCCGGCTATAAATTTGAAGGCTTGTGGGTTTCTTTTTCATGGGCAATATTAGATAACACCTCATGATGCAGGCCGTTATTCTTGTTCACAATCTTGATAACACAACCATAATGCAACGTAAATACATTAAATGAATCCACCAGCGGCGTATTGGTGATATGCGATAAAATACTTCGAATAACGCCACCATGGGCCACAATCACTGTTCGTGTTAAATCCGTCGACTCTGTTGGTAAATGCCCGATGTAACTATCAGGCTGGTGTAATTCAACAATTTCATTAAAACATTCCTTTACCCTTTCATACACATCCGTATAACTTTCACCGGCAGGTATCCGCACATTTAAAAGATCATTTATCCAGGGGTCAATTTCATGCTTTGGTATTTCATCCCACGCTTTTAACTCCCAGTTACCACAATTGATTTCCATCAGCTCATCTTTTAGTTGAATACTGTGACCGGAATATAAATGCTCTGCCAATAGTTTACAACGTAGCAACGGGCTTGAGTAAACGGCTGTAGCATTGTCCGGTAAATGGCGCCGGATGATGGCCGCTTCGCTATGAAACGACGCCGTAACATCCAGGTTTGCCTGGCCGTAACAAATGCCTTTTTCTACAGCGGGTGTAGTATGTCTTACTAAATAAATTTCCATATTACAAATTAATATAAAACAAGGATGTTTAAGGACGCAATATTATAAATTGAATTGAACTTTAATTCCGCCCAGAAAACTTTGTGGTGCTGATGGATTGAAGTAACGGTTAGCCGCCGCATTTAAATCATTTCCCAACCCATATGGTGTATTAAATGACTGATCATAGGAAAAATAAATTTCGCCCTTTGCCTTTTTACCCAAATGCTTTTTATAGCCGAGTTTTCCAAAAAATAAATTGTATTGTGTACCAAAGAAACTATTGGCATCATTCAACGGAATCATATCCGTGTAATTGTAGGTTAAATTGGCATATAGTCCAATTCGTGTAACAGCATCTGCCCCGGCAACAAACACATTGGGTGAAGTGCCAGTTAGTTTTTTGCCCGAATAATCATTAGTACCTTGTTGATAGGTTTTAAATTTTGCATTGATGTAGGTGTAATTACTCCACAACTTTAATTCCTGTAGAAAATAAATGGTATTTAGTACCGGATAATAGCTTAGCGATAGTTCAATGCCTTTTTGATTTGTTTCACCGGTGTTTACAAAAAAATCAGCCCCGGCAACATCCCTTCTTGTAACGATGGTATTGTCTAACTGAAAATTATATGCTGCTACATCTGCAAAAAATTTATGTGGCACCAACTCTCCCCGAAAGCCCAACTCATAATTGGTAGCGCCCTCTGCCTTTAAGGTACCATTAAAAACACCCGTAGAGGGCACAATTTCATCAATGGTAGGCGGCGAGTACCCTTTGCTAGCGGTGACATAAATACTATAATAAATACCCAACTTTTTAAGCACAGACAAACGTGGAATCAATACAGGCGCAAAGGTTTTATCAATCTCCCTTACCGGTCGATTATTCAACCGGGTAAATCCATAACCATAGTTATTGTAACTCAATCCTGCATTGATGATAAAATTATTTTTGAGCGTAATATCTGACTGAAGAAATACATTGTACTGTTTCGCCGCTATTTCATCATCAAATTGCAAAGTGTCTGGCACTCCCAACTTGTTTCCGAAAGTACGGGTAGATGTAAATCCATACTGATATTCGCCACCCAGATGAAAACGCATATTTTTATACTGATAAGCTGTCACTGTCCTTCCGCCTATTCCCTGCTCCGTTTTCCGCTGATAGTTTAAAATACTTGGATTGCGGAAACGGGTGCTGGAGGTGTAAATACTGGTATTGTTAGTCCAGTTTTCGTTGAATCGGTACTCATGCGAGAAGCCGACATAAAATGTTTTTATATACAAAGCGGCCTGCTGTTGTTCTGCACTTCTGAAGGGTCCCCCGGCAGGTCTTGACTGACGTGAATTTTCTTCGGCTTGCGCCTGTGTTAATCCGCCCGGCGTTTGATAATACAAATCGCTGTAAAAAAAATTGGTGCTGATAGATTGCTTTGGATTGATGGTGAAGGTTCCGGTATAATTGGCCACATCCCGCCTGGTATTGGTATGGTTGCGCCAGCCATCCGCTTGCTGGTGGCCATATTGCAGCGAGTAATTGGCCTTATCGGTTTGATTCCGATAAGCCAAATTGGTTTCTACCATCCCATAACTGCCCGCTAAAGTACTGAGGGAAATACTCTTTTCGTTAATGTCTGCAGCTCTGCTGCTCAATAATACTACGCCCCCGGTTCCGGCGCCATACATGCTCCCGCCGGGCCCTTTAATGATTTCTATCTTGCCCACATTATCAAAACCCAACTGATTTAAGTAGGTGTTGCCATTGGCATCAGTAAATGGAATACCGTTCCAATAAACTTTTACATTTCGAACGCCAAAGGGTGAACGCAATAAATTGCCGCGGATTGACAAACGCACACTACCCGGACTACGTTCATCCATTTTTACACCGGGCACGGTATTTACCGCTGGCAGGATGGATGTATTGCCATACCGCTCCAGGTCGGTCCGCTTTAGAATAGTAACAGTAACAGGAATAATCTTCATATCTGTATTTCGCTCAAAAGCCCTCACTACCATTTCGGCTAATAAGTTCCCCGATTCAGCCAATTGAATAAGCAGGTTTTGACTGGCAATATAATATGCTGAAACTGGAAGGTACCCGGTATGAGTAAAAGAAATGAATTCTTTTTGATTGGAACTGCTAAACTGGAAAACACCATCGATATCAGTTATTGCCACCGGCTTATTACCAACGGAAATTGTTACACCAGATAGGGGTTTTGCTAACGATTTACTGATTACCACACCCTTAAAAATAGTCTGTGCAGTTAATTGCAAATTACCGCAAATGATTAGGAAAAGGAAATTCAAAACGGGAATGAGTCGCATGTTACGGAATAGAAGTTTGAATGAAACACATCAAATGTACATGCAATTAACTGCGATAACAGACTGAACAGCTATTTTATTCGCATTAAAAAAAATTAGTACCGAAAGATCTGTCGGATATAAATCATTTACTGATGGAACTAAAATAGCTGTTTTGCTTATTTCAATCTAAAACTAAAAAAAACGGACCAGAATGACAACCTATGCAGCAATCTCCTGCTCATAAGCTATAAAATTTACCAGCTTTTCATTGATATTAAAAACAGGTTTTATTATAATCTTGCAAAGATAGATTTCGCCATTCTTACGATAGTTTTCCAGAATTATTTCGGTGGTTTCGTTGTGGGTCAATTGCTCTTTTACAGCATCCGTTTTTACCTTATTGGTGGCAGCACCCTGCAAAAATTTAGGATTTCTGCCTTTTGCTTCCTCGAAGGTGTAACCCGTCATTTCCTGAAATCCCTTACCCGCAAATGCTATTTTTTGCAAATGATCGGTAATTACAATCACATATTGCTGAATATTATCAATTGCCTCCTGTGTTTGCTTTTTACTCCATTTGTTCAGCCGGGCAATTTGTTTTATTGCAAAAACTGATTCCTGATGCTTTGTTGCATCTGCCATTAATGAATTATATGTGTTGCAAAATATATCCCATGATTGTAGTGGCGCACGAGTGTTAGTATCAAATTGAAATGACATAGTTTCTAATTTCTTAACTGTTATTTTGAACGAAAGTACTCAATTTTATGAATAATTTATATGTGTTTGGACTTGAAACACCTCGCCTACATAAATTGTTTAATAATCAGCAACTTTTTTTGAGCATAAAAAACTATTTATACGCAGATGATATCAAGGTGGCAATTTAAATATTCATTATTTAGGTCCACTTGCCGGGCCGTATCCAACGCATTGTAAATTTTATAATCGAGTTCAATTAAATATTTGATCAAAAGCACTGCGCTGCTCTGTTGCTCTTTTAGATTGTTATCGTCTAATTCTATAAAGAGTAAGGGCTTATACTTTTTCAATATAACCGTGGCACTTTTTAAAACTTCCATTTCAAAACCTTCCACATCTATTTTGATGGCATGAACGGCTGCAATATTCAGCTTTTCCAACTGACTTTCCAATATATCTACTACAATTGCTTCAGATGCTAGATTTTCGGATTGCTCATCTGTCAGTATGCGTTTCATTCCGGGATTGCTATCAACTAAATCGAATAGCTTGAACTGTCCGGCAACACTACCTATGCCCGTGTTGGAAGTAATCATATTCTTAAAATCATTCAAAGCAATGTTTTCGATTAACCGACTAAAATTTGAGGGCGATGGCTCAAAACAAACTACACTACCCATTGGCACTTTCTTTGCAAATTCAAGCGCTGTCATGCCAATATTGGCACCAATATCCAGTATTGTAAAGTTAGGCTGGATCAATTTTAAGAAATTTTCAAATCCTACATCCTTAAACAAAAAATATTTAAGGTGATCAACTACATTAGAAATATTTAATTTAAGGTGAATTCCATCCCGCTCACAATTCCGCCAACTACCTGCAGGATATAAATACTCAGGTGGAATTACTTTTATCCAAAATTTGTTTCTGGCCGAAGATGCAATGCGCCTCAAAAGAAACTTTTCAGGGTATCCATCAATAAACCCTTTTCTTATACTATTTAGAAATTTTGTCTTTAAAGACGTACGATGATGGTATGAATAATTTTTCACTTTTGATCAATTTTAATAAAACGGTGTGCCCATAAAATAGTTGATGTGGAATTATAAAATGGATCAAAGCTATTGGAACAATCCCCTTGAACAGTTACCAACCTGCAGTCGTAATCGAATTATGAGTTCAAATATTGTATCCAATTTTATAATTTTTAAAACTTATTATAAAATAAATCATTTAATTTCAAACAACTCAAGTTTGATTTACTCATACCTTTTCATCCATTAAAATAGTATTCAGCCAATTCTATTTGTGACAGTGCCACTAAACACCATGATTTTATTAACCATCTATTGATTCATTGTTACAAAAAATAAAATCCATATTATTAAAAAAATCAACTCAACAAATTGGTGTATACACCGTTACTGGTTCTCTTTGCAAAGCAATTTCTTTTGCAGCCCTACCTTTTTTTGTAAATATGCTGAGCGAAGGTGATATTGGCATTTTAAATATTTTTAGCAATTGCATCGTTTTTCTTACACCCATTATATCGATGGGTGTGTTGTATACCATATCGATCGATTATTTTAAATTATCCAAAGCCGAATATGCCCGGGTTTTCTCAACAGGATTGTTGATCCCTGTGATGTTAAGTATATTGTTGATTCCCGTTTTGTACCTGCTACGGGTTCCTTTGGAAAAGGCATTTAATTTTCAGCCTGCATTTCTATGGCTGATTCCTGCGGGGCTTATATTAAATTTCTGCTTCGAAGCGTTTATAATACTAATCCGTAATCAAAATAAGGTAACGTTATTTGCGATTGTTTCTTTATTGAAAGTAGTGATAGAAATCAGTTTATCTGTTTTATTTATTGTATGGCTTTGGCATAGCTGGTACAGCAGGGCACTATCTTTTATATTTGCAGGCCTTGTAATGGGTGGCATGTTCATTTTTCACATTCGAAAACAAGGCTTTTTAGTTACTCTAATTGATAAACAGGTGTTGCGCAATGAGTTGTTTTTTGGACTATCCGGCATGGCGTTGCAAACCGCCATTTTTTTTATCAATACTTCCGATAAATTTTTTGTGATGTCTTTTTTTGGTAAAAATCAGGCCGGCTATTATTCAGTTGCATCCACATTTGCTGCTATTCAGCAGATTGTTTGTATGTCACTAATGCAATACCTGCAACCATTACTCTTTAGTCAGTTTGCCAATAAAAAAAAGTGGAAAGCAGTAAAAGAAATGTATTATAAATATACGCTCGCTATGATTGCAACCTTTTTAGCGGTAACCATATTTACTGTAATAGTTTACACCTACGTGCTTAGGACGGCCTACAAGCCTTATTTACACTATTTTTATATCCTGAGTATTGGCTCACTTATATGGTGTATCGCCTGGATTTTTCTTCAATACATTTTGTTTCAAAAAAATAAACGAATTCTTTTTATACTGGCGGCTATTAGCATTACCATTGCTATCGGTATCAATTATGTTGCATCCGCTATGTTTAATATGAACTGGCTTGCGGGTGGTCAAATCGCTACTATTATTTTGGTTACATCCATCATTTTGTTATTTAATAAAAAACTGGGCTTCTTTGCAAAAAATGAAATTGATTCCAATGAAAAAGGTTTTATTCATTCTTAATGACCTTGGAGGTGGTGGTGCGGAACGGGTTTTTACCAATATCGCCAACGGCTTTCATGAAAATAATATTCCAGTAGCATTTCTGCTGGGCAACAAAACAGGTTTGTACCTAAACATATTACATGCCGAAATTACCGTTGATGAAATCGGTGGTACAAGCTTTTTTAAATACCTCACTATGTTACCGGCGATTTTTAAAGCCGGGCAATATTCTCATATTTTTACGGCAACTGATTACACCAGTGCAGCCGCAATCATTGCAAAGAAAGTTGCTGGCGTTGCTTCTGAGATTTATGTTACGCATCATTACAATTTACCGCCAATCAGACTACTGAAACATTGGAAGGGCGATCAGGTAATGAAATCAATTCATCGCTTCATCATTCCTCGGGCCGACAAAATAATTGCTGTCAGCAAAGGAAGTTTAGCCTGGTTAAAGAAGAGTAGCAAAAACAAATTAAGCCAGGGAATTACAATTTACAATCCTGTTTTTGACGATACAATTTATACACTTGCAGCCATTCCCGTCTCCTATCCGGTGTCTATTTTAGGTAAAATTATTCTTGTAAATGTGGGAAGGCTGGAAGAACAAAAAGACCAGCTTACTTTATTAAAAGCCTTTGCTATTTTATATCACCAAAACCCGCAATTTGTATTGTTTATTTTAGGCGAAGGCCCAATGAGAAAGTCGTTGCAAAGTTTTATAGAAACAAATAACCTGCAGCACGCCGTTTACCTTGCAGGGTTTGACGACAACCCTTATAAGTGGATCTATAATTGCCATGTATTTGTATCCTCCTCCATTAGCGAAGGCTTTGGTAATGTGCTGGTAGAAGCCTTGGCATTGGGAAAAACAGTGGTAAGTACGAATTGCCCATCAGGACCGGCAGAAATTTTACAAAACGGTGAATTGGGATATTTATGCCCGGTGCAAGATCCGCACGCCATGACTACAACGATTTTGAAAGCAGTAAATTTACCATTGGATGCTACACTTTTAAAAGCCGCAAGTCAACAGTACACTATAGATGAAATTGTAAAACAGTATATGGAAATATTATAAGTAGCCAGATGCGTTTACACTATATTAATATACAATCAACATCCATCAAGCAATCATTATGAGCGATTCAATGAAATATTTTGCACATGAAACAGCCTATATCGACGAGGGCTGCGATATAGGAGCCGGTACAAAAATCTGGCATTTTTCTCACTTGATGGCCAATTGCAAAATTGGAATCAATTGCTCTCTTGGACAAAATGTAGTGGTGGGCTGTAATGTAATATTGGGCCAAAATGTAAAAGTGCAAAACAATGTTTCTATATATGAAGGGGTGATATGTGAAGACGATGTTTTCCTGGGGCCGTCCATGGTATTTACCAATGTAATAAACCCACGAAGCGCTATTGTTCGCAAACATGAATATAGACAAACAGTAGTTAAAAAGGGCGCAACTATCGGAGCGAACGCCACCGTTGTATGCGGCCATAACATTGGTGAATTTGCCTTTATTGGTGCCGGGGCAGTGGTTACAAAAGATGTAGTTGCTTATGCATTAATTGTGGGAAATCCAGGCAAGCAAAAGGGTTGGGTAAGTGAATATGGCCACCCATTAGATTTTAGCAGCAATATTGCCATCTGCAAAGAAAGTGGTCAGCAATACTTGCTGGAGAATGACGCTGTAACAAGAATTACCTGATTTCAGCTACAATATAAGGGCAAATTTTAGGAACTCATTACTTCTTCTTTTGAACGTTCTTTCAATCGCACACAGACCAATAATAATGTACTATTTTCGTTCTTACTCAAAAATGTAATGCATGTGTGGTATAGCGGGGTATATTTCTATCAACAATACAATTTCACCCAAACAATTGAAGCAGGCCAGTCTGTTGATGAAGCATCGTGGCCCCAATGCAGAAGGCTTCTATTTTGCCGAAAATGATACAGTAGGACTAGCCCACAGGCGTTTATCCATTTTAGATTTATCAACTGCTGCCAATCAGCCGATGTTCTCTGCGGATGGCCGGTATTGCATTGTATTCAATGGTGAAATTTACAATTTTAAGGAGCTTCAATTACTGCTGGCAGATAAAGGTGCTTCGCTAAAAACCTCATCCGACACAGAAGTGATTTTAGCATTATTTATTCAGCAAGGCACCCGTTGTTTTGCGCAAATGAATGGCATGTTTGCATTGGCCATTTATGATATTAGCGAAAAAATACTAACGTTATGCAGAGATCATGTTGGTATAAAACCATTGTTTATTTACCAGGATGAATCTACCATTGCTTTTGCCTCGGAGCTAAAAGTGATCAAATCAATGCTGGGCGAAAGGTTAACCATTAACCAGGAGGCTATCCCCCATTTTTTGCATTTCGGATTTATTCCGCAGCCGCTCACCATTTATAATGACACCGCAAAATTCCCCGCTGCACATTTTACACAGGTACATATAGGGCAACAAAATTTCAATAATGCATCCATTCTATATATTCCTTTCTGGAAGCTGGAGCAGGTGATTGAATCCAGTACAATTACCGATGAATCTGCAGCAAAAAAACAACTGACCAATTTATTGTTTGATGTGGTAGAAAAACAATTGGTTAGCGATGTGCCAATTGGCACTTTTTTAAGTGGTGGAGTAGATAGCAGTTTGGTTACTGCAATTGCTTCAAAAATATCGGGCAACAATCAACTCAATACGTTTAGCATTGGCATTGATGACGGGAAATTTAATGAATCAAAATATGCCCGCCAGGTGGCGGTGCATTTGCAAACAACGCATCACGAATTTAAGGTAAAAGAAAACGAAGTGCTGGAGCTGGTAGATCAACTAATCCCCGCATTTGATGAACCTTTTGCTGATTCATCTGCCTTTCCAACAATGATGGTTAGCCGCCTGGCAAAACAGCATGTAACCGTAGCCCTTAGTGGTGATGGCGGTGATGAACTATTCCATGGATATGGCAGCTATCAATGGGCAAAGCGATTGGCTGCTCCTTATTGGCAGTTGCTAAAAGCGCCTGTTTACGCCAGTTCCAGAATATTAAACAGCAAGTACCAGCGCATTGGTAATATGTTTGCCTACCAGAATAAGCGCAACATCATCAGCCATATTTTTTCGCAGGAGCAATATTATTTCAGCGAGCAGGAGCTAAAAAAATTACTGGTAAGTCCATTGTTCAATTTCAACCAAATCAATTCCTTACCATCGTTTGCAAGAACTTTAAGCGCTCCAGAACAGCAGTCTTTTTGGGATTTCAATCATTATTTAAAAGACGACTTACTTGTAAAGGTTGATCGTGCCAGCATGCAATATTCCCTTGAAAGCCGGGTGCCTCTTTTGGATTACCGATTGGTAACATTTGCCTATAATCTGGATGAGCAATTGAAGGTTAAAAACGGCTGTATGAAATATTTGCTAAAGCAGGTTTTGTACGATTACGTGCCCGCTAAAATGTTTGAACGACCTAAGTGGGGATTTAGCATTCCATTGGCAAAATGGCTTAAAACAGATTTAAAATATTTACTGGACCGTTACACTTCAGCCGATGTGATCAATCAATACAATATAGTGAACGCCGATTATGTAAGTAACCTGAAAAAACAATATTTAAACGGAACCGATTATTTATACAACCGCCTTTGGCTCATCATAGTTTTGCATTGGTGGCTGGAAGAAAACACATCCATTAAAATAAAAAACAAAAATGGCTAAACGCATCCTTTTTATATCTTACGATGGAATGACAGATCCACTGGGCCAAAGCCAGGTGATTCCATATTTAAAAGGGCTGACAAATTTTGGGTATCAGTTCACCATTTTAAGTTGTGATAAACCAGCCATGCATAAAACCAATAAAGTGTATGTTGAGCAATTGCTTGCTGGATTCCCTATTAGTTGGATATCGCTACCTTATCATAAAAACCCTCCCGTGTTATCTGCTGTATATGATTATTATGCATTAAAAAGAAAGGCAGAAGCACTTCATTTGTCTCACCCGTTTGATATGGTTCATTCAAGACCGGGTATCCCTTCGCTGGTGGCATTGCACTTAAAAAAGAAATTCAGTATAAAATTTTTAAACGATATCCGTGGTTTTTGGGCCGATGAAAGAGTTGATGGTGGTATTTGGAATTTGAATAACCCTTTTTTTAAAAAGATTTATCAATTTTTTAAACGACACGAATATAACTGCTTGTTGCAGGCCGACTACAATATTTCGCTCACCTACAAAGGACGGGATCTGCTACATAGTCAAAAAAATATAGCCAATCAACCGATCCCTATTGAAGTAATTCCCTGTAGTGCAGACATGGATTTGTTTAATCCAAAAAAAATTGATGCATCGCTGAAAGAAAAATTCAGTATAGCATTAAATATAAACGAAGGTGACTTCGTAATCAGTTACCTCGGGTCACTTGGCGGCTGGTATTTAACAAACGAGATGCTGCAATTTTGCAAAACGGTTGCAGATAAAATTCCACAGGCAAAATTCCTGTTTATTTCACCTGATAGTCATGAAAAAATTGCTTTAGCAGCCGCCAAATGCGCACTTCCAGCAAACAAGATTATTGTGAAACGGGGTAAAAGACATGAGATACCTGCATTATTGTCGCTCAGCGCCTACTCACTTTTTTTCATAAAACCATGCCATTCAAAACTTGCCTCTTCGCCCACCAAACATGGAGAAATAATGGCCATGGGAATACCTGTAATTACAAATAGTGGCGTTGGAGATGTAGCGGATATTGTTAAAAAATACAATGGGGGTTATATCGTAAATGGATTTTCAGAAAAAGATTTTAAGGAAGTGATAGAAATGATGCTGGCAGGAAATATATTTGATACAACTGCCATAAGAAACGGCGCCATCGATTTTTATGCATTAGAAAATGCAGTGCAACGATACAGGGAAGTATACGACCGTATAATTTCGAGCGCTGGTAATCCATGATCCGTTCCTATGTAATTAGTTGATGTTTGCCATTTTAAATTTTGCCGAAATAAAATTTTCTATTAAATAATATGCAGTTATTTTGCTCAACTAAATAAATTTATCAGAGGCAGGCATATGATTTTCGAAGCCATCAATTCACGCTAACAAGGATCCAAAAAATGATCTGTCAAAATGAGTAATAACTTACTATAAAGACTTTAACTCCCGGATTTAAAAATGGAAATTAAGAAGAAAGAAATTTTAGTATTAGTACAATATCCAGAAAATGTTTCTCCGGGTCAAAGATTTCGTATCGAACTCTATAAAGACATCCTTAAAAAAAGTGGATTTAACACGACCACAAAATGTTTTCTTGACAAAAAGGGTTATGAGATAATCTTTAAATACGGTTTATTCTTTGCCAAATTATCAGCTATTATAAGAGGGTTTATAAGCCGATTTCTTCTGCTTTTCAGCCTCCATCAATATGATTATATCTTTTTGCAAAGAGAGGCAACGCCGATCGGTCCGCCTATTTTTGAATGGCTTTGTAGTAAACTGTTTAAAAAGAAAATAATTTACGATTTTGATGACGCTATCTGGATAACATTGGTATCTGATCAAAATAGCATTGCCACCGTTTTTAAAAATAGCGACAAAGTTAAAAAGATTTGTAAGTGGGCTTTCAAAGTAAGTTGTGGCAATCAGTTTTTATGCGATTATGCGCTTCAATACAATTCAAATGTTGTTTATAATCCTACCTGTGTAGATACCGTTTCTAAACACAACCTTTTAGCCAATCATGATGTGGAAAGAATAACAGTTGTTTGGACAGGTAGTTTTTCGACCATGATTTACCTGGAGATTATCTTACTGGCATTAAGGATGTTGCAGGAAAAATATGATTTTGATGTAAAGATTATTTCTAACCAAAAGCCCTCATTTTATCTTAAAAATATCAAATATGTAGAGTGGACGGAAGAGAATGAAGTGGCAGAACTGGCTACCTGTCAAATAGGTCTGATGGCGCTTGCAGATGAAGAATGGAGCCGTGGAAAATGCGGCTTTAAATTGATACAATACCTGGCGCTTGAAATGCCGGCAGTTTCATCACCTGTGGGTGTAAATAACAGCATTATTGAAGAAGGCATCAATGGGTACTTTGCCAATTCAACATTAGAATGGTATCTCGCAATTGAAAAATTAATACTCAATAAAGAGTTGAGAAAAAAAATGGGAAATGCAGGCCGAAAAAAAATAATTGAACAATACAGTTTGCTTTCCAATGAGGCTAATTTTATCAGCCTTTTCAGCTAAATTTTGGCTGATAAAAATATCTTGGACAAAAATTGAAATGATATCATTTTATTACCTTGATAAGCAATTGATATTAGAAAATGCAGCCAATCGAGGTATTACCAACTTCCATCTAAACTGCGCCGTTTGCAACATTCAAAGTTGAATAATTTTTTTATCTACAGTTTTAGCTAACGGCAGCGGCACTAAGGGCGCTGCGCTTTTTTGCTTTTTGCGCCTTTCATTTATCAAAACCAATGCGATTATATAAAAGGGCATGCAAGGTATTTTGTACCTTACCAATGTACCAAAATTGAGCGTGGTAGTTCCTACAAAAAGGGCAAATACAATGGCAAATAAAAAGCAATACATTATCATTGGATCAATAAAAATAAATCTGATAAAATTAAGCGGGCCGGTTTTAATTAAAACAAATAAAGTCACGATCATCAGTACCAGGCCTTCCAGTGAGGATAATAATGTGGAGAGCTTTTTTGATTCCCATAAATAAGGCCGGAAAAATGTAGCGGTGATGCTTGCTGGAGCCATTTTTAAAAGGCTAAGATTACTGCCATCAAACTCTACTCCCAGTGAAAAAGAGGATTCTGCTGCATCTGCCATATTTATAAAAGCGGCTTGTTGCATCTTAACCGACTCTGATAACTTGCTCAATGCAAAAGCGCCCAATTCCTTTTCCAGTTTATCTGAAACGATATAAAATCCAAACGGTATTATGATTAATAATCCGGCAAATGCCATAATCTTTGCACCCGTTGTTTCAATTCGTTTAAAATTAAAGAATACTAAAAAAGCTAAAAAAAATGGAAGATAGGCAAACAGGATATAAGATTTGAGAATGACCAGCATGTAGCCGGAAGCACCTGCAATTAACGTATTTTTAAGCACTGATTGCCGTTTGCAAAAAACATTATAGAGTGAGTAGGTCATCCATCCCAACATACCCGTACACAACGGATCTTTTAAAATGCCGGAACTCCAAAAAACAAACGTGGGAAAAAAAATAATTGCAATAGCTAATTTTTTATGCAACTGCGGATACTGTTCATAAAAGAATTTATACAACTGCCAAACCCCGCTAAACGAAATCATTGAAAACACAAGGTTCATAACCGTGTAATTTCTAAAGCAAAAAAAGGAAAAAATGGCAACCAATCTTACGACAAAGTAATTGCTTTCACTGGTAAAGTAACCTTTGTTGTAGGGATTAAACAAAAGCGATTGGTCAAAATCTGCACCCGAAGAAAAAATTAGATTAATGTTGGATGCATCTTCTACAATCAGCTTAGCTATGTGAATACCTTCGTTGTAGTATAATGAAATGGAATCATTGCCAGGTGAAATAATGCCATGAAAAATAGAAAAGCAGAGCGCTCCGAAAACTTTAGTCCAAAAACCCTGCTTATGATATTTCTTCAGTAGCGGGTCTTTGATGCGTTTTCGTTGCCACGAAAAAATTAGATGGAAGAAAAAAACATAAAGCGGAAATAATATAACATCAATTAACTCCATCCTTTTTAATATCAGAAAAATTGTGATTGGTGAAATACTATCCGGCAAATTTATCCTAAATTATTATTTGCTATTGGATAATAAACAGTTATTTTGTTCAAACCAAAGATAGTATTATGTGTGGTATTGCAGGCGGAGTAAATTTTAAACTGTCTCATCAGCAGATCAATCAAAGCATGTTGCACCGGGGGCCTGACGAACAAAATGGTGTTACAGTTGATAACGTAGACCTTTATCATTTGCGTTTATCCATTCTTGATATTGGAGGTGGCAAACAGCCCATGCGCCTTGATAACCGATACACCATCATTTTCAATGGCGAAATTTACAACCACAATGAAATAAGGAGCCAGCTTGGGATAACCGGCAAAACATCTTCTGACACAGAAACACTTTTATTGTTATACCGTGCTTATGGCGTGGAATTGTTGAACTATCTGGATGGGATGTTTGCCTTTGCCATTTACGATCAACTAAAAAAAACCATTTTTATAGCCCGTGACCGTGCAGGTAAAAAACCATTATACTATTACGCTGATGGTGAAAAAATAGTATTTGCCAGTGAGTTAAACTGCATTAAGGGCCTGCTGCCATTACAAATAAACCACGACAACTTTTACCACTACCTGCGCCTGGGGTCATTCTATAAGCGGCTCACCCCCTATAAAAACGTTCACGAACTGGCTGCCGGCAGTTTTATTATGATAGACTGTACTAAACTCAATATTCAGGAAAAGAGCTGGTGGACTATCAATGATTTTTATACACAAACAAACAAAGATAGTTTTGAAGAAAGCCTAGAAAAAGTGGATACCTTTTTACATGCAGGTATAAAAAGAAGGGTAGAATCATCCGACCTTGAGGTTGGTAGTTTTCTGAGCGGAGGTATCGATAGTGGATTAGTTACTGCCATTGCGAGCAAATACACGCAATCTATTAAAACCTTCACTGTGTCATTTAACGGGAATTATGATGAGGCGCCTTTAGCCAAATTAGTAGCAGATCGCTATCACACCAATCATACAGAAATAAAAATCAGTTTTGATACGCTTAAAAATGACCTTGAAAATATCATTGGTAATTATGGCGAGCCTTTTTTCGACAGTTCAGCCATCCCAAGCTACTATGTGAGCGCCGCTGCCAGCAAGCATTTGGCGGTCATTTTAAATGGAGATGGAGCAGATGAACTGTTTGGAGGCTACCGGCGTTATATTCCATTTGCCCAATATGATTTTTTTAAATCCAGCCGGGCGGTTAAATCACTGGCTACTGTTCTAAAAAATATTCTGCCTCACTCTAACAACAAAAAATCGATATATAATTATTTATACAGGTTAGCTACGCTGGCATCAAAAAAAAACCTGGAAATCTATTTATCTGCCGGAGTAGATATCTTTGAAGGCTTTGAGCAATATATAAAGTCTCCCGGCTATGATTACCTTCAACTAATGCGGGATGATTTTAATCAAATTGCAGATGGGGATGCAAGCGGTTTAAAAAAGTTGATGAACATGGATTTTAATGCAACACTATTTAGCCAGCTTTTAGTAAAAATGGATATCGCCAACATGGCGAATTCGCTTGAAGGAAGAAGCCCCTTTTTATGCAAAGAATTATTGGAATACGCACCAGCAATGAATGATGCCTATAAAATAAAGGGCACTTCTACCAAGCATTTATTGAGGACCCTGGCTAAAAAATACTTACCAGGCGAGTTGATCAATCAACCTAAGCGTGGCTTTGAAATTCCATTAAAAAATTGGGTAGCCCACGAATTGAAAGAAATGGTGTATGATTATGTAGGCGGCCCATCTGCCCTTTCTCCACAATTTATAGATAAAAGCTTTATCAACGCTTTACTAAATCATTCCGCCAAAATTCCAGATGAAAAAAGAGCAAAGATTTTGTGGACGTTAATGAGTATAGAAATATGGTACAGACGAAATTATCAGTCTTTACTTCGCAATGACTGGTTGGGTTGATAGCATATTATCTTATTACGCTTTTATTTTTCATTATTATTTCCTTGAAAAGTATAGTTTTCCTGTAATGGTGTTCAGTGTTTAAGAATAAAATTTTTCAATTGGTGTTTTGCCCGCATGTTTTGCATCTTCTTATTTACCTCTCATATTCAAACATTTATTTGTAAATAATATTTCTGTTAACCTTTTACGGCATATTTTTAAACAAACATTGTTGAAGATTGTAATAGACAATACAAATCAAATTAATGGACTCATTCACAATTAAGGACCTCGAGAATTTATCCGGTATCAAAGCGCATACTATCAGAATTTGGGAACAGCGTTACCAGTTTCTTAAACCAAATAGAACAGGTACAAACATTCGTTATTATAGTAATGAAGAATTAAAAAAGGTACTCAACATAGCCTTATTGAATAAGTACGGCTTTAAAATATCCAATATTGATAAAATGAATGAGGGGGAAGTGAGAGAAAAAATACTGTCCCTTACTCAATTGGAAGCGCAACAGGAAAGAATCGTAAATGAATTAATACAATGCATGATTGATCTTGAAGTAGAGAGGCTGGAAGAAATTCTGGACAGTTATATCAGATCAAGGGGTATTGAAAGAACGATCACACAAATCATTTTTCCTTATATGGAAAAAATTGGGATCCTTTGGGTTACCAATCACATTAATCCTGCTCAGGAACATATTGTAAGCAACATCATACGGCAAAAACTGATTGTGGGCATAGAAAGCGTATCCACCTCGATAAAGGTGAATAAAACAATTCTACTTTTTTTACCTGAGGGAGAATACCATGAATTGGGTATGTTGTTCATGTACTATTTATTAAAGAGCCGTGGAGTTTCTACCATTTATCTCGGTGCCAACGTGCCGTTGAATGATGTAGAATATGTTGTAAACTTAAAAAAGCCAAACTTCCTATATTCACATCTTACATCAGTGGGGCATAATTTTAACTTCGATAAATTTATTTTATCTATCACCAAAAGATTTGCGGGAACACCGATTATCATATCTGGTTTGCTAACACAATCTTATGAAAGAAAAATTCCTCCGCATATCAACTTTAAAAAATCCTTTTCAGAAGTGATGGAATTTGTCTCTGGACTTTAAACTTTTGGCACGTAAAAATTTTAAATGTTGCATTTAGCCATTTAACTTCTAATTACCCAAGTGTCAATCCCTTTACTGTATCGTTTTATAATGATCGGCGGTATTCCTGAATCAACTTATCCAGGTTGTCATACTAACCGATTTACACTAATAAAAATATTATCTGTTGGTTTGCTAACAATCTTCGGTAATAAAAATATTTTGGAACATAATCCTATTAAGCACTTTCAGACGTGTCAGGATTTGGATCCGGATTTTAACTTGTTCGCCTCCAGCATCCGTACATGCTGGTTTTAGCCATTTTCCCACTCATTTACTCCCTATTTACATTTCCTTAATTCATATTTTGTAGTGATTGAATTCCGTATATCAGGTTCTATCATTAGTTGAGTTAATTGTTATGCTCAACAGCAACACAAAAATAATTTCTTGAGAAACTATAATAAAATTTGTAAAAAAGCATTTTAAACAATTGAGTGAAATACAATACGTTTAATTTTTTTACAGAAATAGTTAAACATTTATTTGTAATTATAAAATAGTTTGTTTAGCTTTACTTTATAATTAATTAAACAAGTTATTATGGCAACGATAGACTTTAATCAGCTTTTATTGAACAACACAGAGTTTTTAAAACCTTTTGCGGTAACGCTTACAAGGGATAACGAAGTAGCAAAAGATTTGCTTCAGGAAACCATGTACAGAGCATTGGCTAATAAAGAAAAATACAATGTAGGCACAAACATCAAGGCATGGTTATATACAATCATGCGTAATATTTTCATTAATAATTACCGTCGCAAGTCGAAACAAAGTACAATTTTTGACAGTACGCCAAATGAGTTTTTAATAAACTATAACCAGGTTACTACAACCAATGCGGCTGAAGGTGCGTTAAAGCTTAAGGATATACAATTGGCGATCCATAAGCTTCCTGAGATTTTTCGTAATCCATTTATGTTGTATTTTGAAGGATATAAATACCATGAAATTGCCGATATGCTCTCAGAACCTTTAGGTACGATCAAAAGCAGAATTCACTTTGCGAGAAAGTTGTTAAAAGAACAGCTTACCCGGTTTTAAATTTACTCGTTTAAATATTTTCGTTCTTTTAAGCGGCAATCATCTTACTTTAGACTCTTGAAAAAAATAGTAATTATTGGTAGCGGATTTGCAGGACTATCCGCTGCTTCGTTTATGGCCAAAGCCGGTTGGGATGTTACTGTTTTAGAAAAAAATAGTACCCCTGGCGGAAGGGCAAGACAATTGATAACGGATGGATTTACATTTGACATGGGGCCTAGTTGGTACTGGATGCCAGCGGTATTTGAAAGGTTTTTTAATTGTTTTGGAAAAAAGGTTTCAGATTATTATCGATTGATACGATTAGATCCATCCTATAGAATCTACTGGCCCGATGATTCTATGGACATCCCGGCAAATTATCATGAATTGAAGAAACTGTTTGAAAAAACAGAAGCCGGTAGCAGTGCCATGCTGGATAAATTTATTAATGAAGCTGCCTATAAATACGATGTTGGTATAAATAAACTGGTACACAAGCCAGGTCAATCATTACTTGAATTTGCTGATTGGGAGTTGGTAAAAGGTGTATTGAAATTGGATGTTTTCAATTCAATCAAAACCCATGTAGGTAAACATTTCAAAAATTCAAAGCTCCGTGAGCTTCTGGAATTTCCCGTTTTATTTTTGGGCGCTTTACCCCGGGACACGCCTGCCCTTTACAGTTTGATGAATTATGCAGATATTAAATTGGGCACCTGGTATCCGAATGGCGGTATGTACAAAATTGTGGAAGCGATGACTAGTGTGGCAAAAGAACTAGGGGTAAAATTTTATTTTAATCACAACGTAACCGAAATAAAGGTTGAAAATAGAGTAGCAACGAAAGTTTTGACAAAAACCACTCATCCAGGGTCAGGTAGTAATGGGTTTGCAGATGAAAGTCAATTTCTTTACACGGTTAACTCCTTTGATGCAGATGTAGTAATTGGTGGTGCAGACTATCACTTTATTGAAACAAACCTTTTAGAAAAAAGATACCGAAGTTATACTGAGAAATATTGGGATAAAAGGGTAATGGCACCGAGCTGCCTGTTATATTATGTTGGCCTAGATAAAAAATTATCAAACATATTGCATCATACGCTTTTCTTTGATGTAAGTTTTGATCTACACGGAAAAGAAATTTATACAGATCCAAAATGGCCTGAAGCACCATTATTCTATGTCTGTGCAGCCTCTGTATCAGACAATACAATAGCACCTGAAGGCTGTGAGAATTTGTTTTTCCTGATACCCGTAGCTACCGGCTTGGAAGGCGATACGGAAGATTTAAGGGAAAAATATTTTGAACAGATTCTTGCAAGATTCGAAAATAGAATTGGCGAATCTGTAAAAGATTCCATAATTTACAAAAAGTCGTATTCAGTTAGCAACTTTAAAGAGGATTACAATTCATTTAAAGGAAATGCATACGGTTTAGCGAACACTTTACTACAAACTGCTGTTTTAAAGCCAGGTTTACGTAGTAAAAAAGTCAATAATTTATTTTACACAGGACAATTAACTGTGCCGGGTCCAGGCGTGCCACCAAGTTTAATAAGCGGCGAGGTAGTTTCTAAAGAGGTAATAAAGCACTTTGGATAATTAAACCCGGTAAAAAATGAAATTTATTTCTTTTTGTTACGTGTTTATAATAAAAAAAGCAAAACGGGATGATGAATCTTTTTCATGAATTAAGTCAGCAGTGTAGCAAGGCTACTACATTAAAATACAGCACTTCGTTTAGTAGTGCCATTAAATTATTGCATAGCGAACTGCGTACACCCATTTTTAATATTTACGGCTTTGTTCGTTTTGCTGATGAAATCGTTGATACTTTTCACCAGTATAATAAAGAAGAATTACTTGCAGAATTCAAAATTGAAACTTACGCAGCTATTGAAAGAGGTATTAGCCTTAATCCAATCCTGCACAGTTTTCAATTAACTGTAAATAACTATAAAATTTCACCTGATCTGATTGAGGCTTTTTTTAAGAGCATGGAAATGGATTTGGGTAAAACTTCTTACAACAGCACGGGCTACAAGGAATATATTTATGGCAGCGCAGAAGTAGTCGGTCTTATGTGTCTGTATGTATTTTGCGACGGCAATAGGGAGATGTATAACAATCTACGGCCATCTGCACAATCCCTGGGTGCGGCATTCCAAAAGGTGAATTTTTTAAGAGATGTAAAAGCCGACTACGAGCAACTTAACAGAACTTATTTTCCTGAGGTGGATTTCCGGAACTTTACACCTTCAATGAAAAAGGAAATTGAAGCAGACATTGCCCGTGATTTTACCGAAGCCTATGAAGGAATCATACGTCTTCCTGTAAAAGCGAGGTTTGGCGTGTATGTAGCATACAAATACTACCTGTCACTATTTAAAAAGATAAGGAACACGAAGCCGGCCAATATTTTGGAACAGCGAATTCGCATTCCTAACTACGGAAAAATGCTTATAGTTGCAAAAGCCGGTGTACGAAGCCAGTTAAATTATTTATAAAGACAAGTATTTATGGATGTTATTTTAGTAGATGAAATGGATGGAGAGATAGGAAGGATGGAGAAAATGGAAGTTCATAAAAAAGCCCTGCTGCACAGGGCTTTCAGCGTTTTTATTTTTAATGATAAAGGCGAAATGCTCATTCAAAAAAGAGCCTTAAATAAGTACCACAGTGCAGGTTTGTGGACCAATGCCTGCTGTAGTCATCCCCAGCCTGGTGATGAAACACTGGTAGCAGCAGCAAAAAGATTGCAGGAAGAAATGGGTTTTACTACAAATCTTGTAAAAGCATTCGATTTTATTTACAAGGCGCCATTTGATAACGGATTAACAGAATATGAGTTCGATCATGTTTTTGTTGGTACCTATCAAGGAAAAATAGTTGCCAACCCGGATGAGGTAGCCGATTTCTGCTATATGTCGTTAGATGCAATCAAAAATTCAATGGAATCGCATGCCGATAAATATACCGTGTGGTTTCAAATAGCTTTTCCTGAAGTTCACAAATATATAGCTACACTCGAAGTCGATTCGTAAAATCTATTTATTGCAAATCACTTCACGTTTTCATTTGATGTAATTTAAATTATGCAGGCTTCAAAAGCAATCATTATTGGGAGTGGTGTAGCAGGTATGGCAATTGCAATACGACTGGCATTAATTGGATACAAAGTTACAGTTTATGAGAAAAATAATTTCCCGGGCGGTAAATTATCGGCATTTGAAAAAGATGGTTATTTGTTTGATGCAGGCCCGTCACTTTTCACACAGCCGCAAAATATTGAAGAATTGTTCGCACTTGCAGGAGTTCCGATTGAGGAGTATTTTACCTATCAGGCGGTAACTATTGCCAATAAATATTTTTATGAAAATGGAAAGCAGGTAAACGCCTACACAGATTCAACGCTATTTGCGCAAGAAATGAAAAACCAGTTAGGTGAAGATCCCCAAACAATTCTCGACTATTTGAAGCAATCTGAGTTGTTGTATAAAAATATTGGACTTCTGTTTTTAGATCATTCGCTTCATCTTAGAAAAACGTGGTTTCAAAAAAATATTGGTAAAGCCCTGTCAGCATTTAAATTACCCTACCTTTTTAAGTCACTTCATCAATACAATAAAAGCAAATTTACTTCGCCTGAAGCAGTACAACTGTTTAATCGCTTTGCTACCTACAATGGCAGCAGTCCATATAAAACCCCGGCCATGCTAAGTTTGATACCACACCTGGAACAAAACGAGGGCACTTTTTATCCAAATGGCGGCATGATTAGTATTACCAATGCGTTGTATCAATTGGCAATGCACAAAGGTGTTGAATTTTATTTTGATGCGCCAGTTCAACAGATTGTTAAAAAAAACGGCATCGTGAAAGGTGTTATTGTTCGTAACCAAACGGTTGATGCAGATATTGTGGTAAGCAATTCGGATGTTTATTATACCTATAAAAACTTATTGCAAAACCCGGATAAAGCTAAACAGGTTTTAAAACAGGAACGAAGCAGCAGTGCTGTAATTTTTTATTGGGGAATCAAAAAACAATTCAAACAACTGGAATTACACAATATCTTTTTTAGTAAAGATTATAAAAACGAGTTTGATTGTATTTTTAATACCGGGCAACTAACCTGCGATCCAACGGTATACATCAACATCACTTCAAAGATGGAACCAACACAAGCACCAGCCGGAAAAGAGAATTGGTTTGTAATGGTAAATGCACCAGCCAATACCGGACAAAACTGGAACGAAATGAAGACCGTATTGCGTAAGAATGTAATCCAAAAATTAAGCCGTATGCTGGGTGAAAACCTCGAAGACTTTATTGAAACGGAACATACGCTGGACCCCATTATGATCCAAGAGCAAACCTCCTCTTATATGGGCTCTTTGTACGGAACGAGCTCCAACTCAAAACTCGCTGCCTTTTTTCGCCACGCTAATTTTACAGATTCCATAAAAGGCTTGTACTTTTGCGGTGGTAGTGTACATCCAGGAGGTGGCATCCCGCTTTGTTTAAAAAGTGCAAAAATTGTAAGCGAGTTAGTTAAAGTCGATTACAAATAGATGCTATAAGCAGTTTGTTTTAAACTTGCCTGACAATAGAATTCATAAACAATTTGAATTTAAATATTTCAAAAATTGGTGATAAAAAATATTTCAAAATATCAAATAGCAACTGCTGTTGCTATTTTTTTTCATTGCATTGGTCTGTTCGGTATCCTATACTTCCAAGATGCTTTTTTCATTCGGTTAACACCTTTAAACTTACTACTTTCGTTTTCGCTATTGGTGTGGACACAAACTAACAAAAACACGGCCTTCTTCTTATTACTTGCTTCAACTTTTCTCATCGGGTTCTTTGCAGAAGTGGTGGGCATTAATACTGGCTTACTGTTTGGCGACTACACCTATGGCAAAGTGCTTGGCTTTCAATTATTAAACGTACCGCTAATAATTGGCATCAACTGGTTCATTATTATTTACTGTTGTGGCATTAGTACCCATACCTTGCTGATAAAAGTAATCAATAAAGTAGCAAAGGATACAAAAGAGCCGCCGACTTTATTGAAAGCAATGTCTGTAATTGTAGATGGTGCTTCGCTTGCTGTTTTATTCGATTGGCTAATGGAGCCCGTCGCTGTAAAACTTGGCTTTTGGACCTGGCATGGCGATGGAAGCATTCCGCTATATAATTATATTTGCTGGTTTGTCGTCAGCCTATTGTTACTCACCATTTTTCATTTTTGTAAGTTTCAAAAGAAAAACAAATTCGCTGTAAATTTGTTACTTATTCAGGCGTTGTTCTTTTTAATTTTACGAACATTTTTAGATTAGTTTTTCGTCAATCATTCCCCAAATCGTATGAGCGTACTTTTTTTTATATCCATCACGTTACTCACTTTCCTCTTGATGGAAGGAATTACCTGGTTAACCCATCGCTATGTAATGCATGGATTTTTATGGTATTTACACGAGGATCACCATAAAAAAGGGCCGGGCTTTTTTGAGAAGAATGATGCCTTTTTCCTGATTTTTGCCATTCCATCCTGGTTGTGCATTATGTTGGGTTTACAAAACGAGGTTTATTGGGTGGCAGCGATTGGTGCCGGTATTGCCCTTTATGGCTTTGCATATTTTGTGGTTCATGAAGTAATCATTCACCAGCGTTTTAAATTTTTTTCCCGTAGCAACAATACCTATATCCGCACCATTCGCTGGGCACATAAAATGCACCACAAACACCTTGATAAAAATCAAGGAGAAAGTTTTGGAATGCTGCTGGTGGCAAAAAAATATTGGGTAAAGGTAAAAACAGAAAAAAGGTCAAACAGCCGTTAGAAATCGTTGGATGAAGATGAGGCAACCGAAAATTTTATTCAAACCATTCCACTGCCTTTTACAAAATAGTTTATCTGAAGCGCTCTTTATATGAATCTCCACTATACTTATTTTCTTATTCTGGCCGCTTCTATAGCAGGTCCGTTGGGGCTTAGCTTCGATAAAAAAGTAGGGTTTTATAAAAAATGGAAATGGCTTTTTCCGGCCATGATTATTCCTGCTTTGTTATACATTGCCTGGGATATTTTTTTTACATCAAAAGGTGTTTGGAGTTTCAACGAAGAGTATATTAGTGGCATAAAGCTGGTAAACCTTCCTGTAGAAGAAGTGTTGTTTTTCCTTATTGTTCCCTATTGTTGCATCTTTATTTATGAATGTATCCGAAGCTATTTTCCAAACCTTATAGATAAAAAAATAGCTGACAGAATTTTACAGGCATTGGCAGTTGTGTTGCTGATTACCGGTTTGTTTTTTTATGAGAAATATTATACCTCCTGGACCTTTGTATTGTGTGCACTTTTTATAGCTTTAATTTATTTGTTCAAAAGCTATTTCAAAGACTTTGATGCCACTTCATTCCTCGTTTCATATGCCATCATCTTAATTCCATTCTTAATCGTAAATGGCTTTCTCACCGCCATTCCTGTAGTGTTGTACAACGATGCAGAAAATTTAGGGATAAGAATTTATACCATTCCATTTGAAGATAGTGTTTATGGGATGTTACTGGTAATGATGGATATTGCCATTTATGAAAAATTGCGTAACAAGGTGAAAAGTTGATATCAACCCCACAAAAAGCAACGCACCGATTGTAATCTAAAGCCCCTTAAGGGGTTTGGGGCTTTTCTCCTTCTTTTATTTTACCTCAAACAATTCTTCCCAGCGGGTTGTGTATCTTGGACTTCTTAGTTCCGACCGCATTTTCCAATTACGGGCAGTGCCGGAAGATGCAAACTTTAGCATATCATCTCTCATGGCAAAATTGACGTTATCTACCATATCCATCAATTGTCTTTTAGTACCCTGTTTTTCTTCAACAAATAAATTGGCCTGTATGCATTCATCCGGAACTAGTCCACTAAGCATAACGCCAGCCTTTTTGTAACGCCTTCCCTTTTCATATAATCTATCTACCAATTGCAGAGCAGGCTTTATCAATTCGTGCGTGGCAGAAGTAGCAAATGGCAAGGTTGTATAACTGCCAATACTTGGTCCGTGCCGAAAGCGTTGCCCTTCAGTTACTTGCTCCTTAGGTACCACAAAAACACTGATGATATTGGCTGCACTTTTTTGTCGTCGCAACTTTTCTGCAGCCCTTGACGTGTAGGTTGCAATGGCCTCTTTAATATCGCTGATATTACTAACTGCATTGCCAAACATTCTGGTAGTGGCAATCATTTTCTTCACCGTCAATTCCTCTTTCATTTCGCTAGACGGAATGCCTTGTAATTCTTTGAGCAGCCTTACTCCCACTACGCCGCCCAAATGAGTGTTCGCCCAGGGTTCCTTTCGTTTGCTTAAATCCAGTGCTGTGAAAATGGCGTGCATATCACGCAGTTTTTCTGCATACTTTCTACCAATGCCCCAAACATCACTGATCGGGGTATTGTACAAAGCATCCATAATTTTCTCTGGTGTATCCAGCACCAATACGCACTTCACCGATTTATCTTTTTTAGATAAACGATTGGCCACTTTTGCCAAAACCTTGGTAGGAGCAACCCCGATCGAGACTTTGATACCTGTCCACATTTCAACAGTATCCAAAATGTTTTCTGCAATCTGTTGTAAGTCGTCTGTATCCGATTCACCCAGGTCTAAAAAAGCTTCATCAACAGAATACACTTCTACATTTTTTTCACCCAATAAAATGCGCAGGGTTTCCATCACCCGCCAGCTAAGCTCACCATACAAATTATAATTCGATGAAAAGGTTGCCACATTATATTGCTCAATAATAGGTTTTGCTAAAAAGTAAGGCCCTGCCATTGCCACGCCCAACTTCTTTGCTTCATCTGTTCGGGAAATGATACAGCCATCATTGTTGCTCAACACCACAACGGGTTTGTTATCCAGATGTGGTTTAAACAAACGCTCGCAGGAGCAGTAAAAGCTATTGCAATCTACAATGGCTTTATAGCCCCGTTGCCTTCTGTACGAGGAATCGGGATATTCCAAAAGATGTGAACCAGCGGTGTCTGATTCCGGAAAATGATTTTGAGTATTCATGAATCGAAGTTTAAAACATTTAGAGTATCCGGATAATCCCGACAGCGGTTGTAAACCCTGTCGGCGGTTAAGTAGACTCTATGATTAATCATTTATAAATTTTGCAGTTTCTTTAGTATCATATCTTCCATCATGAGTTTTTTCAAAAGGATCTATACCACCAAACCAATCCAACACTTTTCGTACTGCCAGAAAAGATGAATCATTCTTTAAAATAGCATGATAAGAAGAAAATTCCCACGCTCTGAAATTCTTTACAAAATCATGCAACTGAGGATTATAATGACAGTAGAATATCATATCAGTAAGATAACAGTCATCGTCAATTAGCTTTCTTTCAAATGGTGATTCAAACAGCTACCCTGTGCGATCATTTGCCTTATTAAAAGACTGGGCATACGAATTACAAAAATGAGATAACTGCTTTGATGCACTCAATTGTATTACGCGTTGTCCATTATGCTTAAACGCTACTGGCCTTTCATTTACATATACCAGCAAATGAAAATGATTTTTTAAAAGGGCATAAGCCAGGGTTTCAAATACATCCGAACAATAGAAAATATACTGCTGCAAAAAATAATAATAGTTTCGCTGCTCTTTAAAAATATCTTCTCCATTTACACCTCTGTTATAAATGTGAAAATATTCACCCTCTGCGAGTGGTTGTATATACATAATTGCTGATTTTAAAATTTGATACTTGTAATCTCAACCAACCGCCGTCAGGGTTTATAACCGCTGACGGGGTTGTGGTTACCGCTTTTCAAATCGTCAAAAAAAGAACTCTTCACCTTAACCCCGACGGTTGCTATCAGCCCCGTTGGCGGTTGATTAGAGAACCCAATTAACGTTGGGTCAAAATCACCTTTCATAAGCTCCTAATTACACAACTCACCACGCCCCAAATTTTAAAATCGCTAAACTCACTCACATCTATTGTAGCAAGCCTGGGTGTTTCGGGCACAAGCCGCATTTTATTCATCGTCAATTCAAGCCGGCGAATTAGCATTTCGCCGTCTATAACTGCAATTACAATTTTACCATTTTGTGGCTTCAGGCTCCGGTCTACAATCACAATATCGCCATCAAAAATACCGGCGTTGATCATACTGATACCTGTTACCCGCATAAAAAAAGTAGCTGGCTTGTTCCGAATGAGTTGCTCATTTAAATCGATGCCCCTTTCGCTATAATCATCTGCAGCAGCGCCAAAACCGGTGGCATTGGCTGTAACTACATGCTGCTGCGTAAAGCGTTTTGTACCGGTGTAACTACTACCAAAAAAGTTTTCCACTTCCATATAAAAAGATTTTATTTTTAACTAATTTATTTAGTAAATTTACGCTAAATATATTGGCATTTCCAAATTTTTAAATTAACATTTATGGAAAAAAAGTCACCGACCACGGCTCGTAAAATAAAACAAAGGGATCTTGGTAGTACAGCACCCGGTTATAAAATCTATGAATACTCGCTGGTGCTAAATCCGCATGAGGCTTTACGAGATAAAATCATGCAGGTGAAGAAGCAATTCTTTGACACCTATAAAAATGCATCAGCAGTTTACCATAAACCGCACATCACGTTGGTAACTTTTGCGCAATATCAAATGCTGGAAGACCGGTTGTTAAATCGCCTGGAAATAGTGGCGATGGGTTGCCCACCCGTAAAAATTGAGCTGAAAGATTATGGTGGTTTTCCGTCACATACCATCTATATCAATATCATCAGTAAGTTACCCATTCAAAACCTTGTAAAAAATATACGCGGCCAAGCCCAGCGTTTGATGAAACTAAACGAAGAAAATACGCCACATTTTATAATGGAACCGTATATCACCATTGGCCGTAAGCTACAGCCTCAGCAATATGAAAAAGGGTTGTTGGAGTTTGGTAACCGTCATTTCACCGGCCGGTTTATTGCAGATGCCATGTTGTTGCTGCGCCGCCCTGCTGGAGAAATGAACTACCAGATTGTGAAACGGTTTGAATTTCAAAATTTGCCTGTTTCTACGATACAGGGTAGTTTGTTTGCCCCTGTTGCCTGAAGTGGAATTCTGGACATATAAGTATGAAAAATTCAAAATTCCTATAGGTTAGTTACACCAATACTTTTAGAACCAATCAATTCAAAACAAGTAAGAAAAATTAAGATTCTTTATTCGACCTTGATAATTGAGACGTATAAAAGTAAAACGCTTGTGCTCAATTATTTCCGAATGATTAACTAACATTATCAACAACTATTCTTGTCATCTGTGTAATTAGCGGCCAAAATAAATATGAACAACAATCCATTAAAGCAGGATCATTATAAAGTGAAGCCAATCATTCACGATGGGCCAAAAGCAATTTCGCCAGGGGATGAAGATTTCGAGAAGCCGGCTTCGGATAATGACGGTAACTATCTACATGGTCGTGGCGCACAATTCAATACAAAAAATCGTTTTTCAAAAGATGAAAATACAAGGGAACATATTGAAGCGATTGATGATTGGAGCGATGAAAATATTCCCACACAATACCTTGAACAGGAAAGTAAAACCATTGTAAACAAAGTAGAAAGCAAAGATGTAGGCATGAGTTATAGTATGAATCCATATGCAGGGTGTGAGCATGGATGTATTTATTGCTATGCTCGTAACGTGCATGAATACTGGGGTTATAGCGCCGGGCTTGATTTTGAACGCAAGATCATTATTAAAAAAAATGCACCTCAACTATTGCGAAAATTTTTGATGCATCCAAAATGGGATGCCACGCCGATCATGCTAAGCGGCAATACAGATTGTTATCAACCTGCCGAACAAAGCTACCGCCTAACGAGAAAAATGCTGGAAGTATGTAACGAGTTTAATCAGCCAGTTGGCATCCTTACAAAAAACTCCTCCATACTAAAAGATAAAGATGTGTTGCAGGAAATGGCGAAGAAACAAATTGTATCCGCCATGGTATCCATCACATCTTTCAATGAAGATTTAAGAAGGGTGATGGAACCCAGAACAGCCACCGCCAAGCAAAAATTAAAAGTAATCAACGAACTCAGCAGGGCAGGTGTAAGAATGGGCGTCATGATGGGGCCAATGGTTCCAGGATTGAATGAGCATGAAATGCAACGGATCATGCAGGCGGCGGCCGACAATGGCGCCACATTTACGGCTTATACTTTCATTCGTTTAAATGGCGCCATTAAATTTTTATTCCATGATTGGCTATATAAAAACTTTCCGGACCGGGCGGATAAAGTTTGGCACCTGGTAGAACAAAGTCATGATGGAAAAGTAAATGATAGTCGCCCTGGCTTGCGCATGCGTGGCGAAGGACCTATTGCCGACATGGTGGCACAGCAATATAAAAAATACGGTAAATTATATGGGATGAATGCAGAAGAATGGAGCTTGAACAAGTCTTTATTTAAACGTCCGGGAGCACAGGGAACACTTTTTTAAAATACAAATATTTAGATTTTATGAACTCAATTACCAAAGACTATTTAACCGAAATTATTTTTAAAAAAATTAGCGAAAATATTGATCAGTACCGGGAATCCAAACAACAGCAGTTTGACAATGAACCATACCCCGGTGCAACCGATGAAGAGGTATTGGACTTCATCATTACCATGCCTTACTTCGATATTAAACTAAAAGATTTTCTGCTGGGCAACCTATTAGAAGAGACCATCATCGTTAGCCAGACCTGGGAAAATGAATTTATAAAAAATACAAAGCTATGGGCAGAAAGTTTTGAGTGGCTGCATGGCAATGATTATTTTTTAAGTGAGGCGCACATCAGCGGCATTAATAAAGACAAAGCATTTTTAACACTACCCTATTAAACAAGATAGATCAATTTTAAAATTATGATATCAATTACCGGAGAATATTTATTAAACATTATTGAGCGGCAGGTAAACAGAACTATTGCTGAAAGGCGCAATCATCCAGCACAGGAGTTAAACGCCGTGCCAGTCAATGATGCTTCCAATGAAGAGATCGCAGATTTCATTTTGTCAATCCCTTATTTCGATGAAGGGATTAAAAATTTTATTTTAGGAATTTCGAATGACCAAACCATCATCATCAGCCAGAGCTGGGAAATAGCCTTTATGGTAAGGGCAGCAAAGTGGGCTGAAAGCGACGATTGGCTGCATGGTGCTTTCCGACTTTCCATGAGTATTTATGATGAGCATATAAAAGGTGATGAGGATTTTTTGACATTACCCTATTAAAATTAGATATTGGTAAGCGAAGTCATAGAAAGGTTAGAAAGGAAATAAATACATTTTGAAACAGCCTAAATAATCAACAAAAATTTGATACATCCACTACAATAAGGACTGACTCTACCAACAATTTTAGAAACAATATTTTAATATTATTAATATCAAGGCACGTAGCAATTTAAAAGTTGCCTTTTCAATATAACTGAAGAGACATCGGAGATATTTGGTGGAAAACAGGTGAGATGAACTGATGTTTTATATATGTTATTCCACAGCTATTATTTGTCATAGTACCGGCATTTCGGATAATCCTTAAGTCTACTCACTCTTATTATCGAAGTGTCGTAAATCAAACTTAAATATTTAAGTGGTTCTAGTGAACTACACATTCTATTTATAATTTAGTCGGACAATAGTGTAATTACTTTTATTTAAAAAATGGAGTCAAAAGATAACCAAGGAAATAAAAAAGGCGACATCATCTGGCGAGAAATGCACCAAGATTTTTTTACAGAAATACGTAATTCGAGGTGCACTTATGTATTTCATTTTAAAGATCAGTATGATTTTTTTTAGAGGTTGATTACGCAAAATGGTCGTTTGAGGACATGAGAACTGCTTTGCTAAAATTTGATATTGAAGAATATCCGCTTTTTAAAACAGATATCCCGGCTAGCAATGAATATCGGCTAAAAAGAGAATTCTATAATTTTTATTTAAATCAATTATTTACTCCAATCTTTGGAAGGGGAATGCAAGAACTTGATGATTTGAAATTGGATATTTTTAAGCTTATTATTCCAAACACAAAACTTAAAAGTATATGTGATTTCATTGAAAAAAGCGGGTTAGGAATTCACAAGGATTTTATACTTTTCCTAATTGCGAAAATTGAGCAGGTTTATGTTGGGGAAGTTAAATTTTATGACAGTCCTGAACAAGAAGAAAAAGTTAAAAACTTTCCCCATGAAGTAAAGAAACTGCATCAGGTACTAAAAATGGCAGAGCATACATCTTTTAAAAACGACAAAAAAACCAATCCTTGAACAAGTATCCTTCCATTATAATACAATTAAGCCGCCTATTAAAATATACGATACTTCCCTATTATCAAATATTACTCATTTTACAATAGAATATTGTAATAATGGAGCACAAAAAAACTGGGAAAAGCAACTGCCCTCCTTTCCATATATATAACGAAAACCAAGCGCATAAACAATTCATTTATCACTGAAAAAAAATCTAGCGAAACACTTTGATCCCCGAAAATAGTTTTCTACTTTTCTTAAAAAATTATCTTATGGATCAGAAATACGAAAACCTAAACGATGAAGAAAAACTGAAAGCAGAAAACGAATTTTTAAAAATGAAAATGATGCTGGAGCAAGGTGCTGTATTTGGTAAGGGCACAGAAAAGGAAACTTCTCCCACAGTAGAAAATGATTTTCTTCAATACATCATGGCGTTTGAAAAACAGGCGGCCGATCCAAAATACATAAAAGTATACGATAAAATTAAAAGACCAACACATTTTAAACCGGTAGATGAAATCGCTGACGGAGATATCGAATCAGCATGGGAAGAGTTAGCTGATTATCTTAATAAATATAATGTAACGCTGGGTGTTTGCAGTCCGAATATTTCTGACAGAGAACTGTACCGTTTTACAACCGAAGAGCTATTTAACTATGATACAAATGATATTCATTACCCCGGCCTAAAAACTTGCTTTACCTATGACGAATTTTACCCAGATCCTTATTTTGATAATACCGAGACCGCAACAAATGATTGCATTCAGTGTATTCTTGAAAAGACTCCAATTGGATGGACACCACATTTCAGAAGCAACAACCTTCGGTTAAACAATCATCACTCACTCACTGAAGCAGAACTAAAAACAATAGTAAACAATTTTAAAGCTGCCTATGATAACATAGAAATATTACAACTAAGAGATACGGCTTGTATTGTTCATGAAAATATAAGTACCGTTGCAGGGATTTATGAAGTTGCTGCAAAAACCGCTACTGAAACCATTCAACTATCCGGCAACTGGCAGGTTACGTTTGAAAGAGATGAGGATTTAGGTTACTGGTACATCAATGCTGTAGACATTGAAGGAATAAATTTTTAAAACAGAAATAAACTGGATTTATCAAACAGAATAAAAGATATTTTAACCATTTACGCTTCAACCAGTCTAGAATTAACATAAATTCGCTGTCAATAATTTTATTATGGAAATAGCAGTAGAACTTAACGAATTTATAAGAATACACGATAAAAAAATATTAAAAGCGGGAACTGATTTATTTTTCAACTGCCATGATAAAATTGAATTAATTGGAAAAAATGGTGAAGATTATGTATTGGAGGTACCCAGCCAAACATACGATCAGGTTTATCAGGTTTTGTTTACTCCCGATGAATACGAATTTACCGGTGAATGTGAGTGTGTGACTTATGATACTGATTTTGAATGTAAGCACTGTGTTGCCGCCGCACTACATTTGTTAAATACTGAATGTGGCTTTTCTCTTTTACAAATACAGCAACTACTAAAAATCAAAAACCCTATCCAGGAAGATGTCTTTATTGAACTTATAAATAAAAGTCAGAAAAATAAAAACCCCGCAAAACTTATTGCTTTACCGGCAAGCAAAAATAACTCCAACGAATGGAAGTCATTTACTGAAAAAGGCCCCCTCAATCAATATAATCTGCAAAAATATTCCGCTAATTATTACAGTAACCAGAGCGATATCAATAAAGTAAGACAAAGCAATTTTGATGAACCGAACCTGCATTGGCAATTTTTATTTCAGGTAAATAAAAATGAGTCATACAACCCCGAGATTAAATTCGATTCAAACGAAACATACGCTTACAAATGCAATTGCATAAACAGTACAAGCTTCCCTATGTGCAAACATGTACGCTCTGTTTTTGATAAACTAACCTCAGAAAAAGGCTTCAGATATTTTTTGTCTTTTAAAGACTGGTCAACTCAAAAAAATGAAATGTTGAAACCCTATGGCATTTCGTTAATGGATGAAGAATCAAAGTATTTTGAATTTACTCTTGATTATTATAACACCCTTCAGCTAAAGGTACCAAGGGGGTTTTACAAAGTAGATGATGTTGAAGGGCTAAAAAAATTATCCGCATCCCTGCGTGTAAAAAACAATAGCAACGGCAATTTACTTCGGCCCCTTCCATTACCCAACACTATTATTGATTTTGAAATTGGCTATGTGCTAAATTTAAAAAGTAAGCGCTTAAGTTTAGGCTTTGAATTAGAGCTGGCAAAAGTATATGATAAGGCGGGCAAAACTGACATTAAAAAACTATCCTTAAATACAGCCGCAAATCTACCACTGTTGCGCCAGTTTAAAGATGAGCAATATGAAATGGCATTGGAATTATCCGATCAAAAACTTTTAACATTTCTACAATCAAAAGGCCATTTGTATATGGGCAGTTATAGCAATCCCTTTAATCAAATAAGTGATGCCGCCACAAAAGATTTGCAAAAACACTACATTGAATGCATCATAAAATTGTGGTCGCAAATGGTAGAAAGCAACAAAGTTTTTTTACTGGAAGATGGCAATTACAGTGTAAAAAATTGTAAGCCGGTTGAAGTGAGCAATCATAAAATATTGCTTTCCTTTGAAGTAATAGCGGACGAAAAATTTATTACCATCTGGTTGATTCCAGTATTTGAAGACAAGCTTTATATTACTGAGATTGAAAACATAGTTTGTTTTTTTAATTTTCTTTTTAAATTAAATGAAGGGTTTCATGTTTTAAAAAACATAGAGGATATTCAGGTGCTGGAACAGTTTAAAAATGGGTTTATAAAAATACCGGCAACCCGTAAACTACAGGCTATAAAAAGCATCATTGCGCCATTGCAGGAAAGATACGAAGTGAGATTACCGCCAAACTTTCAAATTGAAACCGTAGAGGCAACAATGCAGCCGCAAGTGTTACTAAAAGAATTCAATGAACAATTTTTAATGCTTCAGCCACAGTTTTTGTACGAAAATACACTAGTTGATTATGATACCACTTCAGATGATATTGTGCTTCAAAAGGAAGACGGCAATTTGCAGATCATAAAAAGAGATTCGGAAAGAGAAAAACAGTTTTATGAAACCCTGCGACCCTTGCATGAATCTTTTGATAAACAGCATCAGAACGATTTCTTTTTTGTACCGTTTAAAGAAGTAATGAAGGGCAATTGGTTTTTGCATACCGTACGATACATGCAGGAAAATGGTTTTTTAGTAAAGGGTATGGAAAACCTGAAACGCTTCCGCTACAACACCAACAAACCCACCTGGGAAATGAAAACCGGGAGCGGCATCGACTGGTTTGATCTTGAAATAAAAGTAAGTTTCGGTGACGAAGAAGTGCCGGTTAAAGACATTAGAAAAGCTATCATCAGCAACCAGAATATTGTAGTGTTGGGCGATGGCACTTTTGGCGTGCTGCCCGACGAATGGCTACAGCAATACGGCATGATGTTTAAAATGGCAGAACAACAAAAAGATGGCTCAATGCGGTTGAGCAAACTCCACTTCACGCTGATAGACCAGTTGCATGACCAAATTGACGATGATGCTATTTTTAAAGAAATAGAAGCAAAAAAACAAAAGCTTAAAGACATTGAGAATATACAACTGATCAAGCACAGTAAAAACATCAAAGCAAAACTACGGCCTTATCAGCTAAGCGGCTTTCAATGGATGCAAACGCTGGATGAACTCGGCTGGGGCGGCTGTTTGGCTGATGATATGGGCCTTGGAAAAACTTTGCAGGCTATTACTTTTCTACAGTTTTTAAAGGAAAAATACAAAGGCAGTACACACCTTGTAATTTGCCCTACATCTTTAATCTACAACTGGGAAAACGAATTGCAAAAATTTGCGCCCAAACTAAAATATCATATTTATTATGGCACCAGCAGAGAATTTACAGAAGATCATTTTGAAGATTATGATATAGTAATCACCAGCTATGGTTTGGTGAGAAACGATATGGAACAAATGCTTAAATTTAACTGGCACTACGTTATACTCGATGAGAGCCAGGCCATTAAAAACCCTGAAGCCCAGATTACAAAAGCAGTTCAGTTATTAAAAGCAAAAAACAGGTTGGTGTTAAGTGGCACTCCTGTACAGAACAACACCTTTGATTTATATGCGCAATTTAATTTTATCAACCCCGGCATATTGGGCAGCAAAGATTTCTATAAAACAGAATTTGCAAACCCCATCGACAAAAATAATGACACTGAAAAAAGCAAAGCCCTCCGGCAATTAATTTATCCATTTCTATTAAGGCGAACCAAAGAACAAGTTGCCAAAGACTTACCTGACAAAACAGAAACAATTTTGTGGTGTGAAATGAGTAAAGAACAACGCGGTGTTTACGACGATTACAAAAACTATTATCGAAAAATGCTGATGAAGAAAATAGCCGAAGAAGGAATGGCAAAAGCGGGATTGTATGTGCTGGAAGGATTGCTGCGTCTGCGACAAATATGTGACAGTCCGCAGTTGGTAAAAGATGAAGAAGTAACCACTAAAAAAAGTATTAAAATAGATGAACTGGTAAGAGAGCTGGAAGAAAATACCGGCAACCATAAATTATTGGTATTTAGCCAATTTACGGGAATGCTTTCGTTAATAAAAGATGAATTAACTCAAAAGAAGATTGTATTTAGTTATTTGGATGGCAGCACTCCTGCCACAAAAAGGCAGGAAGCGGTAGATAAATTTCAGCAGGACGAAAGCATAAAAGTATTTTTAATAAGTCTTAAAGCAGGTGGTGTAGGTCTAAATCTGACAGCCGCAGATTATGTTTATATTGTTGATCCCTGGTGGAATCCAGCAGTTGAGCAACAGGCGATAGACCGCACTCACCGCATTGGACAAACCAAAAAAATATTTGCCTATAAAATGATTTGTAAAGATACAGTTGAAGAAAAAATAGTGCAACTACAGCAACGCAAAAAACAAATAGCCAACGACCTGGTAACGGAAGATGCAGGCTTTATTAAAAAGCTAAGTAAAGAAGATGTGGAATTCTTGTTTAGTTAACAGTAGCGGCTGGTGAATTAATACAATCTTTTTTTTGAGCCAAACTAATACACCAGCAATGTGGAACTTCATTGGCGTCGCACTCTTGTACACTATATCTTTACTGAGTAAATCTCCTGCAAATTTCACCACTCTTTAAACTTTCCCATCCTTGTAAATCAAAAGTCTCACTTTGGATTTACAAGGATCATTTTATATCTTAGTGTCATGATACAACGTCTGCTTCAAGCTGAAATATTAAAACTGTTAAAGAATTTTCCGGCTGTTTGCATCTTAGGTCCAAGGCAGGTTGGTAAAACAACCCTTGCTAAGACCATCGCAGCAACCTTTAAAAAGCCAGCACTTTATTTAGACCTGGAAAACCCATTAGACCGTCGCCGCCTTGCCGATCCTTACACATTTCTTACAGACAATAGCGACCGTTGCATCATCATTGATGAGGTGCAGGTAATGCCAAAATTATTCTCGGTACTGAGGTCAGTTATTGATAGTAACAGACGCAACGGCAGATTTATTTTATTGGGTAGTGCCTCACCACAATTGGTAAAGGGTGTAAGCGAATCATTGGCCGGAAGAATTGCCTACCGGGAACTGACACCACTAAATATTTTGGAACTGCCAGAAAAAATAGATAAAAATAAACATTGGCTAAGAGGCGGCTTTCCATCCTCCTTATTAAGCCGCAACGAATCGGGCTCTACAGAATGGCTAAACGGCTTTATCCGCAGTTATGTAGAAAGAGATTTAAGTATTCTGTTTGGCGTAGAATTCACCACAAGTATTACGGCCAGGTTATTAAGCATGCTTGCACACACGCACGGCCAACTATGGAATGCAGAGACAATTGCAAGAAGCATCGGTATAACAGCACCCACCGTTACAAGATATGTTGAATATCTACAGGGTGCTTACCTGGTTCACCGCCTGCAGCCTTTTCATATAAACACAATGAAACGCCTGGTAAAGGCACCCAAAATTTACATCAGAGATAGTGGCTTACTGCACAACGCCAGCAACATCACCAGCCTGCATACATTACGTGGCCATCCGCTGGCAGGTAACTCATGGGAAGGATATGTGGTAGAACAGGTATTACAAATGCTACCAGCCGGATTACAATTATATTACTACCGCACACAAGCAGGTGCCGAATGTGATATGGTAATAGCAAGGGGTGTACACGCTATCGCCAGTATAGAAGTAAAGCTCAATAACGCACCTAGCCTAAGTAAAGGCTACTACCAAAGCATTGAAGATTTAAAAACAAAAAAGAACTACGTTATAGTACCAGATATTGAAACATACAAAACCAAAGAAGGAATATTGGTATGTAATATTAAAGATTTTATGCAAAATCAACTTCCTAAAATAAAATAATCATCCTTGTAAATCAAAAGTGACACTTTTGATTTACAAGGATGATTAGATGCCGTCGTAAATTTAAAAAAGCGAAATATATCTGCTAATACAGTATACAAAATCGCTATTCTGTGTAATACCGATTCAGTTTTATTTTTAGAACAATTGGATTTTATTTCTTGCTCAACCCGCTAAACAAACCACTTAATACCTTCAAAGCATTTTCTACAACTCCCGAATTACTGATAGGTAACTTTAGGTAGGTTTGCCCGGTTTCTTTGTCTGTCTCAGTAATGTTATTTACTAATCGCTGCGTGCTTTCCGGGTTGCTCAAAATAGCTAACAAGCCCTCTAAAAAGCCGGCACCTTTTTCAACTACTTCTTCCTCGATTGTTTTATCAGCAGTCTTGCCTGCCGTATCAGTTCCATGATTATTATCTGGCTGGCTTACTGTTGGTTTCGTTACAATATCTTCTTCCGTCAATTCAACTTCAACAATGGTTCCATCCGGCTCTACTGCCATTTGCTTTTCAATTTCCCTCGCTTCCGTCATATCAACGCCTGGCTGCATGTCGGTAAGCCCGGTAGTAACAGATTCCACAGATTTCATAAACTGTTTAAACTTATCATCCCCCATGAAAATATCATTGTCGCCACCATCTAAAATGCCCGCTGCAATACCTGACTTAAATTTTAATACATCCAGCATCCGGTGCTCGATGCTATCTTGTGAAACAAGGTTGATGATACTTACGTTTTTCCTTTGACCAAGTCTGTATATCCGTCCGATTCTTTGTTCCAGCACTGCCGGGTTCCACGGTATATCAAGGTTAATCAGGTAGGCAGCCGATTGTAAATTAAGCCCAACACCTCCGGCATCAGTTGATAAAAATACTCTACAGTTTTTATCGTTCGTAAAGTTTGCATAAAGATCGCCCCGCTTCTTACCCGGTATGCCACCATGCAGGTACTCGAAGCCGACATTTCTTTCCTTTAAAATAATTGCAACCAATCTTGTCATCCGTTCCCATTGGCTAAATATTACAACCTTTTCATCCGGCATGCCCAATATATCATCTAAAATATTTTGTAGTTCATCGAGTTTAGTTTGGTAATTGGTTTCCTGATCAATAATGTAAGTTGTATCACTCACCATCCGCATCATATTCAGATACATCAATAATTTCTGCCGGTCTTCCTCATTTAAAAAGTGCATCCGTTTCCATTTATTTACCAACCGTGCAACTTTATCAGCATATTCTGTATGCAGTTCCAACTGTTGAGATGTAAGTGGAACAAAAAGATTTTTATCCATCCGCATGGGCAAATCTTTCAATACCTGATTTTTTGTGCGGCGCAACATTACATCCTGCAGCAGTACACCTACATCATTCAAATCCTTGTAGCCAATTACTTTATCGGTGCCTTCTTCTGTTATCTGATGCCTGGATAAAAAGTTGTGTAGCGAACCTAGCACGTATGGGTTTACAATTTGCATCAACGAATATAGATCTTCAATTTTATTTTCAACCGGTGTCCCTGTTAGCACAAATGCATAAGTAGTTTTAATTTTCTTTATTGCGGCAGATGTTTTTGTTTTCCAGTTTTTTATTCGCTGTGCTTCATCTAAAATTAATACATCGGCCTGCATGTTGTTGAGATACATAAAATCATTAGATGCCATTTGATAACTAACAATTACATAGTCAGCTGTGTTGGAGCTATAAAGCTTTTTTCGGGTCAAGATGTTTCCTTCTATTACGGCAACATTTTTATTCCCTGTAAACTTTTCGATCTCCGTTTTCCATTGATATTTTAGAGAGGTTGGGCAGATAATAATAGCAGTGCTGATATTGAATTGCTTTCTCAATACCTCAGTGCTTACGATTGCCTGTAGTGTTTTACCAAGTCCCATATCATCAGCCAGAATACACCTGCCGGCCTTTACAGCAAACAAAACACCTTTTTCCTGATAAGGGAATAATTTAGCTTTACTGATGTTTTTAAAAAGGGTAGATTGTTTTTCACTCACCACCTGTTTTCGGTGCAGGCTGGTTCTTTCTTGAATGATATATTCAAGTGCGTCTTCATAGCACCTGAATTCAGGGTGTAGTTTATGTGCTTTTTGCAGAAAAGATTCAAACTTCAAAAAAGCGTTTTCCAACAGGACTAAATTATTATTGAAAAAACCTTTGGCCATTCGCTCATAAGAACGGGACTCTTCCGTACCAATACGGAGCTTAACTTTTCGTTCGCCCCTGTAGTCTAAATACACAGATGTATAAGGTGGCGTGTACGAAATTGCGAGTTGCTTCTTTAAGGCAGGCTTTGCATTTATCTTTAGCAAAACTGCTTCAACATGTTTACAAGTTCCTAACTGATTGGTTCTGAAATCGGGACAACTGCAATAGTTAAGCGAGTTATCTGCACTGCGTAATGCAACTTTGTAGGTAGCGGCTGTTTTGGAGTTTTCTACTTTGTAATCTGCAAAAACCAAACCTTCACTTAGTTTTTGAATGCTAAAATTTTCATCTTCTGCAATTTGCTGGCGCAATATAATCTGCCATTGAATATCAGTAAGATCAGTTGGTTTACGGGTATGCGATATCCGTGTTTTTAAAGGCGGACGCTTTTTGGGTTTTGCTTTCTTCATCATTTTTTTAATTGTGGTGTAATTTAATTTAGAAAGAACCTAAATAAAGCAAGCTGATTAAGTTGTGGAAAAATCATGCTGTATGCTGCTGTTGAGAAATTATTTAATATACCGCCACGAGGCAATAATAATTTCATCCTCTTTATGCAATCAATATTTTTCCTGCATCTGTAAGCAAAACATGCTTATGAGAAATATATTAATCTCCTTGCTGGTACTGCTACAACTACAACTACAGGCACAAATACAAACAACAAAATGGAACCGGCCCATGCAATTAAAAAATTGCAGTGTAGATATAAAGGCAGGACAATTTACCGCTATCACTTTTATTGAAATGGAATTTTACAATCCCAATGAACAGGAGATTGAAGGGCTGCACCAATTTCAGCTAAAGCCGGGCCAGGTAATCACTTCATTTCAACTGGAGCTGAATGGTAAATACCGGCACGGCACGCTGGAAGAAAAATGGAAAGCAACCAATGCCTACAACAGAATTGTGGGTAAGCGGATTGACCCGGCCCTGCTTAGCATGGATTACAACAATCATTACAGGTTGAATATTTACCCTGTACCGGCGAAGGGTAGCCGAAGAATTACTTTTACGATTCAGCAACTACTTGTGGTAGAAGATAATAATTTGAAGTACATACTCCCATTCAGTATTCCTGATACACTGAAGCATTTCCATTTATCAATACAAGCTCTAAATACAACGGTAATTCCCCAAAGCTATACCGGTATTATTTCGGGTAAGCCATTCAACCAGTTTGGTGATCAATACCAGCTTGAGTATGATGCGGAGAATATAAGGCTAAACTCCGCCATTGCTTTTTCTGTACCACTCAAAAAGCAAACGGTTTTATGTACCGATACAATGGGCGGGCAAAAATATTTTGCACTTCGCTTTCAGCCAAAGATTGATACCAGCTACCAGATTAACCCAAAAGAGCTGACCATTTTTTGGGATGCCTCCGCCTCTGCAGAAAACAGGGACGTAGATAAGGAAATTACTTTTCTACAACAGTTCATTGCCTATCATTCCGTGCGGAAGATTACAATTGTGCCCTTTAATTATAAACTGCTTGATACAGCGGTTTTCAATGTAGGCAGCGGCAACAATAACCGGTGGATGCAATACCTGCGTAACATCATTTACAATGGCGCTACACAATTGGGTTGCATTGATCTGAAGAAAAATCTAACTGAAACATGCATGTTGTTTACTGACGGAAGAAATACTTATGGCAACAGAAAGCCAAAAATAAAAGACGCATTAATGTTTTGTATTACCAGTGCCCGTAACCCCGACATGCGGGCAATGAATTTGATTGTTGGTGGCAGCGGCGGTAAAGTAATTGACCTGAATGCGACCAGCATGAACAAGGCAATAGACAGGAGTAGTAATGCAGACAACTGGTTATTGGGCATAACATCTTCCAGTGGCAAAATTGTGATGGAGCAATCGTTTCCCATAAAAATCAATCAGCCGATAATGATCAATGGCAGCATGATAAATGAAACAGATACCTTGGTTTTTCATTATGGAAATAGCAATTCGGTCTCAGGTACAGAGCAGCATATTTTCCGTGCTGAGAATAGTTGCAACGAGCCTGCAATCAAACGGATAACAATGCTGCTGCGTTTTGATAAAATGATGGATAACTATGAATGGGGAAAGGTATTGGATTTTGGGCTGGAAGAAAATGTGGTAACACAGCATACAGCTTATATCGTTTTGGAAAGAGTGGAGGATTACATAAAATATAATATTGAAGCACCGAAAGACTTGCAGGACGAATGTAAACTCTTACAGTATGTAAAATCGGATACCCGCAAGCAGCGTAACCAGGTAAAACAAAAGGCTGAATTTGACATCATCAGCAGGGTGGCGAATGTTTATAATGAGCGGATAAAAAAGATAGACAAAAATGAAATGCCCATCATACTAAACCGGCAGGATTTTGAAAGTGTAGGCCAAACAGAATCCGTTACGTCGAAGCAGCCAAACCAACTGGATCCAAACAATACCATTACGGGTAAACTGTCAGGGCTGAATGTCGGCAGCAACAATCTGGATGAAGTAGTAGTGATTGGTTATGGTTCAGCAAGGAAGAAAAATATTACTGGATCGGTCGCTTACATCAGGGCAAATGAAATTCCAAATTCAGGTACCGTGGAGCAGGCATTGCAGGGCAGAGTTGCAGGTTTAATGGTAACTCAAAATTCCGGAGCTCCGGGCAATCGGGCAACAATCACCATAAGAGGCGCCGCATCAACTAGTGGTAACAACCAGCCGTTATATGTTTTGGATGGCATACCGCTTACAGGTAATATCAATGACATTATCAATGTAAATGATATTGAAAGCATCACGGTGTTGAAGGATGCACAAGCCGGAGCGTTCTATGGCCCAAGAGCTGTAAATGGTGCCATTATAATTACAAGTAAAAAAGGACACAACTATTACAACTATTATCATTACGGAAGCTACCGGCTAAAAGATATGGAAGATGTGGAATACCTGCAGGAAATAGCCGCCGTTCCGTTAAAAGAAAAATCAATAACCTATAAACAATTACTGGAAGAACACGCTACAGAAACAGGCTTCTATTTTGATATGGCGCAGCATTTTTTTAACAATGGTTTAAAAGCAGAAGCATTGGATATATTGATGAACGCTGCAGAAGTTGCCAATGGAGTAGAAGCTATACAGCATTCAGTTGCATGGGTTTTGGAAAGCTGGAAAATGTTTGAAGAAGCCATTGTGGTTTATGAGCAAATGGCAGCAGATAACAGCAGCAACCTGGCATTAAAAAGAGACCTGGCCTGGGCTCATTACCAGCAGGGAAACTATCAGCAGGCTGTTGATGTAATGTATGATGCCATTAAGATGAACACAGAAAATAAAGAGCCTGAAAATCTTGCTATAAAAGCAACGATGCTGTATGAAATGAATGAAATAATTTGGGCACAAAAAAGCATGCTTGATGTATCCGGAATTCCGATTGCATTGTTAAAAAAAATGCCCGCTCGTTTAAGAATCGCCTTGGATGGAAATGGCGGATATTCTCCCACGATAACGATAATTGAACCGGGCGGTGAAGTGGTTTCAAAAAGTAACGAATCTGCAAAAAGTGGGGCTGCTATTTATGGAAACAGTAATTGGCAATACGGTAACAATGGTCCTGCAATTTACCAGGCGAAGCAGGCAAAGACTGGTAAATATAAAATCCGGGTAAATTATTATGGTCACTACAATGGCAATAATATTCCTTCGATTATCCGGATAAAAACATTCAGCCATTTTGGGGAAAGAAGCGAATCAATCGAAATTGAAAATGTAATGATGGACAATCAGCATGGCGATGTGGAAATTGGAACAATTGTGTTTGGCGAAAAATAAAAAATATTTATTGCCCTGAAACCATTGATTTTACTGGTATTGAGCCGGTTTCATTTTTGACTGTTAATAAAAATGTTAAAAATAAATTTGGCAAATTGAAAAAAATACTTCCATCTTTGCAGCAGAAAAAAAAATATCATGCAACGCAATAATTTACATATCGAATCAAAAAGCTGCTTCAGTCCGATAGGATATGATACAGTTTTCGGTAATGATTATTCGGGTGCATAATCATAAAGTTTACCAACACTAAGTAATAAAGCCCCGATTTAAAAACCGGGGTTTTTTAATGCCCGGTATTTTAAAGAGCTTAAAATAAGTGTGCAACAATTTCGATCACAGCTAATTTTAAAAACAAATAGAATAGTCCAATTAATATTTTAACAACGATACGATTACAGCAATCAACCAGTATGTGGTTGGGCAGCGTGCAAAATTTTTGTAACCGCTTTGATAAACATATAAGTAATCTGTATCCAAACATACGACCGTGGTATAAACAGGTGAAGGCATAAACGCCTTTTACAATATTGAAGCCCGGTCGATTTAAAAAACGACCGGGCTTTTGCTTTTAGCAATGGCTCCAAAATAAAGAAGGGTAAAATGGAAACATTACATGTACTGAAATTTTTGATGATCATGATACACTTCGTCGGCCCTTTGATTGCAAAGGCAGAAAAAAGAAACCAAAAATATTAAGTATTAAAAAAAAGGGTATGACATTTTTGATAGTAGTATGGCTGGCGCAGGCATTTGCTGAAGCTGTATTTAACCGGATAAAGAAACGAATAAAATAATCAGAGGCAGAAGGAGGAGTAAAGCTTTCCCCGTGAGATGCAACGGGGAAGCTTTTTAAAAGTTCTTTGAGATTAAAATATAGTAGCATTCCAGTTGGTTGGATACTCCGCCTGGACCGGAGAGGCTGCAAGTTCGAGTCTTGCCTACTATACTAAACGGTCTGTTGGTCTAATGGTTCAGGATACTAAACTTTCTACTTAGTGATGTGGGTTCGAATCCCATACAGACTACAACCCCTTGAAACGGTAGTGTGCAGTACAGCATCAATAAGTACTCCGCTACAATGGTTCGTTGGTGTAACGGCTAACATCACAGATTGTCGATCTGTTGTAACGGGTTCGACTCTCGTACGAACCGCAAGTTATTGAGTGGTGCAATGGCAGCATATCAGATTTTGATTCTGCTGATATTGTTTCGAGTCCAATCTCAATAACAAATGTTGGCCCTAGCTTAACAGGTAAAGCACCACACTGTGAATGTGAAGAACAGGGTTCGAGTCCCGGAGTCAACCAATGCGGTTGAGTGTAATGGTAACATAATCGTCTTCCTCTTTTGAAGAGGTAAACATAAGAGGATCGTATCCGGTTCAAATCCGGAAGCCGCACAATGATGGCTTATAGTTCAACGGAAGAATGCTGTGCTACGGACGCAGTGATACAAGTTCGAGTCTTGTTAAGCCAACGAAAATTGACTTATAGCTTAACGGTGAGAGCAGTTGCCTTATACGCAAAAGATTATTGGTTCGAATCCAATTAAGTCAACAAAAAATAAAATTGTGACCTGGTGTAATGGCAACATGTCTGTCTCACAAGCCGGAGGATACAAGTTTGAATCTTGCGGTCGCAACAGAAGATGACTTAACTCAATTGGCAGAGTGCTATCCTGATACGATAGTGGTTAAAGGTTCAAGTCCTTTAGTCATCACAAAATAGTTTCGTAGCTCAATGGTTAGATGCACCGAACTTTTAATTCGGGGGTTGAAGGTTCGAATCCTTCCGGGACTACAATTTGTTTGATCTGGGATTGGGGTGGATAAAAATGATCAAAAGATTATGGATGCTGTAATTTTTTTAATTCCATCAATCTTTAAAAATTCCTTTTCAAACAAATAATGGATGAATAGCTCTCCCGATTGCTATCGGGAGGCAGAGCGGTGGCTTGTTAAGCCGATGGTTGAAAGTTCGAATCTTTCTTCATCCTCAAAAAATAAAATGGAGAGCGTCCGGATGGACGAGAAAGCTGTGTTGAAAACAGTTGACCCAAAAGGTTCGGGGGGTTCGATTCCCTCGCTCTCCACAATCTTTATTGGAGAGTTGGCAGAGCGGTAATGCAGTGGTTTGCTAAATCATACATCGGTAAAACGGTGCAAAGGTTCGGGTCCTTTACGCTCCGCAAATGTCCTGCTGGCAGACATGGCGTATGCATTCGACTGCAAATCGAAGGAAGATAGTTCCCTGCCTGACTGCGTCAAGCAGACAGGGAATCTTCTCCAGGACTCAATAAAATAATTGTTTGATAACAGACTAATTCGATAATGAGGGAATATGGATCAATCAACAAATCTGTTGCAAACAAAATGGACGAATAACTCAATGGTAGAGTGCCTGTCTGAAGAGCTGGTAGTGCAAGTTCGAGTCTTGCTTCATCCGCAAAATTGTAAGAACGGGAACCTGCCGGCCGGCAGGTTTGGGGAGATGAAAAGGATTAAAAGGATTTTTAATTTCAGAGTCCTCTAAATCTTATCAATCTTTTAAAATCATCGTTCAGACAAAAAAATGTGGGTAAAGATGACCAAAGAAAAAATGTTGAACGGAGCGTCGCCAATGTCGCTCCACAATGAAATAAATGTTCGTCAACAAAAATAATTTTATAATCTTCTAAACAATCTCCTCCATCTCTTCCCCTTTCGGGGGAGATAGAGGGGGCTTTAAAACATGAAGCAATGCAACAGCAATGGAGAAAATTGAATGGAGAAAAAATACGCATCCCGATTGAGGATGAAGTAAGGGCTGCTATTGCAAGAGAAAGAGAAATGGGCCATGAATTAAAAGTGTGCATCGGTACCGATAGCCAGGTGAAAGGAAGAGATACAGAATTTGCTACCGTAATTGTTTTTATAAGAAAAGGAAAGGGTGGCTTCATGTACATCTGCAACGAAACCACTTTGCAAAAAATGAGTATTAAAGAAAGGATGCTGTTGGAAGTGGCGAAGAGTATTGAAGTGGCATATCCCTTATGTAATATTTTTAGCCGGTATAGTGTGGATATGGAAGTGCATGTGGACATAAACACCAACCCGAGTTTTAAAAGTAATGATGCGTTGAAAGACGCAATGGGCTATATCATGGGCATGGGATTTACTTTTAAAGCCAAGCCGGATGCTTTTGCAAGCAGCAGTTGTGCTAATAAAATTGTGCATTAGGGAAAGCCCCTGAATCTTCTGAAGGGAACTTGTATAGAGGAAGTAAATTAAAGAGCAGTATAAAATCAAGACGATGAAAAAAAATTACACATCCATAAATAAATTGAGGTACACGCCATCATGAGGTGGCATTGAACGAACGGAACTAAAACAATTTTTATGGAGAAAAAATTTATTCAGGAATTTGGCAGCGAAATATTTTGCTACAAATTAAAAACAGCCCGGCAAAAAAAGAGGGCTGTAAAAATTGCACAGGAAAAGAATCTATTAACCCTGCATAAAGAACGAAAACAAATATGGCAACGGCAAAGAAACCTGGGATATGTAGATGTACATCCGCCTATAGTAAAAGGCTGGAAACGATTTTTTGTTTTACGGGATGATGTGGCAAGATGCAAGGATGCGCTATTCTATCAAAACATTTTGGATAAAATAAATAAAACCGAATACTGCAACCGCAAAGACTTTAAAAGAAAACCGAGGTGCAGCAGTAAAAGAAAAAAATGGGTCCACATAGAGCAGACGGTATTACAGCCAGAACATAGTGACTTTGTAAGACTACATTTTACCGAAAAGGAAAAAGCGTTGTTTGAAGAACAATATGTAAAACATAAATGGAGAAAGGAACTGGTGAAAGTGTTTGTGTTTAAAGAAAAGTGGCGGTTTGTTTTGAGGACAAGGCAACATTTAATTACAAAAGTAAAAGCTGTTGATATTGAATTGCTGAAGAGGGAAACGGAAATAAGGGATTACTTGCAAAAAACAACTGCAGGATATGAACTTAGGCGTTTACTTGGCGACAGCTCGGGCGGTTGGGAAAAGAGAAACAACCTATCAAAAGCGAAATACCGGAGTAAGAAGAAAACACTGGTAGAAATTATAGATGGAATTAAAATGAATAATTAATCACTATGGCTGGTAGCCATTATTAAACTTATATAAAACAATGAGACAATTAGCATCCATACAAAAAATAAAAAAAATAGAGCCAATACTCGGCGCAGATGCCATTGTAAAAGCAACGGTACTCGGGTGGCAACTGGTGGTGAAAAAAGGTGAATATAATGAAGGAGATCTTTGTGTATATGTGGAGATTGATGCGCTACTACCAGAAAATCCAGCATTTGAATTTATGAAAGTGAGAGGTATGAGGGTTAGAACGATCAGGTTGAGGGGACAAATATCACAAGGCATTTGTTTTCCGCTTTCGATACTGCCTGGTAGCATAAATATTGAAGAAGGATTGGACGTAACCGAAGTTTTAGGAATTGAAAAATACGAGCCGCCCATACCAGCAAGTTTGTCTGGCATAATGAAAGGCGGCTTTCCATCATTCATTCCTAAAACTGATGAAACAAGGGTGCAGGTATTGCAGGAGCTGTTAGATAAATTCAACAATGAACCTTGTTATGTAACGGAAAAATTAGATGGAACATCTGTTACTTATTTTATTAAGGATGGCGTGTTTGGTGTATGCAGTAGAAATTTAGAATTACTTGAAACCCCAGATAACACGTTATGGAAACTTGCAAGGGAGATGCAGATAGAAGAAAAACTGGTTGAGCTAAAAAGCAATTATGCTTTGCAGGGTGAAGTGATTGGAGAAGGTGTGCAAGGCAATAAATACAAGTTGAAAGGACAGCAGGTGTTTTTCTTTTCGGCATTCAATATTGATGAGTACCGGTATTTGGATTACAGCGATTTTGTAAAGGTGATGGGTGAAATGGGCTTTGTTACTGTGCCAATATTGGAAAGCGATTATGTACTCACTAATTCAATTGAAGAACTGGTAAATAAAAGCATGGGTAAATCTGTTTTGAATGATGTGTACAGAGAAGGTATTGTGATAAGGCCATTAAGAGAAAAGGTGGACAGTAATGGCAGGGTTTCTTTTAAAGCTATTAACCCGGTGTTTTTGTTGAAGTATGAATAGATTTTAAATTGATGGACTGGCGGGAGTAGTTACTCCTGGCCTGCTTCATACAAGGCTGCCATCAATCTGACTTTCCTTTTTATTTGCCGAACGATATTATTTGGAGACAGTATTTTAATGCCTTCGGCAAAACCAATTAATTCTTTCTCCATTTCAAAGTTGGGTATAACCTCAATGCTGAAGTGGGTGCCACCCCTTACTTCTTCCACAATTTTTTGTGAAGCATGAATGGGTTTGGTTTTTATATAAGGCGAATGTAAATGACTTGCCCAAAAGATAACCGTGGTAGGCATTTCAGCCGCATTGCGGGTTACGCCGATGATGTCATTAAAATAAGTGTGCGGCTCAAAGTTTTTGTGCTGTACAAAAAGTTCGTTGTCATTCGTTGTAATCTGTTGTATGCGGTCTAAAGCAAAAGTGATGATTTCTTTTCCTTGCTTTTTCATACCGAGAATAAACCAGCGGTTGCGATATTCCTTTAGCAGGTAAGGATAAAAAATAATATCGCTGGCTTGCCGGGCTTTAAAAGATTGATAGGTGAGTAAGAGCGTGGTTTTGTTTACAATGGCTTTGTATAAAACATCCAGCCATTCAATACCGGTGAGCAGATCGTTTTTTTCAAAATCGATTACAGAAGCTTGCTGGTTTTGTTCACTGTAAATTTTGTCTTCCAGTTTATTGACCATTTCGCTCACTTCGTTAAAGTGGGTAAAGCCTTTAAACTGGCGAAGCAGGTGCGACACTTCCTGCAGTATGCCCAGGTCTTGCGAAGTAAGCGGACTGTTGGCTATGGAGTAATTAGCATCATCATACGTGTAATATTTTTTATCCTGCACAATGATTGGTGCATTATAACCAAGCGTATCGCTACGCATGGCTTTCATATCAAGCCGGATGGTCCGCAGACTAATGTCTGTTTCAATGCCGTCGTATTCATAGAGGGCATCATTGCAGGCAGCCATCAAATCATCAATCGTCCACTTGCGACGGCGGTTTTGAAGGCATTTGTCGATGGTGCGGTAGCGGATGAGTGCGTTGCGGTTTACTGGCATGAAAGCCCCCATCCCCTAAAGGGGGGTTATGAGGGAAGTGTAAAATTAATTGAAATATTTTTTACTGTGCAAATAGATTGCACAGATGCATTGGAGGTTTGTA
>JBGSMI010000189.1:0-5765 GCA_041740215.1 Ferruginibacter sp.
CTCAACACTTACTTCAGTAGCAATTTCAGCCGGCTTTTCGTAGCCCGCATTTTCAGCATAACTACCTTGCTGTTGGCCATCTTCGCCTTCGTAAGGGGTGTAATGATTAAACGCATCGAAGTCAAAGTCGGGCATTAATTCTGTTTTTACATGATCTATTGCTTCTCCAAGACCTTTAATAAATTTATTAAAATCCTCTTTGTACAAAAATATTTTATGCAGGTCGTATCCCTCAGAATCAAAACGCTTGCGGCTTTCCGTTATGGTCAAATAATAATCATTGCCACGGGTTTCTCTTACATCAAAAAAGTAAGTCCTGCGTTTGCCAGCTCTAATGCGTTTGCTATAAACGCTTTCCATTTTTTTGTCGTTGTTTTCGTACGCCACAGTTGTAAATTTTAAATGAATTCGATGTAATTAATATTTCAAATACTGGGCAAAGATATAGCTGTTTTTGAAATAGCAAAATAAACCATCGGATTTTAGAAATAACTTATCCGCATCTGGGAAATAGTGTTGATAACTACGCAAAAAAACGCTGGAATTCACTTCAATTATCACTTGTTGGCGTGTAAAGAATAAAATGACGGGTCGATTTGTGAATGGTCAATGGTCAATGGTGAATGGCCAATGGTGAATTGTGAATTGCGAATGGTCAATGGTCAATTGCGAATGGTCAATGGTGTATGGTCAGTGGTGAATTGTGAATTGCGAATTGTCAATGGTCAATTGCGAATGGTCAATGGTGAATGATCAATTTTGAATAGTGACTGATGGATGGCGTATGATCAATGGTGAAATATTGTACTTTCAAAATTAACCACCCAATATAACGGGTCACACTTAACTTAACTTAACTCTATTCGCTAATTGAATTATTTATTGGTAATCATTCATTGCTCATTGCTTATTGCTTTTTGCTCCTTGCTTTTTGCTCCTTGCTTATTGCTCATTGCTTATTGCTCATTCTTCCCACCATCCTGCGCCTGCTGCCTGGCATACATACCGGCGTAATATCCATTCTGTTGCAATAAATCAGCATGTGTACCCTGCTCCACAATCTTGCCGTCATCCAATACAATGATGGTATCAAATTGCAACAATGAAAAAATGCGGTGGGTGATAATGATCGCTGTTTTATCCTTCCACCAGGCATTTAGATTATTTAAAATATTTTTTTCTGTCTTGGCATCTACGGCACTTAAACAATCATCAAAGATCACCATCGCTGGATTTTTAACCAATGCACGGGCAATGGCTATCCGCTGCTTTTGTCCTCCGCTAAGGGTTACGCCCCGTTCACCAATCATAGTTTGATAACCATTGGAAAACCCTTCGATTTCACTATCAACACATGCCTGGCGGGCTGCTTTTTTTACGTCTTCCAAACTGGCATTTTCCAATCCAAAGCCAATATTATTTTGTACAGTTTCGCTGAATAAAAATACATCCTGCGGTACATACGTTATTTGGTTTCGTAACCAGTTTAATTCTATTTGATTCACCGGCACACCATCATACAAGATCAGCCCTTCCTGTGCATCGTACATTCGTAGCAGTAATTGGGCAATGGTAGATTTACCGGAACCGGTTCTTCCGACAATAGCAACCTTCTCCCCTTTTTTAATTTGAAGCGAAAAATTTGACAGCGCATGGATGCCCGTATGTGGATAAGTAAAATCAACATTGGCAATACTTATGCTGCCTGTGAATGCAGGTTTTGCTGCATTGTCGGGGTTACGTATAGCAGGACTAGTTTGCAAAAATTCATTGACCCGCTTTTGCGAAGCCGCTGCACGTTGGGTCATACTGGCCGTCCAGCCAATGGCACTTACCGGAAAGGTGAGCATCTGGATATACAAGACAAACTCTGCAATGGTTCCTACGGTAGCTCCAGGCACGCCATTTATTACGTCCATGCCGCCAGCCATAATCGTAATTAGGGTGCTCATACCAATCAGCAAACCAATACTGGGGAAATAAATCGCTTCTGTTTTTGCCAGCCCCAGAGCATTTTGTTTATACGCTTCGCTATTTGCTGTAAAAAATCCCAGCATGGCCTTTTCCTGAACAAATGATTTGATGACCCGAATGCCACTGTACGACTCTTGCGCATTGGTAGTAAGATCGCTTAATAAGGCTTGAATGCGCTCACTTTTCCGGTTGATGATGGTGTTTACAAAATAGATGGTTACCGCAAGTATCGGTAATGGAAATAAAGCAATGATGGTAAGTTTTGGACTGGCCTGAACCATAAAATAAATACTGAAAATAAGTACGGTTGCCAGGTTAACAAAATACATCATTGCAGGTCCGGTGTACATTCTTACCCGGCTGATATCTTCTGAAATGCGACTCATCAGATCGCCGGTGCTATGCGTTTTATAAAAGTTGGTATCTAATTGCTGGTAATGGCTGAATACCTGGTTCTTCTGACTAAACTCAATTAACCGGCTCATTACAATAATGGTTTGCCGCATTAAAAACATAAACACTCCACTGATCAGCGCCAGAACCAACAATGTAATTCCACACCAGAAAATTTGCTGGCCAAAACTTTTCTGTTCCAACAACGAAATGATTTTTTGTACTACGAAATCATATTGTTTTTTTTGAATGGGTTGCTGAGAAAGCGACGAAGTTTGCTCCGCCTTATTGACTACGGAATTAACCACATAACCAGTCAACTGCGGAGCCAATATCCTGAAATAATTGGTGAGTATTATAAAGAGTAACCCTAAGAGTAAACGGGACCGGTATTTCCAAAAAAATGGATTGAGCGCTGCAAGATGTTTCATTGGCTGCAAAAATAAAGAAAATTACCCTCAAAGGGCGATCAATCGTACACTCAATTCCACCTTACTGCTATCACCTAACCAACTTTACACCTTTTTTAATAAATGCGTCTTTACGCTGAAATGACTCTTTCTTTTAATAAAAAACACCCCGCTTTTGCAGGGAGTTTTTTATTAATGTTATGGTTCTATTATTCTATTTCCAATCCCCAGTTTTTTCCTTTTTCCGTTGCGGGCAACCCGTCTTTGATCCATTTAGCTGGTTTACCATCTTTTAGATAATAATCAAAAAACTGCCCAAGTCTTACAGAAAGATCTTTCCTGTTTTTTCGTTCTATCAGGTTATGGGCTTCTCCATTATATTGTAGCAGCCATACTTTTTTATTTAAGCGACGCAATGCAGTAAAGAACTCGATACCCTGGTACCAGGGAACAGCATCGTCTGCATCATTGTGCGTCATCAACAAAGGAGTTGTTACTTTATCCGCACCAAATAAAGGAGAGTTTTTAATATATAGATCGGGCCGCTGCCATAGAGTAGCCCCAATCCTACTCTGCGATTTTTCGTACTGAAACTGCCTGTTGACTCCGCTTCCCCAGCGAATACCACCATAAGCACTCGTCATATTTGCAACCGGTGCACCTGCTCCTGCTGCCCTAAAAATATTGGTTTTGGTAATCAGATATGCAATCTGGTAACCACCCCAGCTTTGTCCCTGCAATGCCATTCTGGCGCTGTCCACAAAAGACATTTTTGATAAATATTTCGCAGCACTCACTACACTGTTATAAGCACTCTGTCCAGGTTCGCCTGTTTTATAATAAATATTTGGATCAAAAATTAAATACTCGTTACTGGCAAAATAGGGAACATTTACAATCGAAGCACTCGGTGCCGGTGGTCGGTAATTATATAACCCATCTGAGTTGCGTTCGTAAAAATAAAATATAATGGGATACTTTTTCTTCGGGTCGAAATTGGCGGGTTTATACAATAATCCTTCACTCATTTTACCATCGAACATTTTCCATTTTACCAGTTCTACTGTAAGCCAGTTATAATCTTTTTGCTGACTGGCAATGTCAGTAAGCTGCGCAAGATTTTTAAGATCAGCCGTTGCAAACAATTCACTCTCGTTAATATCTGCACGTTGCAAAATATACCGCTCTGCATCTTCGGCCTTTAATGGGCCGGTAAAACTGTAGGGGCCGGTAACAATCAAGGCAGGATCTGCCACTTCATTTACTTTTTTTGCGAAATAACCTGCATATTTACTTTCCTTATTAAATGAACGCAGCAACACCGTTTCATCAGCATTAATGAATCTCTTTTCCCGATCAAGTCTTACATAATCAAAACTTGTTTTGTTTTTTCGTCCAAAACCATTGGTGATATTTTTAGGCGCTTCAATCCCGGACGGATCCACCTGCCAGATATCATATTCGTCATTTATCAGGAAGTAACGATCGTTTTCTGTCCAGCCAGAATTGCCTGCTGCGCCCGGATAATCAGGTACATCATTTTCTGTATCGTACAAAGGCATCTTTATTTTTGCTGTTATATTTTTAGTGGCACCAGTCGCCACTTCATAGGTAAAATAATTTTTGATTGCTGGATCATACCAATACACAAACTTTCCCTGCGGTGACGGCTGCATAAAAGCAAGGACATCTCTTTTTACTAATTTTTTTAATCCGGTAGCAGTACTGATGATGTAACCGGTTTGTACACTTCTTCCAGTCCATTGTGACTCTACCCGTTTTCCTTTGCTGGTGTTGGCCAAAACATAGTCTGCATTGCCTTCATTCACCAGCGATACATTCTCTGCATTTTCATCACCTAACTGTACCACTTTATTACTACCGGCAATGGCTACTGCCAAATAACTGCGTTTCAACTGAAGGTCGAGTTGCTTTAATTGTTGCGGTTGTAAATAATCATCATTGTAATGCCAGACATCAAGTCGGGCCAGTTCAAAATCTACCAGGTTAGTGTCTTTTGGCGCTTTAATCTCCGCTACTCCAAAAAATATTTTCTTACCATCCTTGCTAAAACTGACGTTTCCATTCTCACTCACCGTGTAACCCAATTGCATTCCGGCTGTATTTTTATCGGCCAATAGCGTCGCACTATCCTGACCTGAAGTATGATACCAGAGTTTGTAAAATTTTTGCAACGATTTGATACTGCTATCCCGTTCTGCTAGAAATACCACCTGGTTTCCTGCTTCATCCATCGAATAGTTTTTACAGTCATTACAGCCACGCATGATGGTATCAGTTTTCTCCGATTTTAAATCGTACAGTAACACCTGCGATTTGCTGGTAGAATCTTTGGTGTTCTTAGATGTTTCCACCAGCAATTTATTTCCCTTTTTATCAAAGTAAAATTCATTCACCCATTTAAAGGTTTTCAATGTTGCATTTGTTGTACTACGTAGCACAAGATCCGTTCCTTCCGTGGCACCTGCTCCGGGCACATCATCTCCTTCTGCATCTCTGAACATTTCATCCACCACCATCACTTCCTCATCTGCACCTTTTTTTAAAATTTCCTTCGCCGCCTTTTGTGCAGCAACGATCACTTCTTCTTTTTCAATTCTACCTTTAATGGAATCAATTGATTTACGAATAACAGAGTCGGCCAATTTTACCAATAAGTCCATCTTCAGCTTGGCAGAATCTATTGTTGCCTTTTTTTTGGTACTATCAGGGATTGGTTTGTCCATCTGGTAGGCAACCCATCCAGCACCTTTTTCCGGAGTCTTGAATGATTTTACCCGGGCTATTTTTATAACGCTGTCTTGTCCCAGCTCTATCATGCCAAGACTATCTTTTGGCATTTCATCCGGCTTCTTCTTCTTTATTTTTGCCTGACGGGTATCCTGAAAAAAAGGCTTTATTTTAAAATATACAAAGCGACTATCCTCGCTGATAACGGCACCGCTTCCCCGAGGGATAACTTTTTTA